>NZ_JAAGMD010000898.1 GCF_010548465.1 Streptomyces sp. SID14436 | reverse complement strand
CCGGGCAGCCACCCCGGCGCCGCGCCCCTGGCCGGCGCCCCCCGCGCCCCACCCGTCCCGGGCACCGAAGGCGCGCCACCGCGCGCCCCCGGGTTCTCGCTGTGGGCGTAGCCCGTGACCTCCGGGAACTTCGCCGGTGCTCCGGACGCTTGCATACAGTGGCAGGACCGGCAGAAACGGCGGGTGGGACCACCGCCTCCGCGATCGAAGGGACGTACATGGTCATGGGTCACACGGCCACAGCCCAGGCAGGCTCCGGCGGCCTGACAGCGACCGAGCACCGCCTGGCCAACGGCCTGCGCGTGGTGCTCTCCGAGGACCACCTGACCCCGGTCGCCGCGGTGTGCCTCTGGTACGACGTCGGTTCGCGCCACGAGGTCAAGGGGCGCACCGGCCTGGCTCACCTCTTCGAGCACCTGATGTTCCAGGGCTCCGCCCAGGTCAAGGGCAACGGTCACTTCGAGCTGGTGCAGGGCGCGGGCGGCTCGCTCAACGGCACCACCAGCTTCGAGCGCACCAACTACTTCGAGACCATGCCCGCCCACCAGCTGGAGCTCGCCCTCTGGTTGGAGGCCGACCGCATGGGCTCCCTGCTGGCCGCCCTGGACGAGGAGTCCATGGAGAACCAGCGCGACGTCGTCAAGAACGAGCGCCGCCAGCGCTACGACAACGTCCCCTACGGCACGGCGTTCGAGAAGCTGACCGCTCTCGCCTACCCGGAGGGCCACCCCTACCACCACACGCCCATCGGCTCGATGGCGGATTTGGACGCGGCGACCCTGGAGGACGCCCGCCAGTTCTTCCGCACCTACTACGCGCCGAACAACGCCGTGCTGTCCGTGGTCGGCGACATCGACCCCGAGCAGACGCTCGCCTGGATCGAGAAGTACTTCGGCTCCATCCCGTCCCACGACGGCAAGCCCGAGCCGCGCGACGGCTCGCTGCCGGACGTGATCGGCGAGGAACTGCGCGAGGTCGTCGTCGAGGAGGTGCCCGCGCGGGCGCTGATGGCCGCCTACCGGCTGCCCGAGGACGGCACCCGCGCGTGCGACGCGGCGGACCTGGCGCTCACCGTCCTCGGCGGCGGGGAGTCGTCGCGGATCTACAACCGTCTCGTGCGGCGGGACCGCACCGCCGTCGCGGCCGGGTTCGGTCTGCTGCGGCTGGCCGGGGCGCCCTCCCTGGGCTGGCTGGACGTGAAGACGTCCGGCGACGTCGAGGTGCCGGTGATCGAGGCGGCCATCGACGAGGAGCTCGCCCGGTTCGCCGAGGAGGGCCCCACGGCCGAGGAGATGGAACGCGCCCAGGCCCAGTTGGAGCGCGAGTGGCTGGACCGGCTCGGCACGGTGGCGGGCCGCGCCGACGAACTGTGCCGGTACGCCGTCCTGTTCGGCGACCCGCAGCTCGCCCTGACCGCGGTGAGCCGGGTCCTCGACGTGACGGCCGAGGAGGTCCAGGAGGTCGCCAAGGCCCGACTGCGCCCCGACAACCGCGCGGTGCTCGTCTACGAGCCCCTCGCCGCCGGGGACGAGGAACCCGCACAGGCCGCCGCGGCCGCCGGCACCGACGAGAACGAGGAGGCGGCGAAGTGACCGAGCTCGCCACGATGGACTTCCACCCCCGGCCGCAGGCGGGCGACGCCAAGCCCTGGGCCTTCCCGGCCCCCGAACGGGGCACGCTCGACAACGGCCTGACCGTCCTGCGCTGCCACCGCCCGGGCCAGCAGGTCGTCGCCGTCGAGGTGGTCCTCGACGCGCCCCTCGACGCGGAACCGGCCGGCCTCGACGGCGTCGCCACGATCATGGCGCGGGCCTTCTCCGAGGGCACCGACAAGCACTCCGCCGAGGAGTTCGCCGCCGAACTCGAGCGCTGCGGCGCCACCCTGGACGCCCACGCCGACCACCCCGGCGTCCGTCTCAGCCTGGAGGTGCCGGCCTCGCGGCTGGCCAAGGGCCTGGGCCTGCTCGCCGACGCCCTCAGGGCGCCCGCCTTCGCCGACAGCGAGATCGAGCGTCTGGTCCGCAACCGCCTCGACGAGATCCCGCACGAGCTGGCCAACCCCTCCCGCCGGGCGGCCAAGGAGCTCTCCAAGGAGCTCTTCCCGGCCGACGCGCGCATGTCGCGCCCCCGGCAGGGCACCGAGGAGACCGTCGAGGGCATCGACTCGGCGGCCGTGCGCGCCTTCTACGAGAAGCACGTGCGCCCCGCCACGGCCACCGTCGTGGTCGTCGGCGACCTGACCGGCGTCGACCTCCAGGCGCTGCTCGGGGACACGCTCGGCGCGTGGACCGGCTCGCCGGGGCAGCCCCGGCCGGTGCCGCCCGTGATCGCCGACGACACCGGCCGGGTGGTCATCGTGGACCGTCCGGGAGCCGTCCAGACGCAGCTGCTCATCGGCCGCGTCGGCGCCGACCGGCACGACCAGGTGTGGCCCGCCCAGGTGCTCGGCACGTACTGCCTCGGCGGCACCCTCACCTCCCGCCTGGACCGCGTCCTGCGCGAGGAGAAGGGCTACACCTACGGCGTCCGCTCCTTCGGCCAGGTCCTCCGGTCCGCGCCGGACGGCACGGGCGCGGCCATGCTCGCCATCAGCGGCTCCGTGGACACCCCGAACACCGGGCCCGCGCTGCAGGACCTGTGGAACGTGCTGCGCACCCTCGCCGCCGACGGGCTGACCGACGAGGAGCGGGACGTCGCCGTGCAGAACCTGGTGGGCGTCGCACCCCTGAAGTACGAGACGGCGGCGGCGGTCGCGAGCACCCTCGCGGACCAGGTGGAGCAGCACCTGCCCGACGACTACCAGGCAGAGCTGTACCGCCGGCTGGCCGCGACCGGCACCGTGGAGGCCACCGCGGCGGTGGTGAACGCCTTCCCGGTCGACCGGCTGGTGACCGTCCTGGTCGGTGACGCCGCGCAGATCAAGGCGCCCGTGGAGGCACTCGGGATCGGCGAAGTGACCGTGGTGGCGGCCGAGTAGACCGCCGCGGCGGCACCACCCGCGTGTGGGCCCTGGTGACGACAACGTCACCAGGGCCCACTTATGCCCGAATTGAGGCAGAGGCTGCCTGTCTGCCCTGTGGCATGCGCTACAAAAACCGGGATCCGTTTGGGGATTGACCCGCCTCCCGCATAGCTTCGTGCGGGCTGTTCGTCAGGCAGTGCGCCGCATCCGCGGCACCGGACAGCCATCGCCGAGTCCCCGTACGGCGCGAGCCAGGGGAGCCGGGGACCCACCGTCCCTGGGGTGAATCGGGCGCCCGCGCGTGTCGCGAGGGGGTCCGTAGGAGACCTTCCTGCTCCGAACCCGTCAGCTAACCCGGTAGGCGAGAGGGAAGGAAAGGACCAGCCTGTACATGGCGTTCACCCGCGCCACCGGCAAGCACCGCCGCCCCGGCCGCATCCACCGCGGCACCGCTCGCGCGGCGGGCGTCGCGGCCCTGACCGGCAGCGGCGTCGTCGGCTCCCTCGCGGCACCCGCGCTGGCCGCCGAACCCGCAGCGGCCCAGACCGGTATCACCCCCGTCGTCACCCTCGGCGACACCGTCGCCGACCGGATCGACGCCCAGGCGGCCGCCCAGCACGAGGCCGCCCGTGAGGCCGCCGAGGCCGAGGCCCGCAAGGCGGCCGAGGAGGCCGCGCGCGAGAAGGCCGCCAAGGAGGCAGAGAAGGTCCGCGCCGAGAAGGAGCGCGCAGCCCGCGAGGCCGAGCGTGAGCGTCTCAACGCCTTCGTCTCGCCGATCCCGGGCTCCTACGTGTCCACCGGCTACAAGACCGGCGGCGCCGTCTGGTCCTCCGGCAGCCACACCGGTGTCGACTTCCACGCCGCGAACGGCACGCCCGTCCAGTCCGTCGGCGCCGGCACGGTCGTCGAGGCCGGCTGGGGCGGCGCGTACGGCAACCAGGTCGTCATCAAGATGCACGACGGCACCTACACCCAGTACGGCCACCTGTCGTCGGTCAATGTCTCGGCCGGCCAGCAGGTCACCCCGGGCCAGCAGATCGGCCTCTCCGGCTCGACCGGCAACGTCACCGGCGCGCACCTGCACTTCGAGGCCCGTACGAGTGCCGACTACGGCTCGGACCTCGACCCCGTCGCCTACCTCCGCGCGCACGGCGTCTCCCTCTGACGGGTGCGCGGGCAGGCCCCGCGCCCACCCGGAACACCGCACGGCCCCGGCTCCCCGAGCCGGGGCTTTCGCGTTGCCCCGCATGTTGTCCAAAAAACAGGCATGAATGTTCCCTCGGCGTCAATCAATCCGCTGAATTGCAATAGAGTCACGGAACGGACGCCTGACGACGGCGTTTCACGGGAAATAGCCGGAGGCCGCCCATGCGTGTTCCCGCACATTCACTGTGCGCCGCCGTCCGGGACGACATCGTCGCGGGGGTCCACCCGCGCGGAAGCCGGCTCACCGAGGAACTCCTGGCGCGCCGCTACGGCGTGTCCCGGGTCCCGGTGCGCGAGGCCCTGCGGACGCTGGAGGCGGAGGGGTTCGTGGTGACCCGGCGGCACGCGGGCGCGTGCGTCGCCGAGCCCACCGAGCGGGAGGCCGCGGACCTGCTGGAGATGCGTCTGCTGCTCGAACCCCTCGGTGCCGCCCGCGCGGCCCAGCGCCGCACCGACGCCCACCTCAAGGTGCTGCGCGGCCTCGTCCGCCTGGGCCAGGAGCGGGCCCGCCAGGGGAGCAGCGACGACCTGCGCTCCCTCGACGGCTGGTTCCACGAGACGCTGGCCCAGGCCGCGGCCAGCCACGCCCTGGCCTCGACCCTGACCGGGCTGCGCCACAAGATCGCCTGGATGTACGCCGTGGCGGAACCGGCCGACCCGGCCCCGACGTGGACGGAGCACGGCCTGATCGTGGACGCCGTGGCCCGCGGCGACGGGGAGCGGGCCCGGGCGGCCACCGCCCAGCACCTGGAGCGGGCGCACGCCGCGCACCGGCTGCGTCCCGCCTCCGGTGCCGGTCCCGCGGAGCGTGTGAGGACCTCGAAACATTCCGTCAACACGCCGGGCGTACGGAATTAATACGGGCGCGGTATACAAAGAGGCACGTAATTCGGGGGGTTTCTTTTCCTGCCCGGAAAAGGAAATGCGAAAGGCCCGCCCGGAGGACCGGGCGGGCCTTTGTGCCGATGCGGTGCGCGTCGGACGGGCGACGTTCACCGTGAAACGGATCCGGGTGTCAGACCGTTTCGGGCAGTTCCTCGAGGCCCTCGGCGACCAGCTTCGCGAGCCGGTCCAGTGCGGCGTCCGCGCCGTCGGCGTCGGAGGCGAGCACGATCTCCTCGCCGCCCTGGGCGCCCAGGCCCAGGACGGCCAGCATGGAGGCCGCGTTGACGGGGTCGCCCCCGGCCTTGGCGATCGTCACCGGGACGCCTGCGGCCGTGGCGGCTCGGACGAAGATGGAGGCGGGGCGGGCGTGGAGACCCTCGGCCCAGCCGACGTTGACGCGGCGCTCAGCCATGTGATGCTGCCCTTCGCTGTTCAGGGTTGTCTAGACCAGTTTCCCATATCGTGAAGCATGCCGGCGCGGCACCTGCTCCCGCTCCGGGCGCAGGGCCGGACCGCGGCCTCGGCCCTGCCCTGCGCACCCACAGCCTGCCTCGCGCCGTCGCCGGAAGCGAGCCGTACGCTGGGGCCCATGCAGACCTCCTCGGACCGGCACGAGTACCCCGCTCACTGGGAGGCCGACGTGGTGCTGCGCGACGGCGGCACCGCCCGCGTCCGCCCCATCACCGTCGATGACGCGGAGCGCCTGGTCAGCTTCTACGAGCAGGTGTCGGACGAGTCGAAGTACTACCGCTTCTTCGCGCCCTACCCGCGTCTGTCCGCGAAGGACGTCCACCGCTTCACGCACCACGACTTCGTGGACCGGGTGGGACTCGCGGCCACCGTCGGCGGCGAGTTCATCGCCACCGTACGCTACGACCGGATCGGCGCCGACGGAACGCCCGCCTCCGCCCCGGCCGACGAGGCCGAGGTCGCCTTCCTCGTCCAGGACGCCCACCAGGGCCGGGGCGTCGCCTCCGCCCTGCTCGAGCACATCGGCGCGGTCGCGCGGGAGCGCGGCATCCGCCGGTTCGCCGCCGAGGTGCTGCCCGCCAACACCAAGATGATCAAGGTGTTCACGGACGCCGGGTACACCCAGAAGCGCAGCTTCGAGGACGGCGTCGTCCGCCTGGAGTTCGACCTGGAGCCCACCGACCGCTCCATGGCCGTGCAGCGGGCGCGCGAGCAGCGGGCCGAGGCGCGCTCCGTCCAGCGGCTCCTGGCGCCCGGCGCCGTGGCCGTGATCGGCACCGGCCGCACCCCCGGCGGCGTCGGCCGCAGCATCCTCGACAACATCCGCGACGCGGGCTTCACCGGACGCCTGTACGCCGTCAACAAGGCGCTCCCCGAGGGCACGGCGGAACTGGACGGGGTGCCCGCCTTCCGCTCCGTGGGGGACATCGACGGGCCCGTCGACCTGGCGGTCGTCGCGGTCCCCTCCGACCGCGTGCCCGAGGTCGTCGCCGAATGCGGCGCACACGGCGTCCAGGGACTTCTCGTCGTCTCCGCGGGCTACGCCGAGTCCGGCCCCGAGGGACGCGAACTCCAGCGCGCCCTGGTCCGGCAGGCCCGCACCTACGGCATGCGGATCATCGGCCCGAACGCCTTCGGCGTCATCAACACCTCGCCCGACGTCCGGCTCAACGCCTCCCTCGCCCCCGAGCCGCCCCGCGCCGGCCGGATCGGACTGTTCGCCCAGTCCGGCGCCATCGGCGTGGCCCTGCTGTCGCGCCTGCACCGGCGCGGCGGGGGCGTCACCGGGGTCACCGGCGTGTCGACCTTCGTCTCCTCCGGCAACCGGGCCGACGTCTCCGGCAACGACCTCCTGCAGTACTGGTACGAGGACCCCGACACCGACGTCGTCCTCATGTACCTGGAGTCCATCGGCAACCCGCGCAAGTTCACCCGCCTCGCGCGCCGCACGGCCGCCGCCAAACCGCTGGTCGTCGTCCAGGGCGCCCGGCACGGAGCGGGACCGCGCGGCCACGCGGTCCGCGCCACCCGACTGCCGCACGCCACGGTGTCCGCGCTGCTGCGCCAGGCCGGGGTGATCCACGTCGACACCATCACGGAACTCGTCGACGCGGGCCTCCTCCTCGCCCGCCAGCCGCTGCCCGGCGGTCCCCGGGTCGCGATCCTCGGCAACTCCGAGTCCCTGGGCCTGCTCACCTACGACGCCTGCCTCGCCGAGGGCCTGCGCCCGCAGCCCCCGCGGGACCTCACCACCGCCGCCTCGGCCGCCGACTTCCACGACGCGCTGGCCGGGGCCCTGGCCGACGACACCTGCGACGCCGTCGTCGTCACCGCCATCCCGGCCGTGGGGGAGGGCTCGGTCGGTGACGCCGCGCTCGCGGACGCCCTGCGCTCGGCCGCGGCCGCCGCCCCCGCCAAGCCGGTCCTCGTCGTCCACGTGGAGCTCGGCGGCCTCGCCGAAGCCCTCTCCGCCGCGGCGAGCACGGCACCGC
>NZ_JAAGMD010000881.1 GCF_010548465.1 Streptomyces sp. SID14436 | reverse complement strand
GCCCCGGCCTCCCGGTGCGCGCGCAGCGCGCGGAGGAACTCGGTGGCCCGGGCGCGCAGGTGGCGCTCCAGGGCGGCGGCCGGCACGGGTCCGGCCGCCGGGTGGGTCGGGTCAGGGTGTCGCTGTGCCACGCCGGCGCCTCCGGGCGTCTATGAGCATCTCCTGGATGTTGCGCAGGGGCCGGCCGTCGGGGTCGGTCGCGTGCCGGGTCCACTCGCCGTCCGGGCCGAGGTGCCAGGAGGCGGTGGTGTCGGACATGCCCGTCTCCAGGAGCCGGTTGAGCGAGCCCCGGTGGGCGGGGTCGGTGACCCGCACCAGGGCCTCGATGCGGCGGTCGAGGTTGCGGTGCATCATGTCCGCGCTGCCGATCCACACCTCCGGTTCGCCGCCGTTGCCGAAGGCGAAGACGCGGGAGTGCTCCAGGAAGCGGCCGAGGACGGAGCGGACGCGGACGTTCTCCGACAGGCCCGGCACGCCCGGCCGGATGGCGCAGATGCCGCGCACCCAGATGTCGACCGGCACGCCCGCCTGGGACGCGCGGTAGCAGGCGTCGATGACGGCCTCGTCGACCATCGAGTTGACCTTGATGCGCACGTAGGCGGGGCGCCCGGCGCGGTGGTGCTGCGCCTCCTTGTTGATCCGTGAGATCAGGCCGTCGCGCAGCGACTTGGGGGCGACGAGCAGCCGCCGGTAGGTCTCCCGGCGGGAGTAGCCGGAGAGGCGGTTGAACAGGTCGGAGAGGTCCGCGCCGACCTGCGGGTCGGCGGTGAGCAGGCCCAGGTCCTCGTACAGGCGGGCCGTCTTCGGGTGGTAGTTGCCGGTGCCGACGTGGCTGTAGCGCCGCAGGGTCTCGCCCTCCTGGCGGACCACCAGGGACAGCTTGCAGTGGGTCTTCAGCCCGACCAGGCCGTAGACGACGTGGCAGCCCGACTCCTCCAGCTTGCGGGCCCACTTGATGTTGGCGTGCTCGTCGAAGCGGGCCTTGATCTCGACCAGGACCAGCACCTGCTTGCCGGACTCGGCGGCGTCGATGAGGGCGTCGACTATCGGGGAGTCGCCCGAGGTGCGGTAGAGGGTCTGCTTGATGGCGAGGACGTCCGGGTCGGCGGCGGCCTGCTCCAGGAACGCCTGCACGGAGGTCGAGAAGGAGTCGTAGGGGTGGTGCAGCAGCACGTCGCGGCTGCGCAGCGCGGCGAAGATGTCGGGGGCGGAGGCGGACTCCACCTCGGCCAGGTCGCGGTGCGTGCCGGCGATGAACTTCTGGTACTTCAGCTCCGGCCGGTCCAGGCTGTGGATGCGGAAGAGGCCGGTGAGGTCGAGCGGGCCGGGCAGCGGGTAGACCTCGGCCTCGCTGATCTTCAGTTCGCGCACCAGGAGGTCCAGCACCTCGCGGTCGATGGACTCCTCCACCTCCAGGCGCACCGGCGGCCCGAAGCGGCGCCGCATGAGTTCCTTCTCCAGGGCCTGGAGGAGGTTCTCCGTGTCGTCCTCCTCGACCTCCAGGTCCTCGTTGCGGGTGAGCCGGAAGGCGTGGTGCTCCAGCACCTCCATGCCGGGGAACAGCTCCTCCAGGTGGGCGGCGATGACGTCCTCCAGCGGGACGTAGCGGCCGGGGGAGCTCTCCAGGAAGCGGGACAGCAGCGGCGGCACCTTCACCCGGGCGAAGTGCTTGTGCCCGGTGACGGGGTTGCGCACGACGACGGCCAGGTTCAGGGACAGGCCGGAGATGTACGGGAAGGGGTGCGCCGGGTCGACCGCCAGCGGGGTCAGCACGGGGAAGATCTGGTGCCGGAACAGGGTGAAGAGGCGGGCCTGCTCCTTCTCCGTCAGCTCGTTCCAGCGGACCAGGTGGATGCCCTCCTCCGCGAGCGCGGGGGCGACGTCCTCGTGGTAGCAGGCGGCGTGCCGGGCCATCAGCTCGCGCGAGCGGGCCCAGATCATCTCCAGCACCTCGCGCGGCTGGAGACCCGAGGCGGAGCGGGTGGCGACGCCGGTGGCGATGCGGCGCTTCAGACCGGCCACCCGGACCATGAAGAACTCGTCGAGGTTGCTGGCGAAGATCGCGAGGAAGTTCGCGCGTTCCAGCAGCGGGGTGTCGGGATCCTCGGCCAGTTCGAGGACGCGCTCGTTGAAGGCGAGCCAGCTGCGCTCCCGGTCGAGGAAGCGGCCCTGCGGCAGCGGGGCGGCGCCGTCCGCCTGCATCTCCTCGTAGCCGTCCAGGTCGGCGTCGATGTCGGGTTCCAGATCGGAGACCACGCCGGCCACGGTGTGCGGTCGGTGCGCGGCGATGGAGCCCACGGAGGGCTGCGCGTGCTGTACCTGTGCCTGGGCATTCGGCTGGCTCATGGACCCATTGTTCCGTGCGGACCCCGTCCCGGGCGCGTCGGAAACCGCGCGGGGGACGGACCGGGTCACGGGGTGCCCGTTCCTCCCGGTCCTCCCCCGGGGCGGCGTCGGCTGCGGCGCGGCGGGATCCATGGGCCCGAGGGTCCCAAGCCCGTCTGAACCCGCGGTTACGGAGACATGACGTCCGGGACAGCGCGAGGGGGATCCCGGGGGCGCGCCTGGGGTGGGGCACGGGGGCCGTGGGGTGCGTCGGGGGCGGCTCGCGGGCCCTTGCCGGCGGGCCCGGCGGCACCCCCGGCCCCGT
>NZ_JAAGMD010000856.1 GCF_010548465.1 Streptomyces sp. SID14436 | reverse complement strand
GGCGGCCACGGCGGACGGGGCCGCGGCCAGGGCGAGGGCGCCGAGGGCGGCCAGGGCCGCCCGGGCGGCGGTCCTGGCGTGTCTGTGGGCCATGCGGTGGGTCTCCTTCGTTCGGGGGCGGGCTGCCGCGAGCGGTCGACGTCCTGTCGTCACCTCGGCGCCGGTCCCGCGACGTCCGGCACGGACCCAGTCCTTGCCCGCGGCGCCCGGCGGGATGTCACCGGGGGCACCTTTTCGCGCTTTGGTGAACCCGTCGGGCGCCATGTGCAGTACGGGGGCGCCGGGCGGGCCCGTACCGGCGCCGTCAGACGGGCTGCAGGCCGGGCGATCCGGCCTCCGTGACGAAGGAGGCCGTGGTGGTGACGGGGGCGCCGGGGGTCGTCACGGCGGTGACGGTGCGGAAGTCGGCGCGGGCGCTGTGCCGTCCCAGTTCGAGCCGCAGGTAGCCGCGCCGCCCGTCGTAGTGCCTCAGGTGCGGGTTGGCCTGCATGTAGGTGTCCCAGTTGGCCGGCCGCTCCACGCCGTCCCGCCCGCTGGTCACGGAGGTGCAGGTGAGCTCGGTGCCCAGGGTGGCGGAGTCGGGGTCGTCGAAGTCGTCCTTGATGTCGAGGGCGTACGCGACGTGGACGTCTCCGGTGAGGACCAGCCAGTTGCCGGCGCCGGCCGCCTTCGCGCCGGCGACGACGCGGTCGCGGTTGGCGCGGTAGCCGTCCCAGGCGTCCATGGACAGCTTCGCCTGCGCGTTGAGGTCCAGTCGCCGCTGGGAGAAGCACACCTGCTGGGGCATCACGTTCCACAGCGCCGTCGAGGCCGCCCAGCCGTCGATCAGCCAGCGCTCCTGGGCGTCCCCGGTGAGACTGCGCGCCGGGTCGTCGGTCTCCGGACCGGGGACGTGCGGCGCGTCGCCGTAGGCCTGGTCGGAGCGGTACTGGCGGGTGTCCAGGATGTCGAACTGGGCCAGCGAGCCCCACTGGAGCCTGCGGTACAACTGCGCGTCGGGGCCCTGCGGGAGCTGGGCGGCCCGCAGCGGCTGGTTCTCCCAGTAGGCCCGGTAGGCGGCGGCGCGGCGCACCAGGAACTGCTCCGGGGGGCTGCCGTTCTCGTCCCGGTCGGCGGCGTAGTTGTTCTCCGTCTCGTGGTCGTCCCAGGTGACGACGAACGGGTGCGCCGCGTGCGCGGCCCGCAGCTCGGGATCGCTCTTGTAGAGCGCGTACCGCATCCGGTAGTCGGTCAGGGAGGACGTCTCGCGGTTGAACACCGGGGGCAGCACCCGGTCGGTGTAGCCGCGGGCGCCGCCCGCGGAGTTCACCGCGTACTCGTAGAGGTAGTCGCCCAGGTGGAACACCAGGTCGACGTCCTCCTGCGCCACGTGCCGGTGCGCGGTGTAGTAGCCGTCGTGGTACGCCTGGCAGGCCACGGCGGCCAGCCGCAGACTCGGCACGGCGCTGCCGGCCTGGGGAGCGGTACGGGTGCGGCCCGTGGGGCTGATCCAGGTGCCGGTGCGGAACCGGTAGTAGTAGGGGGTGCCGGGGACCAGGCCGCGCACGTCGACACGCACGCTGTGGCCGTACTCCGGGTAGGCGAGGGCGGTGCCCCGCTGCACCACCACGGCGAAGGAGTCGTCCAGCGCGACCTCCCAGGACACCGACACGCGCTGCTGCCCCAGCCCGCCGTCGGTCTCGAAGGGGGCCGGGGCGAGCCGGGTCCACAGCAGGACCGAGTCGGGCCGGGGGTCGCCGGAGGCGACGCCGAGGGTGAACGGGTCGGCGGTGATGCGGGCCGCGTCGAGTTCCGTGGCGGCGAACGCGCCTCGGGAGGGGAGGTTGGTGGTGAACGCGAGCGCGGCGGCGGCCGCGGTGACGGTGAGGAAGCGACGGCGGGCCAGGCGCGGGGCGGCGTCGCGCAGTTCGGCGTCGTGCGGGGAGGCGGCGTGCTCACGGAGGCGGCCGGTCGGCGCCATCGGGTGTCCTCTCGTGCGGGGGCGGGCGGGTCGGTCGACGAACGGCACGACGAGCGAAAGGGCCCCCGGCGGTCGCCCCGCGCAGGCCGGCGGCGAACCCCGCCGGCCGGCGCGGTCCGCCGCCCGTGCCCGGTGTGTGGCGACAGCGATCACGGGAGGCGGAGCCTGCATGGTAAGCAGACAAAATGCCTAAACCGGGCGCACCGGGCGGGGTGTTCACACAAGAGGCGGTACGCGGGTCCCGGCGCGCACGACGAACAGCGCCGCCGGCGGATGCCGACGGCGCTGGGGGAGCGGGGCTGTGCGGGAGCGGGGTGGCGGGGCGGGAACGGGCTCAGCCGGCCGGCCGGGCACCCGGGCCGGAGCCCACCCGTTCCCGGACCGGCAGGTGGTAGACGTGGAACGCCCGGCCGATGACCGGCTGGGCGACATTACGGACCTTCACGCCCCCCGTGGTCATACCGTGTTCGGTGCCCGCGTGCGCGTGGCCGTGCACGGCGAGATCGGCACCGGCCGTGTCGATCGCCTCGGCCAGCAGATAACTGCCCAGGAACGGATAGATCTCCAGGGGCTCCCCGGCCAGGGTCTCGGGCACGGGGGAGTAGTGGGTGAGCGCCACCCGCGCGTCGCAGTCCTCGCCCGCCAGCCGCTCCAGCGCGGTGCGCAGCCCGTCGGCGCGCTCCCGCGAGTGCCGCACGAACTCCTTCATCACCGGCTCACCGAACTCCCCGGCGCTGCGCCCCGGGAAGCCGCCGCCGAACCCCTTGGTGCCGGCCACCCCGATGCGGGCACGGCCGGTGTCCACCACGGTGCCCTCGCCCTCCAGGACCCGGGCGCCGGCGTCCCGGAGCA
This sequence comes from Streptomyces sp. SID14436, assembly GCF_010548465.1. Taxonomy (GTDB): domain Bacteria; phylum Actinomycetota; class Actinomycetes; order Streptomycetales; family Streptomycetaceae; genus Streptomyces. The sequence goes on along the minus strand of NZ_JAAGMD010000856.1, from coordinate 1,453 downwards.
GCGACGCGACCTCCGCGGGGCGGTCGTCGTGGTGGTCGTGGTTGCCGAGCACCGCCACCACGGGGACGCCGAGCCCCCGGATCTCGTCGGCCACCACCCGGGCCTCCTCCACGGTGCCGTGCCGGGTGAGGTCCCCGGCCAGCAGCAGCACGTCGGCGCACTCGGGCAGGGTGTCGAAGGCGGGCCGCAGCAGGCCCCGGCTGTCGGGGCCCAGATGGATGTCCCCCACGGCGGCGATGCGGATCATGTCAGCTCCTCCGCGTGGTCGGGCGAGGAGGCGTCGGCGACCACCAGGTCGCAGTGCACCTCCAGTCCGGTCAGCTCCTCACGGACGGTGCGCAGCACCTCCTCGCGGCACGGGGCGGAGGGCACGGTCCCGGTGACCAGCACGGCCCCGCCGCGCACCTCCACGCGCACACCGAGTTCGCCGGGCTCCCCGGCGGCGAGCCGCTCCTGGAGGTGGGCGACGCGGTACTCCGGGCTCTGCTCCGGGGGCACACCTCCCGCGGAGGCGGTGCCGTGGCTGCTCATGGGTGCTCCTCTCCTCGGGCCTTCGGACGGCCGCACGCGCGCACGGCGGCCCTCCTCGGCGGCGCCCCTCACGTCCCGGGGCGCCGGATGACGTCCAGCCGCTCCAGCAGGTAGAAGAAGGCGGCCGGCATGGGCTCGTCGCCGCAGTCGCGGCGCACCCGCTCCCAGTCGACCTTCTCCCGCAGCGCGCGGGCGATGGGCAGCACCGCGCCGAAGTCGCAGTGGTGTTCGGAGAACGAGGCCATCAGGCTCCACAGCAGGTCGGTGGGCGCCAGGACCGGCATCCGCACCGAATCCACCGGGAGTTCTCCGGCCCGGCCGAGCATCTCCGCGGAGACGGGACGGTGCGCCATCTCGAAGATGATGTCCACGTCCTGGCCGAAGCACCGCGCCTTGATCAGCCAGTCCTCCGGCGGGGTGTAGACCGTCAGTCCGGCCTCCCGGAGGGTGGCCGCCACCCGTTCGGCGTCCTCGGGCAGCACGCAGAAGTCGACGTCGTGCTGGAGGTTGCCGCTGCCGCCGTGCGCGTACACGGCGACGCTGCCGGCCAGCGCGAACGGGTGCTCCGCGCGCTTGAGGACCGCGCCGACCTGCTTGGCGGCCTCCAGAATGGCCTGGTTGCGGTCGCGCGGCAGCTCCGCCTCCGGGCCGTCGGACGGTGCCACGCCCACCGGGGCCTGCCCGGAGACGTCCGTGGCCAGGCGGAGGTCGGGGATCCCCGTCCTGCCCACGAACGGGGTGTCGTCACCGTTCTCCGTCATCGCCACTCCATTCCCTTCGTCCCGGACCGGGGTGCGGGGCCCGCCGCGCACCGGGCGGGCCCGTGTTCCGCCCGTGCTGAGTACCCTCAGCGCCCGCGGCGACACGGGCCGCCCGGCCGGCTTCCGGGAGCCGGCCGGGGCACGGCGGCGGGCGCCCAGCG
>NZ_JAAGMD010000840.1 GCF_010548465.1 Streptomyces sp. SID14436 | reverse complement strand
AGGCCCAGCGTGCGGTCGCCCAGCGGGTGCGCCGACCGCAGGGCGCCGTACAGCACCCCCCGCACCCGCCGCCGCACCACCACCGGCACCGCGACCACCGAGCGCAGGCCCTCCGCGGCGACCGGCGCGTCGTACTCGTGGCTGATCCGGCGGGAGGCGGAGTAGTCCGTCACCGCGCACGGCCGGGCCAGCGCGACCGCCCGGCCGCCCAGCCCGGTACCGGAGGTCACCGCCAGGGACCGCAGCGCGGGCGTCGCCGTACCGGACAGCTCATTGATCCGCACCTGGTGCCGCCCGGCCTCCACCAGGCCCCCGAAGGCGACCGGCAGCCCGGCGGTGCGCCGCAGCCGGGCCAGCGCGCCGCGGATCTCCGCCACGCCGGCCGCTCCCCACGGGTCAGTCGTCACCTGATCGCCCCTTCGTCGCGGTTCCGAGCGCGCCTCACCCCCGTTCGGGGGTAGTGAGACCTGCATCACGGATTACACGATGGACCACGGCCGCCCGGCAAGGTCCGGCGCCGGGGGCCGCACGAGCCGCAGGGCTCCCGACACCGATCCGGGGCCCGCCCAGGCGCGCCCGGACGGAGAAGAGGAACCGGAGCAACGATGACGACGGCGACGGAAGAGTTCCGCAGGGCCCGGGACTTCCTGCTGGAACACCGCGAGGACTACGCCACCGCCCACGCGGGCTTCACCTGGCCGAGGCCCGAGCGGTTCAACTGGGCGCTCGACTGGTTCGACGTGATCGCGGACGGCAACGACCGCACCGCCCTGCACCTGGTCGAGGAGGACGGCGGCGCCACCCGGCTGTCCTTCGCCGACCTGGCCCGCCGCTCCGACCAGGCCGCCAACTGGCTGCGCCAGCAGGGGGTGCGGGCCGAGGACCGGGTGCTGGTCATGCTCGGCAACCAGGCCGAACTGTGGGAGACCGCCCTCGCGGCGATGAAGCTGCGCGCCGTGGTCATCCCCGCCACCCCGCTGCTCGGCGCCGCCGACCTGCGCGACCGCGTCGACCGGGGCCGCGTGCGGCACGTGATCGCGCGCGGCGCCGACACCGCCAAGTTCGACGAGGTGCCGGGCGACTACACCCGCATCGCGGTCGGGGCGGGCGCGGGCACCGCCTGGCTGCCCTACGAGGACGCCTACGGCGCGGCCGAGCACTACGCGCCCGACGGGCCGACCCTCGCCGACGACCCGCTGATGCTGTACTTCACCTCCGGCACCACCGCCCGCCCCAAGCTGGTCGAGCACACCCACACCTCGTACCCCGTCGGGCACCTGGCCACCATGTACTGGATCGGGCTGCGGCCCGGCGACGTGCACCTGAACATCTCGTCGCCCGGCTGGGCCAAGCACGCCTGGTCCAACCTCTTCGCCCCGTGGAACGCCGAGGCGACCGTCTTCCTGTACAACTACACCCGCTTCGACGCGGGCCGGCTGATGGCCGAGATGGACCGCGCCGGGGTCACCACCTTCTGCGCCCCGCCGACCGTGTGGCGCATGCTGATCCAGGCCGACCTGACCCGCCTCGCCCGCCCGCCCCGCGAGGTCGTCGCCGCGGGCGAACCGCTCAACCCCGAGGTCATCGAACAGGTCCGCCGCCTGTGGGGGGTGGACATCCGGGACGGCTTCGGGCAGACCGAGACCGCCGTGCAGGTGGCCAACAGCCCCGGACAGCCGCTGAAGACCGGCTCCATGGGCCGCCCCAGCCCCGGCTACCGCATCGAGCTCCTCGACCCCGTCTCCGGTGCGCCCGGCGCCGCCGAGGGGGAGATCGCCATCGACCTGTCCGACCGCCCGGTCGGCCTGATGACCGGCTACCACGGCGACCCCGACCGCACCGCCGAGGCCATGGCGGGCGGCCACTACCGCACCGGCGACATCGGTTCCCGGGACGCCGACGGCTACATCACCTACGTGGGCCGCGCCGACGACGTGTTCAAGGCGTCCGACTACAAGATCTCCCCGTTCGAGCTGGAGAGCGCGCTGCTGGAGCACGAGGCGGTGGCCGAGGCCGCCGTGGTGCCCGCCCCGGACGCGCTGCGGCTCGCCGTGCCGAAGGCGTACATCGTCCTCGCCGAGGGCTGGGAGCCGGGACCGGACACCGCGAAGGTCCTCTTCGAGCACTCCCGCCGCACCCTCGCCCCCTACAAGCGGCTCCGCCGCCTGGAGTTCGGGGAGCTGCCCAAGACCGTCTCCGGCAAGATCCGCCGCATCGCGCTGCGCGAGGCCACCGCCGCGGGTTCCGCCGCCGAGTACCGCGAGGAGGACTTCCGGTGACCACCGCATCCCCGGCGCCCACCGCCCTGTCGTACGCCCACGGCACGAGCACGACCCCGCTGCTCGGCGACACCATCGGCGCCAACCTCGCCCGCGCCGTCGCGGCCTGGCCCGACCGCGAGGCCCTGGTCGACGTCCCCTCCGGACGGCGCTGGACGTACGCGGAGTTCGGGGCGGCCGTCGACGAGGTGGCGCGCGGACTGCTCGCCAAGGGCGTCACGACCGGCGACCGGGTGGGCATCTGGGCGGTCAACTGCCCCGAGTGGGTCCTGGTGCAGTACGCCACCGCCCGCATCGGCGCGATCATGGTCAACATCAACCCGGCGTACCGCGCCCACGAGCTGGAGTACGTGCTGAAGCAGGCCGGAATCGGTGTGCTGATCGCCTCCCTCGCCCACAAGGGCAGCGACTACCGGGCGCTGGTCGGCCAGGTGCGCGGACGGTGCCCGGAGCTGCGGGAGACCTACTACATCGGCGACCCGAGCTGGGACGCGCTGACCGCGGCCGCCGCCGGGGTGCCGGCCGAGCGGCTGGACGAGGTCGCCGCCGGACTCGGCTGCGACGACCCGGTGAACATCCAGTACACCTCGGGCACCACCGGCTTCCCCAAGGGGGCCACCCTCTCCCACCACAACATCCTCAACAACGGCTACTGGGTGGGCCGTACCGTCGGCTACAGCGAGCAGGACCGCATCTGTCTGCCGGTGCCCTTCTACCACTGCTTCGGCATGGTCATGGGCAACCTGGCGGCCACCTCCCACGGCGCCTGCATCGTCGTCCCCGCCCCCTCCTTCGACCCGGTGGCCACCCTGGAGGCCGTCCAGCAGGAGCGCTGCACCTCGCTCTACGGCGTGCCGACGATGTTCATCGCCGAACTGAACCTGCCCGAGTTCGCCTCCTACGACCTGACGTCGCTGCGCACCGGCATCATGGCGGGCTCGCCGTGCCCGGTGGAGGTGATGAAGCGGGTGGTGGCCGAGATGCACATGGAGGAGGTGTCCATCTGCTACGGCATGACGGAGACCTCCCCGGTGTCGCTCCAGACCCGCATGGACGACGACCTGGAGCACCGCACGGGCACCGTCGGCCGGGTCCTGCCGCACATCGAGGTCAAGATCACCGACCCGGCCACCGGCGTGACCACGCCCCGCGGCACGCCCGGTGAGCTGTGCACCCGCGGGTACAGCGTGATGCTCGGCTACTGGGCCGAACCCGAGAAGACCGCCGAGGCCGTCGACGCGGGCCGCTGGATGCACACCGGGGACCTGGCGGTGATGCGCGAGGACGGGTACGTGGAGATCGTCGGCCGCATCAAGGACATGATCATCCGGGGCGGGGAGAACATCTACCCGCGCGAGATCGAGGAGTTCCTCTACGCCCACCCGAAGATCGCGGACGTCCAGGTCGTCGGCGTCCCGCACGAGCGGTACGGCGAGGAGGTGCTGGCCTGCGTGATCCCGCGCGACCCGGCCGACCCGCTCACGCTGGAGGAACTGCGCGCCTTCTGCGCGGACCGCCTGGCCCACTACAAGATCCCGAGCCGGCTGACCCTGCTGGACTCCTTCCCGATGACGGTGTCGGGCAAGGTCCGCAAGGTGGAACTGCGCGAGCGCCACACGGAGGGCACGGTGGCCGGCCCGGCGTGAACCGGGGGGCGGCGCCCTCCGGGCCGGGGGAGCCGCCCGCCGAGTCGTCGTCCGGCGGGAGCCGCCCGCCGGGTCGTCGTCCGGCGGGAGCCGCCCGCCCGTCAGCAGCCGGCCGGCGGCACCTCCCTCCGCATGCACACGCGGGGCCACCGGGCCAGCCCGTGTTCCGCCTCCTCGGTGACGATGCGGCGCAGCCCGTCCGGCAGTCCGTCCGGCGGCAGGACCCGGAAGCCGAGC
>NZ_JAAGMD010000816.1 GCF_010548465.1 Streptomyces sp. SID14436 | reverse complement strand
CGCCCGGCCCGGGGCCGGGAGTCCGGGGTACGCGGCAGCCGCCCGGCCCCGGGGGCGACACCTCCCCGGGGCGACGCGTCCCCGGGACGACACGTCCCCGGGCCGCCTCCGGCCGGCGAAGAGAGCGGCCGGGCGGCCCGGTCAGCGCTCCCCGTCCTCGTCCCTCTCCGGCTCCGGCTCGCCCGAGCCCTCCAGGGGAGTGCCGTCCCGGGCGAGCCGGTCCGCGAGCGCGTCACCGAGCAGCCGGTCCCGGTCGACGGCGTGGGTGCGGTGGGCGGTGCGGGCGATGACCTGACTCGCGACCGGTGCGGTGAACAGCTGGAACACGGCGACGACCAGCAGCACCGCGGCGTCGCTCGCCGGCATCTGCGCGGCCGCACCCACGAGCACCAGGACCAGCCCCAGCGTCTGCGACTTGCCGGCCGCATGGATCCGGCTCACCACGTTCGGGAAGCGGAGCAGTCCGAGGGCGCTGAGACAGCACAGGAGCGCGCCCGCCGTGAACAGGACGGCGGTGACCACGTCCAGCAGCACGGTCACCGCATGCCCTCCCGCTTCTCGATCAGGTGGGCGACCGTCACCGAACCGATGAAGGCCAGCAGGGCGAGGACGACGAGCAGCGGCACCATGGTGCCGTCCTCACGCGCCACGGAGCCCACGGCCGTCGCGGCGATGGTCAGGGTGACCAGGACGTCGAGCGCCAGGATCCGGTCGAGGGCCAGCGGCCCGCGCACCAGGCGCACCAGCGTGAGCACGGCGGACACCGCGATCACCGTCAGAGTGATGCCGTACAGCAGGCTCATGATTCCCTTCCTCGGGCGTCGTCCCCGGATTCCTCGTCCGGCGGGGCGGGAGCGGGCTCCCGTTCGTCCGCGTCGAACCGGTACCGGACGGCCTGCGCCACCCGGCGCTCCACCGCCTGCACCTCCGCCCGGCGGCGGGCGATGTCGTCCTCGGTGCCGCGCGGCAGCAACGCGTGCACGTAGAGGCACCTGCGGCGCCGGTCGATCTCGACGACCACGGAGCCGGGGGCCATGGTGGTGAACTCGGCGACGGCCGCGATCAGCAGGTCGCTGTCGAGGCGCAGGGGGACCTCGATGATCGCGAACGTCGCCCTCCTGCCGTGGCGCACCACCTGCCAGGCGACGGTGAACCCGGACCTCACCAGGTCGGTGAGCACGTGGACCAGCAGTGCCGCGGTGCGCAGCGGGTCCGGCACCGCCCCCGGCAGGACCGCGGGCAGCGGGAAGAGCAGGACCACGCCGACGGCCACGAGCAGTCCGCCGACGACCACCACGGCACTGGCGCTGCCCCACAGCAGCAGCCACAGCAGCCACAGCCAGACGATCATCGGCAGGTGGCGCAGGCCCGGCCGGGGCCGGCGCCCCCGACGGTCCGGCGCGGCGCTCACCGGCCCGTCCCTTCCAGGACGGCGGAACGGTAGGCGTGCGGGTGCAGCAGGTCCTCGGCGGCCCGCTCACTGACGCGGGCGAGCGGCCCCGCGCACACGGCGGCCACCACTCCGGCCGCCACCATGCCGGCCGTGGCCGCGTGCATGAGCCCCGTCCCGCGCG
>NZ_JAAGMD010000798.1 GCF_010548465.1 Streptomyces sp. SID14436 | reverse complement strand
TGCGCCGTCGAAGGGGGCTGCGGGGGCTGCGGGGGCGCGGGCGGCCACTCCGGGTGCGCCGCACGCTCCGCGGGCGCCTGCGTGCCGTACCGGTCGGCGGACGCGGGCCGGGGCTCGTCGGGGGTACCGGGGCTGCGGAAGGTCTCGTTCATGTCAAACAGGCTCACGCCCCACGATGAGAGCTTCCTGAGGACCGTCTGAGAAGTCCGGCAGAACCATGTATGCCCGATATAAGGATGTGTGGGGGGGCGAAGCATGTGGACGGGACGGGCGGCCCCCGGGCCGGCTATCCGCAGCCGCAGGAGCGGCGTACCACCAGGCGGGACGGGAACACCTTCAGGCGCTCCCGGCGCGACCCGGCCACCCGCAGGCCGTCGTCGAGGACCAGGTCGACGGCCGCGCGGGCCATGGCCGAGCGGTCGGAGGCGACCGTGGTCATCGGCGGGTCGGTGAGCGCCGCCTCCTTGATGTCGTCGAACCCGGCGACCGCCAGCTCGCCCGGCACGTCGATGCGCAGCTCGCGCGCCGCCCGCAGGACGCCGATCGCCTGGTCGTCGGTGGAGCAGAAGATGGCCGGCGGGCGGTCGGGCCCGGAGAGGATGTCGAGCCCGATGCGGTAGGCGTCGTACCGGTTGTACGGGGCCTCGAAGAGGCGGCCGTCGGTCGGGACGTCGGCCTCCTTCATGGCCCGGCGCCAGCCCTCCACGTGGTCGGAGACCGGGTCGCCGACGGCGGGGGTGTCCGCGGTGCCGCCGAGGCAGGCGACGTACGGGTGGCCGTGTTCCAGCAGGTGGCGGACGGCGAGCTGGGCGCCGCCGAGGTCGTCGGTGACGACGGCGACGTCGTCGATCGCCTCGGGGCGTTCGTGGAGCAGGACGACCCGGGCGTCCCAGGCGTCTATCTCGGCCGCGGCCAGGTCGTTCAGGGCGTGGCTGACGAGGATCAGGCCGGAGACGCGCATCCCCAGGAAGGCGCGCAGGTAGTGCACCTCGCGCTCGCCGATGTAGTCGGAGTTGCCGACCAGCACCATCTTCCCGCGCTCGGACGCGGCCTGTTCCACGGCGTGCGCCATCTCCCCGAAGAAGGGCTGGCGGGCGTCGGGCACGATCAGGCCTATGAGGTCCGTGCGCCGGGACGCCATCGCCTGGGCGACGCGGTCGGGCCGGTACCCCAGTTCTTTGATCGCGGCGAGGACACGCTCGCGCGTGGCCGGGGCGACCGGCCGGGGTCCGTTGTTGATGACATAGCTGACGACGGCGGTGGAGGTGCCCGCCAGCCGCGCCACGTCATCCCTGGTTACCTTGGCCACGCGCGGAGTCTACGCGGATATACCGGCCGCGGGCAGGGCGTGAGACCGGCTCCACGTCCACCGGACGGGTGCCTCGGTCCGGGCGCCGCGCTCGTCGAAGGGGGCGGTCCGCTCATGCGTGCGCCGCTCATGCCCGGGCCCGCACCTCGGCGGCGTCCCGCGCGGTCGTCTCGTCCGCATCCGCCGCCTTTTGCGGAGCACCGGCGGCCTGCGCGGCCTTCGGCTCGTCCGGGGAGCGGTCGCCCTTCTCCGGCGTAACGAATCGATAACCGACGTTCCGGACGGTGCCGATCAGGGATTCGTGCTCGGGGCCCAGCTTGGCGCGCAGCCGCCGCACGTGGACGTCGACCGTGCGGGTGCCGCCGAAATAGTCGTAGCCCCAGACCTCCTGCAGCAACTGCGCCCGGGTGAAGACCCGGCCGGGGTGCTGTGCGAGGTATTTCAGCAGCTCGAATTCCTTGAACGTGAGATCGAGGACGCGGCCTTTGAGTTTGGCGCTGTAGGTCGCCTCGTCGACGGAGAGATCACCGTTGCGGATCTCCATCGGGGAATCGTCGTTGACGATCTGCTGGCGGCCCATGGCGAGCCGCAGCCGCGCCTCGACCTCGGCCGGGCCCGCGGTGTCCAGCAGGACGTCGTCGATGCCCCAGTCGGCGGTGACGGCGGCCAGGCCGCCCTCGGTGACCACCAGTACCAGGGGGCAGCCGGGCCCGGTCGAGCGGAGCAGCTGGCACAGGCTGCGGACCTGCGGCAGGTCGCGCCGGCCGTCGACGAGGATGGCGTCGGCGCCGGGGGTGTCCACCAGGGCGGGGCCCTCCGCCGGGGCCACCCGCACGTTGTGCAGCAGCAGGCCGAGGGCGGGGAGCACCTCCGCCGACGGCTGGAGGGCGTTGGTGAGGAGCAGGAGGGAGCTCATCGCGTCCCACCTCCCCCGTCGGGGGCCGTTCGTTCGTGCACGGTTCGCTCGCCCATAACGTCTGGTTCCTCCTCGGCGGTCCCTGCGGTGGGGGCACCTCCCGCGCCGTTGAGGCAGCGGGGGAGTTTACGGCTTGCTTCGTGCGTTCGACGCCCCGTACGTCGGCGGTTTCCCGCGTCGTATACAACGCTTCCGAAAGCACAAAAGGACCCGGGGGCTTCGCTGCCCGAGTCCTCTTCCCAGCAGAATAGCGGACATGAGCAGCGGTTCGGCAGGTCATGTGGGATGTACCACCCGTCGTCCGTATTCCGAGACGCCCGGGAGGGCGAGCGGCGGTACGGGCGGTGCGCGGGGGCGGACGTTCCTGCGCACCGCCGACGGCGTGCGGATCGACTGCCGTTACGAGCCCGCGCGGACGCCGGAGGCCGGCTCGCCGGGGAGCACCGGGGGCGGCCCCGAGGACGTTCCGGTGTTCGTGGTCGCGCACGGCTTCACGGGGGACGTGGACCGGCCGCACCTGCGCCGGGTGGCGCGGGCGCTGACCCGGCACGGGGCGGTGCTGACCTTCTCCTTCCGCGGCCACGGCGCCTCCGGGGGACGCTCCACGGTCGGCGACCGGGAGGTGCTGGACCTGGCGGCGGCGGTCGGCCGGGCCCGGGAACTGGGGCACACGCGCGTGGTGACCGTCGGCTTCTCCATGGGCGGCTCGGTGGTCCTGCGGCACGCCGCCCTGGGGAGCGGGGCGCCGGGGGAGGACCTCCCGGGTGCCGCCGGTCCCGACGCGGTGGTGTCGGTGAGCGCGCCGGCCCGGTGGTTCTACCGGGGGACGGCTCCCATGCGGCGCCTGCACTGGCTGGTCACGCGTCCCGAGGGGCGCCTGGTGGGCCGGTACGGGCTGCGCACCCGGATCCACCACCGCGGCTGGGACCCGGTGCCGCTGTCCCCCGTCCAGGCGGTGCCGCGGATCGCGCCGACCCCGCTGCTGATCGTGCACGGCGACCGCGACGGCTACTTCCCGCTCGACCATCCGCGGATGCTGGCCGCGGCGGCCGGTGAGCAGGGGGAGCTGTGGATCGAGCCCGGCATGGGGCACGCGGAGAACGCCGCGTCCGAGGAGCTGGTGCACCGGATCGGGGACTGGGCGGTCGCCCGGGCGGGCTAGCCTGACGGTGTTCACCGTCAACGATTGAGGAACCAGCAGATGGCAAAGGTCACGGTGCGGTACTGGGCCGCCGCCAAGGCCGCGGCCGGGGTGGCCGAGGAGCAGGTCGAGGCGGACACGCTCGCCGAGGCGCTCGACGCGGCCCGCGGGCGACACCCCGGGGAACTCCCGCGTGTCCTGCGGCGATGCTCGTTCCTCGTCGACGGTGACCCCGTGGGGACCCGCGCACATGAGACGGTACGGCTGGCCGACGGCGGCACGGTCGAGGTGCTCCCGCCGTTCGCAGGAGGGTGAGCGATGACCGACCAGCCGTACGAGGGACACGACCCGTACCACCCGTACGGGCAGCCGCCGCAGCCGTATCCGCCGGCCCACCCGCACCCGCAGCACCCCCAGCACCCGCAGCACCCTGAGGCCCATGCGCAGTCCCAGCAGTACCCGCAGCCGCAGGCCTGGCCAGGGCAGCAGGGGTACGCGGCCGACCCGTACGCCGACCAGCAGCACACGCAGCAGTGGCAGGGCCAGACGTGGGAGACGTCCGTGCAGCCGCCGGTGCCGGCCGCAGCCGTCGACGAGACCGCGTACCTGCCGCCGCAGGGTCTTCCGGAACCGGTGAGCGGACCTACCGTGCACCCGGGCTACGGCGAGGCCGTCACGTACGGCACACCGCCGCCCGGACCCCTGCCCGCAGCCGCTCCCGTGCCGCCCGCGTCCGCGCACCGGGCGGCCGCCACCGCCGCGCCCG
>NZ_JAAGMD010000773.1 GCF_010548465.1 Streptomyces sp. SID14436 | reverse complement strand
TCCGCCGGTGCGGCGGACGCGGCGGCGGGGAGCGGCATGCCGGTGCCGGCGGCCGGAGCGGCCGCGATGCCGGGGGCGGTCCCGGCCCCGACGGCCTGAGCGGCCAGGCCCCGGGTGCCGGACCCGTTGGTCTCGCTCACCAGGCGGTCCACCGCCGCCGTGCCCGAGCTGTAGCCGGTCCCTGTGGCCGGCTCGGGCACGGCGGCTCCCCTCCTGGACGTCCCGTAGAGCACCTGTTCCAGGCCGGACACCAGGCGACGCACATCCACCTGGGGACGCACCACGAGACGCAGGAAGCGGCTGGAGGAACCGATCTTGTTGCCGCACTCGCGGACCAGGATCCGGTGCTCGGTCAGCATCCGGTCCCGGACCACGGTGCCCTCGGCGCCCACGGGGAGGCGCACGAAGAGGAAGTTGCCCTGCGAGGGGTAGACCGTCAGCCCGGGCAGCGAGGAGAGCTGCCCGGACATGTCCATCCGGTCCCGGCGGACCTGGTGCAGGCTCTGGGCGTACTCGGCGCCGTGCTCCTTCAGCATGAACACCACGTGCTCGGCGAAGGAGTTGAGGTTCCACTTGGGGAGCATGGACCGCACCCGCCCGGCGAGCGCCGGGTTGGCGACCAGGTAGCCGAAGCGGATGCCGTGCAGGCCGAAGTTCTTGCCGAGGCTGCGCAGCACGATGACGTTGGGGCGCAGCATCGCCTCCTGCACCACGCTCGGCTCGTTCTCCGCGTCGGCGAACTCCAGGAACGACTCGTCGATCACCACCAGGTCCAGATCGGCCATGGCGTCCATGAACTGCACGATCGCGTGCTTGTGCAGGAAGCCGCCGTCGGGGTTGTTGGGGTTGCAGATGACGGCGACCCGGGTGCCGCGCGCCCGGATGAACTCGGCGTACTGCGCGAGGTCGAGGGCGAAGCCGCTGGACTCCTGGAGCGGGTACATGTCGACCCGCTTGCCGGTCTCCATGGGCTGGTCGGTCCAGCGGCCGAAGGTGGGGACGGGGACGGCGAGCGACTCGCGGACGAGGAGGTGGTCGATCCAGGTGATCAGTTCCGTGGAGCCGTTGCCCATGGCCACGCACTGCGGGGGCAGCTGGAGCAGGCTGCACAGCTCGGCCGTGATCGTGTCGGCGCCGCTCGGGTAGTACGTGATGATCTCGCGCAGCCTCGCCGCCATCTCCTCGAACATGGCGGGGGTGGGGAAGTACGGATTGCAGGGGATGCAGAAGTCCACCGGCCCGGCCCCGTCGCTCTCCCGCGTCAGCGCCGCCATCGACGGACTGTGCGCCGCGGTGCTGCGGAACAACGAGGTGACGTTGTCGGCCATGGAACCTCCGTGTACGGCGGGCCCGCCGGGGACGAACCGGGCCCGTCATGCGTGGGTGGCCCGCGCGGGGGAGCACGGGCCACCGGTACATACGAAGGGGCGTGTGACGCCGTTCAACCGGTGTGAAAAAACTGTGACGGCGGGAACGCGGGGCGCGTGTTGAGCGTCACGCGCCCCCGCCGCGGGGGTCACACACCGAACGAGTGGACCGTCGTCGTGCGGTACGTCTCGCCCGGCCGCAGCACGGTCGACGGGAACGACGGCTGGTTCGGCGAGTCCGGGAAGTGCTGGGTCTCCAGGCACAGCCCGTCGCCCTGCCGGTAGACCCGGCCGCCGGTGCCGACCAGGGTGCCGTCGAGGAAGTTGCCGGAGTAGAACTGCAGGCCCGGCTCGTTCGTGGTGATCCGCAGGGTGCGTCCCGAGGACGGGTCGCGCAGCGTCGCCGCGTGCCCCGGCCGGGAGGTGATCCCCTTGTCGAGCACCCAGTTGTGGTCGAAGCCCTGCCCGTACAGCACCTGCTGGTGGGCGGTGCGGATGTCCCGGCCGATCGGCTTGGCCCGCCGGAAGTCGAAGGGGGTGGCCGCGACCCTGGCCCGCTCGCCGGTGGGGATCAGCCCCGCGTCGACCGGCGTGAACCGGGAGGCGTCGATGGACAGTTCGTGGTCCAGGACGGTGCCGCTGCTCTCGCCGGCCAGGTTCCAGTAGACGTGGCTGGTGAGGTTGACGACGGTGGCCCGGTCGGTGCGGGCCTCGTAGTCGATGCGCCAGTCGCCCTGCCGGGTCAGCGTGTAGGTGACCCGGACGCGCAGCGTGCCCGGATAGCCCATCTCGCCGTCGGCGCTGGTCAGGCTCAGGTGGAGACCGACGTCGGAGCCCCGGGTGAACGGCTCCACGTCCCAGACCCGCTTGTCGAAGCCCTTCTCCCCGCCGTGCAGGCTGTTCTCGCCGTCGTTGACGGACAGCTGGTACGTCCGGCCGTCCAGGGTGAAGCGGCCCCGGTCGATGCGGTTGCCGTAGCGGCCGATCAGGGCGCCGAAGTAGGGGCTGGAGGAGACGTAGGGCTCCAGGCTGCCGAAGCCGAGCGAGACGTTCGCGTACCGGCCGCGCCGGTCCGGGATCTCCAGGGACTGCACGATGCCGCCGTAGGACAGCACCCGCATCCGGGTCCCGCCGTTCTCCAGCGCCCAGCTGTCGACCTTCGTGCCGTCCGCGAGCCGCCCGAAGGGCGTCCGCACCGGCCC
>NZ_JAAGMD010000750.1 GCF_010548465.1 Streptomyces sp. SID14436 | reverse complement strand
GCTGGCGGCGGCCGGCGGACGGCTGCTGCACGCGGCCAACAGCACGCGGCTGCCGGGCCTGTTCACGGTCGGCGGCTGGTCCCATCCCGGCGGCGGGCTGCCGCACGCGGGGATGTCGGGGGCGCTGGTCGCCGGGCTGATCGTGGAGGGGCCGGACTTCCGCGGCTCGCAGTGACCGCCGGGCCCGGGTGACGCGCGACCGGCGCCCGCGTCGGGGCGCGGGGCCGGTCAGTAGCGGTACTGCTCGTCGTACCCGTTGCCGTAGGTGGGGCTGTTGCCGGGGACCTGCTGGTTGTCCTGGTACGGGTAGGGCTGCTCGGGCGGGAGGTCGCCGCCGTAGGTGTCGTCGGTGCGCTGCTGCGGCACCCAGAGCCCGCCGGCCGGGGTCTCGCCGCCGTAGCCGCCCGCGTAGGCGTCCTGGCCGTAGGTCTGCTGGCCGTAGCCCTGCGCGTCGGTGTACCCGGTGTCGTAGGAGGTGCCGCCGTAAGTCGGGGAGCCGATGTACGGGTCGGAGTAGGCGGCGTACTGCTGCTGCCCGGTGGTGTCGTAGCCCTGCTGCTGGCCGTAGCCGGAGTAGTCGTAGGAGTAGCCCTGGGCGGCGGTGGCGTACTGGTCCTGGTACGGCTCCTGGGACGGGGTGGCGTAGCCGCCGGTGTCACCGTAGGTGCCGTAGGAGCCGGTGTCGTCGGGCATCGGCTGGGGCTCGTAGACCGCGGTGGTCTCGGCCGCCGAGGGCCGGTCCGCGCGGGGGGTGAACACGTCGTCGCGGCCGTAGTCGTCGTCCTGGCCGTAGGCGTCGTCGTGACGCCGGTCGGCGGACTCGTCCGGGTGGCCGTCGCCGGACGCCTCGAGGTCGGAGACCTCCAGGGTCGGCTCGTCACGGTCGTCGCGGCGGCCCTTGACGGCGGCCAGCCCGGGCGCGTTGACCGCCCAGCCCTCGGCGAAGCCGCGGCGGAAGGACAGCGTGACGTAGGTCTGGCCGACCGCGAAGGCGGCGGCGCCCAGACCGATGACGACCACGGACGGGATCAGCACGCCGACCACCACACCGAGGAAGCCCACGAAGGCGAGCAGCCGCCAGCGCAGCCGCGCCTTGTACTGCAGCAGCACCTCGCCGAGCAACCACAGCGCGACGATGCCGAACGCGATGTAGAGGACCGTCCAGCCCATGTACGCCCCTCTCCCAGTGGCCGCTACGCAGTGTGTCGTACACCGGTGCGACCGGTCTAGGCCCGCGGTGGGTGGTGCAGGCCCAGGTTCTCGTAGATTTCCAGCGTCGCCGTGGAGTTGTTGAGCGTGATGAAGTGCAGTCCGGGCACTCCCTCGGCCAGCAGCCGCGCGCAGAACTCCGTTGCGAACTCGATACCGATGGAGCGTACCGTCGCCGGATCGTCCTTGGCTGTGAGGATCCGCTCTTTCAAGGTGTCGGGGAACACGGCGTTACTCAGCTTTGGCAATCGTTCCAGCATCTTCACGCTGGTCACGGGCATGACCTCGGGGATCACGGGCGTCTCGCAGCCCGCGGCGTCGACTCGGTCACGCAGCCGCAGGTAGGACTCCGGCTGGAAGAACATCTGCGTGATGGCGTAGTCGGCGCCGGCCCGGCACTTGTCGACGAAGTGTGCCACGTCGGTGTCCCAGTCGGCCGACCGCGGGTGCATCTCGGGGAAGGCGGCGACGCCGACGCAGAAGTCGCCCGACTCCTTGATGAGCCGGACGAGTTCGGCGGCGTAGGTCAGGCCCTGCGGATGGGCGACCCAGTCGCCCATCGGGTCGCCGGGCGGGTCGCCCCGCACCGCGAGCATGTTGCGGATCCCGGCGTCGGCGTACTGGCCGATGATGTTGCGCAGTTCGGCGACGGAGTGGTTGACGGCGGTCAGGTGCGCGACGGGCGTGAGGGTGGTGTCGGCGACGATCTGCTCGGTCTCGTGCACCGTGCCCGCGCGGGTGGAGCCGCCGGCACCGTAGGTCACCGACACGAAGTCGGGGGCGACGGCCTCGACGCGGCGCAGCGCACTCCAGAGGTTCCGCTGGCCCTTGGGGGTTTTCGGCGCCGAGAACTCGAAGGAGTACGTCGTCTTGCCACCGGCGAGCATGTCGCGCACGGTGCGTGCGCGGTCGGTCCTGGTGGATGCGGTTCCGAGGGCCATACCGGCAGGTTAGCCAGGGGGCGTCGGTCCCCCAACCAAATGGGGGAGATTTGCCGGAATTGCCGCTTCGTTGTCCATCTTTTGGACAGTGCTGAGACGAAAGGGGGTCATTCCGCGCCGGGCGCGGCTCCCCCGTCCGGACCGTCCGCCGCCGCCTGCCGCAGCCGCTTCGCGAACTCAGCCGCCGCCGCGCCCGGGTCGTCCGCCTCGGTGAGGGCGCGGACGACGACCACCCGGCGGGCGCCCGCGTCCAGGACCTCGTCGAGGTTGCCGAGGTCGATGCCGCCGATGGCGAACCAGGGGCGGGCCGTGCCGAGGCCGGCCGCGTACCGGACCAGGTCCGGGCCGGGGGCGTGGCGGCCGGGCTTGGTCGGGGTGGGCCAGCAGGGGCCGGTGCAGAAGTAGTCCACGCCCTCCTGGACGGCGGCCGCCGCGGCCTCGGGCCCGGCGTGGGTGGAGCGGCCGATCAGGACGTCCGGCCCCAAGATCGCGCGGGCGGCGGGCACGGGGAGGTCGCCCTGGCCGAGGTGGAGGACGTCGGCGCCGGCGGCGTGGGCCACGTCGGCGCGGTCGTTGACCGCGAGCAGCTTGCCGTGCCGTGCGCACGCCTCGGCGAACACCGCGAGGTGCTCCAGCTCCTCGGCCGCCTCCATCCCCTTGTCCCGCAGCTGCACGATGTCGACGCCGCCCGCCAGGACGGCGTCCAGGAACTGCGGGAGGTCCCCCTGCCGCGTCCGGGCGTCGGTGCACAGGTACAGGCGGGCGTCGGCGAGACGCGCGCGGGCGGTGGTGGCGGTGCCGGTGCCGGTGTCGGTGTCGGACATGCGGTGCTCCCCCTGGGGCCCGAAGGCGGGCGTCGGTGTGCGGTGCGCGGTGTGCAGGCGCGGTGCCTGGTGTGCGGTGCCTGGCGTGCGGTGCGGTGCCTGGCGTGCGGTGTGTCGGATGCGGCGCACCCGGCCCGGAGCCGCCGGTCCGGGAGTCGCCGGTCCGGGAGCCGCCGGTCCGGGACGCGGGACGCCGGTCCAGGATCCGGGACACCGGATCCGGCGTCGGGGTCCGGGGTCACGTCACGGCGGGGCCGGAGGGGCGGTACGGCCTCCGGCGGACGCCACAGGTGCGTCACGGGTGCCTCCGCCCCC
>NZ_JAAGMD010000734.1 GCF_010548465.1 Streptomyces sp. SID14436 | reverse complement strand
CGGTGACGCCTCCCCGCCGGTCGGCCCGTCCGCCGGGGTGTCCGGCACCGCCTCACGGGCGAGGCGGGCCAGCACCGTCCTCGGGTCGGCGCCCGGCGGGACGTGCCCCAGCAGGGTGCCCGCCGGCCGGCCGTCGCGGCGGACCAGGGCGAACACCTCGCCGTGCGTGACCGGCGGGCTGCCGGGGCCGGGTCTCAGGCCGGCCTCGTCCCCGTGCAGGTCCACCTCCGCGACCTGCACGGCGCCGATGGCCAGGAACCGGCGGATCTCCTCCTGGGCGGTGCGTGTTCTGCGGGACATGCGTCCTCCTCCCCTCCCTCACGGACGGCGCAGCCGTCCGGCGCCCTTCAGCGTCCGCGACGCCAGCGACGCCAGCCGCGGGCGGGCGCGGACGAAGCCGTACGCGCGGCGTACGGGCTCACGGCTCAGCCAGTGCAGCGCGGCGCCCGTGCCCGGCCGGGTCACCGCCCCCTCGTAGACGGCGAGTTCGCCCGTCTTCAGCGAGTCCTTGTACTCCGCCGGGCCGCGCCCCATGTCGAGCAGGCCCACCCCCTCGGCGGCGGCGGCCTCGGCCATCCGCAGGTGCAGCACCAGCCCCGGCGAGTACTTCGCGAACTCCGGGTCGTAGGCCGGGAACCAGCAGGCCAGCACGGTGGCCGAGCGCAGGCCGAAGTGCGCGGCGACGGGACGGCCGCCGGCGTACAGCACCGACAGGGTGCCCGTGCACTGGGCGGCCCGGGTCTCCGCGAGCCGGGCCACCAGCCGGGCGATCCACTCCTGCGCGAACCGGTCGCGCCGGCCCGTCCTGCGGTACTGCGCCGACTTCCACTCCATGAGTGTGCGCAGCGCGGCCGGGTCGCGCTCGTCGAGGACGAACCGGACCGGGCCGACCTGGCGGCCGAGCCGGCGCTCCTTGGCCAGCGTGGTCTTCAGGAACTTCGGCGACTGGGTGCGCAGCACGGACTCGTAGGTCTCGTACCCCTTCTCCACGTCGATGACGTAGGTGGCGTGCTCCTCGGCCGCGTACGGCACGAACAGCCCCTGGTCCGCCTCCAGGTTGTCGAAGGCGAAGCTGGACACCGAGCAGGCGCGCAGCAGTTCGCGGGCGTCCACCGCCGACCCGGGAGGCAGGATCGCTCCCTGGCAGTCGGACACCCCCAGGCCGATCGCCCGGCCCTGCCCCCACGGTCCGCGCTCGTACGGCAGGAACCCGACCGGGTCCGCGCCCTCGTACACCACGGCGACCCGGGCGCGCGGCCGGACCCGTCCCACGACCGTGGTGAACTCCGGTTCCATGAACGGATTGCGTGGTGTGTCCGCCGTGGCGCGCAGCTCGCGCCACCGTTCCCGTTCCCCCTCGCCGAGCTCCTCGGGCCTCAGCACACGCGTGCGTCCACTGCTCACCTGACCCCCCGATCAAGTCCCCCCTGGACCCTTGGAAGGTACCGCCGGGGAACGGCGCCCGGTAGGCCGCGTCCCGTCTTATTGCCAAATGGTGCACAAACCGTCAACCGGGGACGACCCGGCCGTGACCGGGAGCAGCCTCGGCGGGCCGGCCGCGGGGCCGGCGCAGGACGGCGGCGAGGGCCGCGGCGGGCGGAGGCGGTGAAGGGGACGGGTGCGCTGTCCGTATTCTCTGATCATGGCCGCACCCACCGCATACTCGCTCATCGCCACCGATCTGGACGGGACGCTGCTGCGCGGCGACGACACCCTGTCCGACCGGACCCTCGCCGCGCTCGCGCGGGCCGGGCGGGCCGGTGCCCGGCATCTGGTGGTGACGGGGCGCCCGGCCCCCCGCGTGCGCCCGCTGCTCGCGGACCTCGGCTGCACGGGGCTCGCGGTCTGCGGCCAGGGCGCGCAGGTGTACGACGCCGGGACGGAGCGGCTGCTGTGGTCGGTCACCCTGGACCGGGAGCTCGCGGAGACCGCGCTCGGCAAGATCGAGGCGGAGACGGGCGAGGTGTACGCGGCGGTCGACCAGGACGGCGTCGACGGGCTCACGCTGATCGAGCCGGGCTACCGGATGCCGCACCCCACGCTGCCCGCCGTGCGGGTGGGGCGGCGGGCCGATCTGTGGGAGCGGCCGATCAGCAAGGTGCTGCTGCGCCACCCCGTGCTGTCCGACGACGCGTTGGCGGCGGCGGCGCGTTCGGTGATCGGCTCGCTGGCCACGGTCACGATGTCGGGGCCGGGCACGGTGGAGCTCCAGCCGTGCGGGATCACCAAGGCCACGGGACTGGCGCTGGCCGCCGAGCGGCTGGGCGTCGGCCCGGCGGGCACGATCGCGTTCGGCGACATGCCCAACGACATCCCCATGTTCGACTGGGCGGCCCACGGGGTGGCGATGGCCAACGCCCACGACGAGCTGAAGGCGGTGGCCGACGAGGTCACCACGACGAACGAGGACGACGGCGTGGCCGTCGTCCTCGAGCGACTGTTCGGCAGGGGGCCGGTGCCGCACGTGCCCCAACACGTGCCGCACCCGTCCGCTCCGGGTGATGCGTCCCTGCCCGCCGCAGGGAGGGTGGTGGCTCAGTAGGCCCCGAAGACGTTGTCGATCGAGCCGTAGCGGTCGGCCGCGTAGTTGCAGGCGGCCGTGATGTTGGCGACCGGGTCGTACGGGTCGTAGACGGTGCCGGGCACGTGGTAGGCGGCGAAGGTCGGGTCGATGACCTGGAGCAGGCCCTTGGACGGGGTGCCCTTGGCGGCGTTGGAGTCCCACAGGTTGATGGCCTGCGGGTTGCCCGAGGACTCGCGGATGATGTTGCGGTGGATGCCCTCGTAGGAGCCGGGGATGCCGTGCTGGGCCATGACGGACAGCGACTCGCGGATCCAGCCGTCGAGGTTGTCGGGGTACACCGTCGCCGCGGTGGCGGCGGCCGGGGCGGCGGCCGGAGTGGCCGCGGCGGCGTGGGAGGCGCCGAACAGCGGCAGGGCGGCCACGGCGACGCCGGTGCCGGCGACGGCGAGGGTGCGGGCGAGACGTCGGCTGCCGAGGCGGCGGAGCTGACCGGATGCAGGCATGTCTGTGTTCCTCTCCTACGCCTGCGAGGTGAGCTGTCGGGTTCGGACGGGAGAGTGTCCGGCCGTGCCCCTGCGGGCACGGCTTCACCCCGAGCCGTTCCGGCGCGTGACCGGCCCGGCGACTTACCTGGGTCCCCCGCTCCTGCCGTGCGTGAGTGAGTTCGTCGTTGGGTGGTGCGGGCGGCGGCAGGATTCGGCGTCCGCCCGGCGGCCGGGAACGTATGCGAGAGCACACGCCGGGAACAAGTGCGAGGGTCACGGTAAACGCTGTTTGATCTTGACATGGGCGGTTTGCGACGCTTGATCCTTTGTGGTCGCCACGGCCCAACTCGCCGCGGGGCAGCGGGGAACCGGCGGTGTACGGATGTCGTTGATGTGTCGGGCGGCGCGTGACCGACTTCACGGGACGCCGGGTCGGAGCGCATTTCACGCTAAGGGGAATCCGCTTGGTAATTGCGGCAAATCGGGCGTCGGGGCGGGCAGGATGGTGAGCATGCCGAGGTGTGGTCCGGAGCGCGGAGCGATCCGCCCCGGAAAGTCAGAGAATGTCCACTGTTATGAACCGATCAAAAACGGGCCGGTCCTGATCGCCTCCTGCCCGGCCTGTATCCCCGGGCCCTGGCGGTGATCGAAACATGACCGGATACGCTGACTTGAGTGATGGCAGCGACCTATCGACAAACCGCGTAGACGCCAGTGGACACCAGCAGACAGGAGACCCCTCGTGACCGTCGTCGGGCCGTTCGGGCTGAGCGTGCGGGACCAGGCTCTGGAAGCCGATGTCCAGGCCGGGATGACGGCTGTCGAGGAAGGGCTGCTCGAGGCCACCAAGAGTGAGGTCCCCTTCATCACGGAGGCCGCCCAGCACCTGGTGCGGGCCGGCGGCAAGCGGTTCCGGCCGCTGCTGGTGATGCTCTCCGCCCAGTTCGGCGACCCCTACGCGCCGGGCGTCGTGCCGTCGGCCGTGGTCGTGGAGCTGACCCACCTGGCCACGCTGTACCACGACGACGTGATGGACGACGCCGCGGTGCGGCGCGGGGTCGCCAGCGCCAACACCCGCTGGGGCAACTCCGTCGCCGTCCTCACCGGCGACTTCCTCTTCGCGCGGGCCTCGCAGATCCTGGCCGACCTCGGCCCGGAGGCCGTCCGCGTGCAGGCCGTGGCGTTCGAGCGGCTGGTCACCGGGCAGATCCTGGAGACCGCGGGCCCGCAGGACGGGCGGGACCCGGTGGAGCACTACCTGGACGTGCTCGGCGGCAAGACCGGCTCCCTGGTCGCGGTGTCCTGCCGGTTCGGCGCCATGATGTCCGGCGCCGACGAGACGGTCGTGGACGTGCTCACCCAGTACGGCGAGCGGCTCGGCGTCGCCTTCCAGCTCGCCGACGACGTCCTCGACATCGCCTCCGACTCCCACGAGTCGGGCAAGACCCCGGGGACCGACCTGCGCGAGGGCATCGCCACCCTGCCGGTGCTGCGGCTGCGCGAGCGGGCCGAGCGGCTCGGCCTGGCCGACGACCTCGCCCTGTGCGAGCTGCTCGACTCCGACCTCACCGACGACGCCCGGCACGCCGAGGCGCTGCGCCTGCTGCGCGCCCACCCCGCCCTGGAGCAGGCCCGCCGCGACACCGTGCGCTACGCCAAGGAGGCGCGCGCCGCGCTGGCCCCGCTGCCGGAGTGCGAGTCCAAGACGGCGCTGACGGAGCTGTGTGACGCCGTGGTGCACCGGGCCGGCTGACCGCCGCGCGCCGGGGCCGGCCGCCGCGCCCGGCCCGGGCCGTCCCCCAGGGGTGGCCGGGCCACCCCTACTGGTGGGCGGACCCCGGGCGCCCCGATGTCATACCCCAGCAGTACACGGAGTTGAGTCCGCGGTCTGACGCTTCGGCCGCCGCCGTTTGGTCAGATGGAACACGAAGGACATCATCACTCCTCACCGATTCGGGTGAGAACGGCGGCTCGGGGTGAACAGGTGCGCAGGCACGCGACGCAGGCCGCCGCCGACCAGGAGGTAAGGCACACATGGCACCGTACGCATCCGACGACAGGACGACCGCGGAGCCGGCCGGCGACCCCGGCAGGGGCCGCCGCAGGGCCGCCCGGTACGTCGTCCCGGTCACGGTGATGGGGGTGGCGGCCGCGACCATCGGGCTGGTGCCCGCCATCGCCAGTTCCGGTGACCCCGACCTGCCGGACATCACCGCCGCACAGCTCATCGAGAAGATCGCGAAGTCGGACGTGGAGCAGCTGTCCGGCACCGTGAAGGTCACCACCGACCTCGGCCTGCCCGACCTCGGAGGGCTGGAGAGCAGCCTCACCTCCGGTGCCCTCGGCCAGGGCGGGGACGGCTCCTCCGCCGACCCGTCCGCCAAGCTGACGGAGCTGGCCTCCGGCACCCACACCCTGCGCGTCGCGGCCGACGGCCCCGAGCGGCAGAAGCTGTCCCTCCTCGACGGCTCCGAGGAGTACAGCCTCATCCACAACGGCAAGAACGTCTGGGGCTACGACAGCAAGTCCAACGAGGTGTTCCACGGCACGGTCGACGAGCCCGCCGGGGAGCGCGGCGAGCACCAGCCGCCGGCCACCCCGAAGGACTTCGCCGAGGAGGCCCTGAAGTCGGTCGACGACACCACGTCCGTGACCGTCGACGGCACCGCCCAGGTGGCCGGCCGCGACGCCTACAAGCTGGTCGTCGAGCCCCGGCAGTCCGGCTCCACGGTCGGCGCGATCAGCATCGCCGTGGACCACGAGACCGGCATGCCGCTGAAGTTCACGCTCACCCCGGCGAGCGGCGGCGCGGCCGTCGTCGACGTCGGCTTCACCAAGGTCAGCTTCGCCCGGCCCGCCGCGTCGACCTTCGACTTCACCCCGCCCAAGGGCGCGAAGGTGACCGAGGAGGGCGCACTGGAGAAGGAGGCGGAGCGGCACGCGGGCAAGGACTCCGGCCGGCCCGGGAAGGCCCCGGAGTCCGAGGAGGACCTGGGCGAGGGCCTCGACGGCATGAAGGTCCTCGGCGAGGGCTGGAACTCCGTCGCCACCTTCGACACCGGCGGCCCGGGCCTGCCCGCCGGCGGCACCGGCAGCGACCTCGACGGCTTCCTCGGCTCCCTCGGCGACCGGGTCAAGGGCGACTTCGGCACCGGCACGGTGTTCAGCACCCGCCTGGTCAACGCCCTGATCACCGAGGACGGCACCGTCTACGTGGGCGCGGTCACCAAGGACCACCTGGTGAAGACGGCCGACGGAGCGAAGTAACCCGGCAGCCCCGTACCGGCGGCCGGGCGGCTCCTCGGCCCGCCGGGACCGGGTCCGGCCCGGCCGTCCCGGCGGGGGGAGCCACCGGCCCGGCCGTG
>NZ_JAAGMD010000708.1 GCF_010548465.1 Streptomyces sp. SID14436 | reverse complement strand
ACCTGCCTCGTGCCGTCAGCCCGACACGAGGGCCGCGTGGGCGGCCCTGAGCCGGTCCGTCGCGGGGCCGTCGGCGGGGCGGAGCGGCGGGCGGGGCGGGCCCGCCGGGAGGCCCAGGGCGGTGAGCAGGGCCTTGACGGTGACCGTGCCGGGGAGGCCGCTCGCCATGACGGCCTCGACGAGCGGGATCGCCGCCTGCTGGAGGCGGGCCGCGAGGGCCGTGTCGCCCGCGTCGAAGGCGTCGAGCACGGCGCGCAGGTGGTCCGGGGCGACGTTGGCGACCGTGCTGACGTAGCCGGCGCCGCCGACCGCGTAGAGGGCCAGGTTGTGCTCCTCGCAGCCCGCGTAGTAGGCGAGGCCGGTGCGGGAGATGACCTTCTGGGCGGCGAGGAAGTCGTACGAGCAGTCCTTGACCGCGACGATCCGGGGGTGTCCGGCGAGCCGCAGCAGGGTGTCCGGCTCGATCCGGGTGCCCGTGCGGGCCGGGATGTCGTAGAGGGCCACCGGGAGGCCCGTGCTGTCGGCGATCTCCCGGAAGTGGGCCTCGACGGCGTCCTGCGGGGGACGGCTGTAGTAGGGGGCGACCAGCAGCAGGCCGTCGGCGCCCGCCTGCTCCGCCCGACGGGCCAGTCCGGCGGTGTGCGCGGTGTCGGGCGTGCCGACGCCCGCGACGATCCGGGCACGGTCGCCGACGGCCTCCCGCACGGCCGTGATCAGGGCGGACTTCTCCGCGTCGGTGGTGGTGGGGGACTCGCCCGTGGTGCCGGACAGGACCAGGCCGTCGCAGCCCCGGTCCACCAGGTGGCCGGCGAGGCGCTGGGCGCCGTCGAGGTCGAGGGCGCCGTCGGGGGTGAAGGGAGTAATCATCGCGCACAGAGCGCGCCCGAAGGGCGGGGTCGTCGTCATGAGGTCAGTGTCGGCCCCTCGACGGTGAAGCTCCACTTACATTTGCTTGCCGGTACCGGTTAGCTCTGCTGCGTAGTGGGGTGGCCCGCGGCGCAGGCGTAGCGGCGGCGCGGCGCGGGTACTCGGGTGCCTTCCTACCGAGAGGAGGCGGACCACCGTGACCGGAACCATCGACCACCGGCCGGTTCGCGACGAGCACAGCGTGGGCGAGCTCGTCGGACAGGCCACCGAACAGCTTTCCCGGCTCGCCCGGCAGGAAGTGGCCCTGGCGAAGGAGGAGCTGGCCGCCAAGGGCCGCCGCGCCGGGCGTGGCGGCGGCATGCTGGGAGCGGCGGGAGCCTTCGCCTACGCCGGTCTGCTCGCGCTCGCCGGCACCGGGGCCGCGGCGCTGGCACTGGTGCTGCCCGTCTGGCTGGCGGCACTGATCGTCACGGCCGTGCTGTTCGTGATCGCGGGCGTGCTGGCCGTGGCCGGCCGCGCGCAGTTGCGCCGGGCCACACCGGCCACGCCCGAGGAGGCGCTGGGCAGCGTGAAGGCCGACGTGGAGGAGATCAAGGGAAGGGCACACCGATGACACAGGACGTGACGGGCGCGGGCGGGGCGGGCTCCGGCTCGACCGCGGGGGGCGAGGCTGCCGCACGCGGCGCCAAGGGGCCGGACGAGCTGCGCCGGCAGATCGAGCGGACCCGCCACGAACTGGGCGACACCGTCGAGCAGTTGGCGGGGAAGATGGACGTCAAGGGGCGGGCCCGGGCCAGGGCGGAGGATCTGCGGGACAAGGCCGGGGCGATGTCCGTACAGCTGCGCAGCAGCGCCACCCAGGCGGGACGCAGCGGGCTGCGGCACCCGCGCCCGGTGCTGATCGCCGGGGCGGCGGCAGGGGCCGTGGTGGCGGCCGGGGTCGTGCTGCGCCGGCAGGGCAGCCATCGCTGAACGGGCCGTGCGACCAGATGGCGGTCATCGCTGAACGGCCGTGGGCCGGCAGGGCGGTCATGCCGAACGGGCCGTGCCCCGGCGAAGGGGCACGGCCCGGGGCCGGCCGGACGCGGGGGTCCGGCCGGCCCGCCGTGCGTCACGGCCTGAAGCGCAGGACCTGCGGGTCGTGGTCGCTGATCTGGTCGTGGAACTCGGCGTTGATGTGCACGCTGTCGTAGCTGAACGCGCAGCCCCGGCGGATCGACGGGCTGATCAGGATCTGGTCCAGCACCTGGCTGTTGCCCTGGTAGACGTAGGAGTAACGCTCGTTCTCCGGCAGGGACTTGATGGCCGGCCAGAGCACTCCGTCGCCCTGGAGGATCTCCGTCGTCCGGGAGAACTCGAAGTCGTTGATGTCGCCCAGTGCGACGACGTGCGCGTTCTTCTGGGTCTTGAGGACCTCGGCGGTGAAGTCGTGCACCGCCTGCGCCTGGAGGTGGCGCTGGGTCTCCGAACCGCGGGCCGGCGGCTGGAACTCCGAGGTCAGGGCCTGGTCGCCGCCCTTCGACGCGAAGTGGTTGGCGATCACGATGACCGTCCGGCCGCGGAAGACGAACTCGCCGGCCAGGGGTTTGCGGCTGTCCTCGAACGCGGCTGCGGCCGGGTCGATGCGGCCCGGGGAGTGCGTCAGGGCCGCCTTGCCGCGGACCTTGGTGACGCCGACGGGCGTGGTGGCGTCGCCCCCGGCCCGGTCGGTGAAGGAGACCCGCTCGGGGTTGTAGAGGAACGCCTGGCGGATGTTGCCGCCCGGCTGGCCGCCGTCCGCCTTGTCGGCCGGGTCGACCGAACGCCACGCGTAGCGGGGACCGCCGGCCGCCTCGACGGCCTCGATCAGCTTCGCCAGGGTCAGGTCCGCGGCGACCGTGCCGTCGTCGGTGGCGCCGCTGTTGTCCTGGATCTCCTCCAGGGCCACGATGTCCGGCGACCGCAGGTTGTCCACGATCGCGGCGGCGTGCGCGGCGAAGGTGTCGTCGGAGGGGTCCAGGTTCTCCACGTTGTAGGTGGCGACGGCGAGTTCGCGCGCGTGCTGCTTGCGGGTGGTCTCGCGGGCCGGGCCGCGCTGCTGGAGGGTGCCGAGCTCGTTGGCCACCAGGGTGTAGCCGCCGAACTGGTTGTAGTCCAGCGGGCCCGAGGTGGTGCCGGCGAGCCGGTCGCCGACGTTCGCGTCGGGGAAGTCCGCGGCCGGGCCCAGCGACTGGATCTGGAGGCGGCCGGTGTTCTGGTCGTCGTAGGAGCCGTAGACCGTGCCGCCGCGCGGGGTGCGGTTCTCCCACGGCTTCACCGTGACCCACAGCTCGGTGTACGGGTCGGTGGCGCCCACGACCCGGGTGTCGGCGACCCGGACGTGCATGCCCTCCAGGGACTCGTAGCGGTCCAGGGCGTAGCGGGAGGGACGCAGGCGCAGCCCGTTGACGGAGCCGCCCGCGGCGGGGTCCCCGTCCGGGGTGTAGGCGGCCGGGACGGACCGCGCGTCCAGGGTGACGGGCGCGGGGAGCGCGTTGCCGCTGGAGGTCACCGTGACCGTGGGGCGGCTGATCTGCGTCAGCGACTGGTTGCCGGAGGTCAGGCCGCCGGGGACGTACTCGGTCACCGTGCCGGAGACGGTGACGGCGTCGCCCACGGCGACGCCCTGCGGGGTCGAGCCGGTGAAGACGAACACGCCCTCACTGGTGGCCGGGTCGGCGTCCGGCTCCGGGTCCTGGATCCAGAACCCGCGGGACGAACCGTAGGTGCGCACCCCGGTGACGATTCCGGCCACATCGGCGACCTGGCGGCCGGCGAGCGGGGATATCCGGGTGTCGCCCTGGATGTCGTGGATGCGTACGGTGTCGGCGTGCGCCGGTGAGGCGAGGACGACGGTGGACGCCGCGGAACAGACGGCGGCGACGGTGAGCGCGGCGAGGCGCGCGGACGGCTTGGTCGGCAACGGATCCCTCCGGGGACGTGTGGTGTGCCGGGACGAGGGTGGAGCGCGGACGGCGCGAGCCGCACCGGCGGGCGGATCGACACACGGAGAGGACCGGCGGGTGCGATGGGGCCCCCGTGCTTCCGGTGAACAACTGTCCGCCGATTTCTACGCGCGTCAATCTCCAGCCTGGCCACGCCACTTGTCAAGGTTTCGGCCATGCACGTCCGCCGGTGGGGAGAGGAAGCGGGCGGCATGGGTGGAAATCCGTCTAGGCTGAGCGGTTGAGTCCTCACCAGGCGTGCTAGGAGATTCAGCCGATGTCAGACAGCTCCACCCTGCCGCCCGCGCGGCTGCACCCCGAAGCGGAGCTGGCGCGCGACGCGCTGTCCACCCCGTTGCTGTCCCGGGCCGTCCGGCTCGCCCGCTGGGCCGGGCCCGCCACCCGGGTCGACGCCGGCGGCGGACTCGTCGAGGAGCAGGTGCCCGCCGCCGCCGAGGCGCTCGGGCTGAGCGGTGAGGACGCCGCGGCCGACGCCGCCGAGGCCTGGCGGGCCGCCGTCGACGCCGGGCTCGTCGAGGTGACCGACGAGGAGGAGGGCACGGTCGCGGCCGGTGCCGACCTCGGCACGGTCACCGGGGGCGGCTCGCCGCACGAGGTGCTGGAGGTGTGGCTCGCGGCCCTGGAGACCGTGCTCGCCGACGCGAGCGTCCCGGACCTCGGCGGACTCGTCGACGCCATCGCCGCCGAGGACGGCTCCGGCGAACTCGACCTCTCCTCCCTCGACTGGGACCCCGAGGCCGACGCGGAGTTCCTCGACGGCGTCCTCGGCAACCTGTACCTGCTGACCGTGGGGGACGACGCGGCCGAGGCCGCCCCGGTGCCGCTGCCCGCGCTGGCCGCGTCCGTCATCGTGCCGGACGACATGGGGGAGCCGACCGACGACGTCCTGGAGCAGGTGTCCGAGGCGATGATGCGCCTGGACGACCAGTTCCGGATGCTGGAACCCGCCGGGCTGGTGGAGTACCAGCCGGTGGACGAGGCACTCATGGCCGACGCCGACGAGGAACCGGCGGCGCCCGTGGACGACACCGAGGTCTCCCGCTACGGCATGGTGCGGCTCACCCCGCTCGGCGTGTACGGCCTGCGGGCCCGGCTGCTGGAGGCCGGGTTCGACGCCCCGGCGGTCGGCGACCTCGCGGACAAGGGGGCCGACGCGCTCCTCGACGGCACCGCCGTCTTCCCGCCGGCGGCGGCCCACGCGGAGACCGAGCAGTGGCTGACCCGGCGCGAACCGCTCGCGGCGGCCCGCGAGTTGC
>NZ_JAAGMD010000682.1 GCF_010548465.1 Streptomyces sp. SID14436 | reverse complement strand
CGAGGCCGCCGGTCAGGTCGCCCGTCGCGCCCGCGCCGCCGGTCGTGGAACCGCTGGGGCCGGGACCCCCCGCGGAGCCCGACCCGGAGCCGGCAGTACCGGAGCCCGCCGTGCCGCCGCCCGAACCGCTGCCGCCGGGCAGAGCCGCGCCGTCCTTCAGGGCGACGGACAGGCCGACCGGGTCCAGCGCCGTGCCGGCGGTGTAGAAGTCGCCGAAGGCGGTGGCGCCGGCCTTGGTGAGGGTGGCCGCGATGCCGTTGACGGTGATGACGTCGCTCTTGGCGGTCAGCCGGGGCGACTTGGCCTTCAGCTCGGCCAGGACCACGTCCTGGGACGTCGTGCCGAGGCTGGTGACGTCGGCGGTGAGCGTGCCGGAGCCGCCCTTCAGGGTGGCCCTGAGGTCGGTCAGGGTGAGGTCGAGGCCGTGGGTGCCGTCGGACTCGTGGCCCTTGAAGTTGACCGCGCCCTTGAAGGCGGCCGTGAGGCTGCCCGCCTCGGTGTCGTAGGTGCCGGACGCGTCCGGGAAGGTGAAGGCGCCGTTTCCGGCGGCCTGCTTGGCGCCCGCGGAGACGGTGACCCTGCCCTTGGCGACCGGGCCCATCACGTAGGCGCGGAAGGAGTCCTTCACGCCCCAGCCGAGGGTGCCGTCGGCTATCTGCCCCCGGGTGGCGGGCGCGGCCGGCTCACCGGGAGTGGTGGGCTTGCCGGCCGGCTGGTCCGTGGGCTTGCCGGTCGGCTGGCCGGTGGGCTTCTCCGACGACTTGCCCGTCGGGTCGGCCGTGGGCCTGCCGGTCGGCTGGGCCGTGGGCTCGCCGGTCGGCTCGTCCGTCGGCTCCGGGTCGGGCGTGGGGGACGGCTTCGTCGTCTGAAGCACCGTCAGCGGGTCGCCCGCCGCGCCCTCGTAGCTCGCGCTGCCGAGGACCTCGCCGGCCTCCTTCGTCAGCTCGGTCGCCATGTCCTTCATGCCGCGGGTCACGGTGACTTTGGCGAGCGGGACGTCGTCGGTCGTCGTGCCGTCGCGGGTCACGTCCGCGGTGATCTCGGCGTCCCCGCTGTCGAACCTGATGTCGGACAGGGTGAGGTCGAAGCGGTGCGCCTCGGAGACGATCCGGAGGCTGCCCCGGAAGCCGAGCGAGACCGTATGGCCGGTGGAGTCGTAGCTGCCGGTGCCCTCCGTGAAGGTGAAGGCGCCGTTGCCGTCGGCCTGGACGGCACCACCGGTGGGCGTGAAGGTGCCCTTCGCCATGCCGGTGACGTAGGAGCGGTAGCTGTCCTTGATGCCCCAGGTCAACTCGTAACCGGTGAGCGGGCTTTCGGCGGCCGAGGCGGCGGGTGCGCCGGTCAGGGCGGTGGCGCCGAGGGCGGTGGCCGTGGCCACGGCGGCGGCGAGGGCGGTGGAGCGGCGGCGTCTGGCGGGCATGGTCGGGTGTCTCCTCGTCGGGGTTCGGGGTGTCAGTCGGCCTGCGGGGTGTCCGCGGCCGGGCGGGCGCGGCGCCTGCGGACGGCGACCGCGGCTCCCGCGGCCAGCACCAGCAGGGATCCGGCGGCAAGGGTCAGGGGCAGGACGGGCAGGCCCTCGTCGTCCCGGGCCGCCCGGGCCACGGGTTCGGCGGAGGGGCCGTCGGTGACGGAGGGGGACGGGGACGGCGAGGGGGCGGTGCTGCCGAGGTCGGGCAGCGCGGGCAGTTCGGCGTCGTCGGTGAGGGCGACGGCCAGGGACACCGGGTCCATCGCGGTGCCCTTCGGGTACATCCCGCCGAAGGACTCGGCGCCCTCGGCGGTGAGCTTCGCCGGTGCCTCGGTCACCGTGACCAGGCCCTTGCGGGGCTTGAGTTGCTTGGCGGCGAAGGTGACCAGCGGGACCTTCTTCCCGGTGCGCTCCGGGCTCGTGACGTCGGCGTAGAGGGTGCCGCGGCCGTCCTCGACGGTGACGCGGACGGCGCTGAGGGCGAGGTCGAGGCCCTGCTCGCCGGTGAACCGGACGGTGCCGTCGAAGGCGGCGGTCAGGTCGCCGTCGCGGTAGGTTCCGGAGCCGCCGGGGAAGCGGTAGAGGGCGCCGCCGTCGAGAGCGCCGGAGGACAGGGTCCACCTGCCGCGCGCGATGTCGCCGGTGACGTACTCGCGGAAGGTGCGGCGCACGCCCCAGTCGACGGCGCCGTCGCGCAGCCTGCCCTCGGGGGCGTCTGCCGTGGCGCGGGGCGTCTTCGAGGCGGGCGGGGTGGACGGCTGCTTCGCCGCGGGCCGTTGCACGTCGGCCGCGAGGCTGACCGGGTCCAGTGCGGTGCCGGCGGTGTAGTACCCGGCGAAGGAGCGGGCGCCCTGGGCGGTGAGGGTGGCGGGGAGGTTGTTCAGGACCACGGAGGTGCCGCCGCCCCGCATGTCGATCCCACCCAGGGAGAGGGAGGCGAAGGGCACCTGACGGGACGTCGTGACCGCCCCGGTGCCCCTCGCCTTGCTGACGACGTCCACGTAGAGCGTGCCGGAGGAGCCGGAGATGCTCACGGTGGGACGGCTGAGGGTGAGGTCGAGCTGGTGCGCGCCGCCCGCCGTGCGGTGGCCGACGAAGCGCACCCCGCCGGAGAAGGCGGCGCGGAAGGTGCCGGTGTCGCCGTCGTAGCTGCCGGTCGCCGAGTGGAAGCGGAAGCCGCTGCCGCCGACCGTGGCCGCGCCGCCGGTCAGGGAGTAACCGCCCTTGGCGACGGGCCCGGTGACGTAGCTCTGGAAGGACGACTTGATGCCCCAGTCCAGGCGGCCGCCCTGCACGGTGCGGCTCTCGGCGTGCGCGGTGGCGGCCGGCAGGAGCGCCCCGAGGACGGCGGCGCACAGCACGGTCAGGAGAGCGCGTGGGCGGATGGGCATGGCAGGTCCTCCGGAGACGACGACCGGTAGCGAATGAAGGTAAGGCTAACCTAAGCTACGACCGGTCAACATCGACAGTGGACGGAAGGAACGGACGGAACCGTGCGACGCTTGCGCACCCGACTGGCGGGAGCACTGCTGTCCGTGCTCGCCCTCACCCTCACCACGGCCGCCTGCGGCGGACCCCCCGGGGCCGCCACGCCCTCCTCCGGCGGGAGTTCCGCGAGCCCGGCCGCCGACCGCGTCGAACCGCTCGCGGACACCCCGGCCCCCGACCTCCCGGTCACCGTCCGCTCCGCGGACGGCCGGAAGGTGACGGTGGACCAGGCGGAGCGGCTGGTGCCGCTCTCGGGCAGCCTCAGCGAGATCGTGTTCACCCTCGGCCTCGGCGACCGGGTCGTCGCCCGCGACGTCACCGCCACCTTCGCCCAGGCCGGGAAGCTGCCCGTGGTCACCCGCGGCCACGACGTCTCCGCGGAGAGCGTGCTGTCGCTGCGGCCCGACCTGGTGCTCGCGGAGGCCACCAGCGGCCCCGCCGAGGCCATGGACCAGATCCGCGCGGCCGGCATACCCGTCCTCGTCGTCGGCCCGGCGGCCGGGCTCGACGACGTGGGCCCGCGCATCGAAGCCGTCGCGAAGGCGCTCGGCGTACCGGCCGCCGGACAGAAGCTCACCCGCCGCACCGAGCAGCGCATCGCCGCCGTCACCGGCACCGTCCCCGGCGAACGGCCGCGCCCGCGCGTCGCGTTCCTCTACCTGCGCGGCTCCGCCTCCGTCTACCTCATCGGCGGCAGGGGCTCCGGCGCCACCTCGCTGATCGAGGCGGCCGGAGCCGTCGACGCGGGGGCCGCTTCCGGACTGGAGAAGGACTTCACCGCCATCACCAGCGAGGCCCTCGTCAAGGCGGCCCCGGACGCGATCCTCGTGATGGAGAAGGGCCTGGAGTCCGTCGGCGGCGTCGACGGGCTGGTCGAGATCCCCGGGGTGGCGCAGACCCCCGCCGGGATGGACCGGCGCGTCGTCTCCGTCCCGGACGGGATCCTGCTCAACTACGGTCCGCGCACCGACCAGGTGCTCACCTCGGTCGTGGAGCAGCTGTACGCCGGCGGCGGTGCCGCGTGAGCGTCCTGGAGAAGACCGTCCCGAAGCCGGGCCCCGCCCCCTCCCCCACGGCCACGGGCCGCCGACGCCGCACCACGGCCTGGCTACTGACCGCCGGACTCGTCGTCGCGCTCCTCGTCCTGGTGCCGGTCGCCGCCGGTACGGGCGCCTACCCCGTGCCCGTCGGCGACGTCCTCGCCTCGGTGCAGCACCGCATGGGCCTCGGCGGCGGCGCACTGGACCGGGTCGCCGAGTCCGTGCTGTGGAACGTCCGCTTCCCGCGCATCGTGCTCGCGCTGCTCGTCGGCGCCTCGCTGGGCTGCGCCGGCGCCCTGATGCAGGGCGTGTTCGGCAACCCGCTCGCCGAACCCGGCGTCATCGGGGTGTCCTCCGGGGCGGCCGTCGGCGCGGTCGCCGCGATCGCGCTGGGGCTGAACTTCCTCGGCACCTGGACGGTGTCGGTGCTCGCCTTCGCCGCGGGCCTGGTCACCGTCCTGCTGGTGTACGTGATGTCCCGCGCGGGCGGCCGGACCGAGGTGGTCACCCTCATCCTCACCGGCATCGCGGTGAACGCCTTCGCGGGCGCCCTCATCGGCCTGTTCCTGTTCTTCGCGGACACCGCGGCCGTCAACCAGATCACCTTCTGGCAGCTCGGCTCGCTGTCCCAGGCGACCTGGCCGAAGGTGCTCGCCGTCCTGCCGTGCGCGCTCCTCGGCCTGGCCGTGGCCCCCCTGTACGCGCGCCGGCTGGACCTGCTGGCGCTGGGCGAACGGCCCGCCCGGCACCTGGGCGTGGACGTGGAGCGGCTGCGCATCGTGCTCGTCCTGGTCATCGCGCTGCTGACGGCGGCCGCGGTGAGCGTCTCCGGCATCATCGGCTTCGTCGGCCTGGTCGTCCCGCACCTGCTGCGGATGGCCGCCGGGCCCGGGCACCGCTTCCTGCTGCCGGGCAGTGCGCTGCTCGGCGCGCTGGTGCTGCTGGCCGCCGACCTGACCGCCCGTACCGTCGCCGAGCCCGCCGAGCTGCCGCTCGGTGTGCTCACGGCGCTGATCGGCAGCCCGTTCTTCTTCTGGCTGCTGCGCCGCACCCGCCGCAAGCAGGGAGGCTGGGCATGATCCGGCTGCGTCACCGTCCCGTACCGCCGCCGCCCGCGGAGCCGGGCGACGTCCTCGTCGAGGCCGAGCGGGTGGCCGTCCGGCTGGCCGGCCGGGACGTCCTCGCGGGCGTCGACGTCACCGCCCGGGCCGGTGAGGTGCTCGCCCTCGTCGGCCCCAACGGGGCAGGCAAGTCCACCCTGTTGAGCGTCCTCGCCGCCGACCTCGCGCCCACGGCGGGGACCGTGCGGATCCACGGCCGCCCGGCGTCCGGCTGGCCGGCGCCCGATCTCGCGCTGCGCCGGGCCGTACTCCCCCAATCCGCTTCCCTCTCCTTCCCGTTCACGGTGGAGGAGGTGGTCCGGATGGGCCGGGCGCCCTGGACCGGCGCCGGCCCCGGCGAGGACGACGCGGCCGTCGCCGACGCGATGGCCGCGACCGAGGTGACCGCCTTCGCCGCCCGCCCGTTCTCCGCGCTCAGCGGCGGCGAGCGGGCCCGGGTCGCGCTGGCCCGGGTGCTGGCGCAGCACGCCCCGGTGCTGCTGCTGGACGAGCCGACCGCCGCGCTGGACATCCGGCACCAGGAATTGGTGCTGCGGCTGTGCCGGGAACGGGCCCTGGCCGGTGACGCGGTCGTCGTGGTGCTCCACGACCTCGGGCTCGCCGCGGCCTACGCGCACCGGGTGGCGGTGCTGTGCGACGGCCGGGTGGCGGCGGACGGCCCCCCGTCCGACGTCTTCACCGGGCCACTCCTGTCACGGGTGTACGACCAGCGGGTCGAGGTGTTCCCGCACCCGCGCACCGGCGCGGTCCTGGTCCTCCCGGCCCGCGACGGGTGACGCCCGCCGCAGCCCGGCCGGGGCTCACGGCGGCGGGACTGCGGCTCCCGGGCGGCGGGG
>NZ_JAAGMD010000662.1 GCF_010548465.1 Streptomyces sp. SID14436 | reverse complement strand
GGAGGGATCCGGGCCGGGGCGGTCACGTGCCGCGCGCGACGGATCCGGGCCGGGGCGGTCGCCCACCGCGCGGGACGGATCCGGGCCGGGGCGGGCCGGGACCGGGTGGGCGACGACGACCGGCCTCCCGGGCGGGGCCGGGAGGCCGGGGGTCACCGGTCCGGTGCGGGCCGTCAGTGGTTGACGGCCAGGTTGCCGAAGGCCGGGTTCAGCAGGCCGATGACGTTGACCGTGTTGCCGGAGACGTTGACCGGGATGTCGACCGGGACCTGGATGACGTTGCCCGAGACGACGCCCGGGGAGCCCGCCGCGATGCCGTCGGCGTGGGCGCCGTCCGTGGCGGAGGCCATGCCCGTGCCGGCGGCGAGCAGCCCGCCGGCGATCATCGTCACGGCCGCTGCCTTCTTCAGGTTCTTCACTTTCCAAGCCCTCCTTGCGATGGCCGGGGCAGGCGCCGCGGCACGCACTGAGCAACGGCGGGGGCCGGAAAAGGATGCGCCATCCGGGGGACATTCCCACGACGGTATGAATCTCGGACCGGAGGGGAACCGTCCGCCCGGTCGGCGGCGTCGCAGGTCAGCCGGTCACCCCGTGCCGCACCGCCCACAGGGCGGCCTGGGTGCGGTCCGAGAGGTCCAGCTTCATCAGGATGTTGGAGACGTGCGTCTTCACCGTCTTCTCGGAGAGCACCAGGGCGCGGGCGATCTCGCGGTTGGACCGGCCGTCCGCTATCAGCCCGAGCACCTCGCGCTCCCGGTCGGTGAGCGAGCCCGCCCGGCCCTGGCCGGGGCCGGTGTCCTCCTGGGCGAGCAGGGCGCCGGCCACCTCGGCCTGGAGCAGGACGTGTCCCGCGTGCACGGAGCGGATGGCTCCGGCGAGGGCGTCGGGGTCGACGTCCTTGTAGACGTATCCGGCGGCGCCCGCGCGCAGGGCGGGGACCACCGTGCGCTGTTCGGTGAAGCTGGTGACGACCAGCACGCGGGCGGGGTGGTCCAGCTCGCGCAGGCGGCGCAGTGCGTCCACGCCGTCCATGCCGGGCATCTTCACGTCCATGAGGATGACGTCGGGCCGCAGCTGCTCGGCCAGGTCGACGCCCTCGGCGCCGTCCGCCGCCTCACCGACGACCTCGATGTCGTCCTGCACCTCGAGGAAGGTGCGCAGGCCCCGGCGGACCACCTGGTGGTCGTCGACCAGGAGCACCCTGATTGCGTCAGCCACCGGGGACCTCCAACTCGATCGTGGTGCCCTTGCCGGGCTCCGATTCCACGCTGAGCCTGCCGCCCACGCCGCTCGCCCGGTCCCGCATGGAGACCAGGCCCAGGTGCCGTCCCGCGCGGCGCACCGTCCGGGGGTCGAAGCCGCTGCCGTCGTCGGTGACCCGCAGGACGGCCCCGCAACCGCGGCGGTCCAGGGTGACGTCGACCCGGTCGGCCTCCGCGTGGCGCAGGGCGTTGTGCAGGGCCTCCTGGGCGACGCGCAGCACGGCCTCCTCCTGGGCGGCGGGCAGGGCCCGCACGCCGTGGCAGGTGAAGGTCACGCGGGCGCTGTGGGCGCGGTCGAGGACCTGCACCTGGGTGCGGAGGGTGGCGACGAGTCCGTCCTCGTCCAGGGCGGCGGGGCGCAGCTCGACGACGGCGGCGCGCAGTTCGTCGGCGGCCTCGGCGGCGAGGACGGCCACCTGCTGGAGTTCGCCCTTGGCGCGGGAGGGGTCGCGGTCGACGAGGCGGGCGGCGGCCTGGGCGGTCAGGCGCAGGGAGAACAGTTTCTGGCTGACGGCGTCGTGGAGCTCGTGGGCCAGCCGGGAGCGTTCCTCGGCGATGGTCAGTTCGCGGCTGCGTTCGTAGAGGCGGGCGTTGGTGAGGGCGATCGCCGCGTGCTGGGCGAGGATGCCGAGCAGTTCCTCGTCGTCCTGGGTGAAGCCGCAGGTGCCCTCGGGTTTGGGGCAGTTCTTGTTGGCCAGGAAGAGGGCGCCGATGACCTCGTCGCCGTCGCGGACGGGCAGGCCGAGGAAGTCGACCAGGTCCGGGTGGGCGCTGGGCCAGCCCTCGAAACGGGGGTCGCTGCGCACGTCGGCGAGGCGCTGGGGCTTGGCGTCGCGCAGCATGGCGGCGAGGACGCCGTGCTGGCGCGGGAGGGGTCCGATGGCCTTCCACTGCGCCTCGCTGACGCCGTCGACGACGAACTGGGCGAAGCCGCCGTGGTCGTCGGGCACGCCGAGCGCGGCGTACTGCGCGTCGAGCAGTTCGCGGGCCGAGGCGACGATCGTCTTCAGGACGTCGCGCACCTCGAGGTGCCTGCTCATGGCCAGCAGCGCGGAGCTCACCGCGGCGAGGCCGGTCGGGGGGCCGTGACTCATGTCCTCACGGTACCGGCGGGTCCCGGCGCGGCGGATCGGACCTGTGGGGGCCTCGGGCCGGGGCCGGGGTCCTAGGTCCGCGGGCCGAGCCGGGGCCGGTCCGGGGCCCGGCGTAGGACCCGGGTCCCGGGTTGTGCGGTGTAGGGCGAACGGACCCGGTGGTCTGGATCCGCCGTCCGACGCGGCGCGGACGGCCGCGTTCCTACGTTGAGATCGCGCCGGCCGAGCGGCGCGACGACGAAGGGGGCACGACATGCCGGTAGCGATCATCACGGGGGCGTCGAAGGGGCTGGGGCGGGCCCTGGCCGGGGCGCTGGCCGGGCGCGGCTGGGACCTGGTGCTCGACGCGAGGGATCCCGTACCGCTGGCGGAGGCGGCCGGGGAGGTGTCCGCGCACGGCACGCGCGTGACGGCGCTGCCGGGGGACGTGACGGACGCGGGGCACCGGCGGGAGCTGGTGGCGGCGGCCCGGCGGCTGGGCGGGGCCGATCTCCTGGTGCACAACGCGAGTGCGCTGGGGGCACAGCCGCTGGTCCGGCTGGAGGAGCTGCCGCTGGAGGGGCTGCGGCGGGCGCTGGAGGTGAATCTGGTGGCCGCGCTGGGGCTGGCCCAGGAGGCGCTGCCGCTGCTGCGGGCCTCCCGGGAGGGCGCGCTGGTCACGGTCAGCTCGGACGCCGCCGCCGAGGCGTATCCGACATGGGGCGGTTATGGGGCGTCCAAGGCGGCGCTGGACCACCTGGCGGCGGTCCTGGCGGTGGAGGAGCCGGGGTTGCGGGTGTGGGCGGTGGATCCGGGCGACATGGCGACGGACCTGTACGCGGCGGCGGTGCCGGACGACGACGCTCCGCGGCCGGATCCGGCCACCGTGGTGCCCGGGTTCCTGCGGCTGCTGGACGAGCGGCCGGCGAGCGGCCGCTACGCGGCGGCGGCGCTCGCGGGGGCCGCGTCGTGACCGTGGCGGTGCGGGTGCCGGAGGAGTTGTCGGCGCGGGTCCCGGTGGAGCAGCGCGGGCCGGGCCTGGACCGGGACGCCGTGCGGCTGCTGGTGTCGCGGGGCACGGAGGCGGAGCACCACGCCTTCACGGAGCTGCCGCGGCTGCTGCGGGCCGGGGACCTGCTGGTGGTGAACACCTCGCCGACCCTGGCGGCGGCCGTCGACGGGCGGACCGGGCACGCGCGTGTGGTGGTGCACTTCTCGACGCGCGGTGACGACGGCCGCTGGACGGTCGAGCTGCGGCAGCCCGACGGGCGGGGCACCACCCGCGCGTGGGCCGCGCCCGGTCCGGGGACGGGGGTGCGGCTGCCCGGGGGTGCCCGGCTGGTGCTGGAGGAGCCGCTGAGCCGGCGGGGGGACCGGCTGTGGTGGGCGCGGGTGAGCCGGGACGTCCTCGGGCTGCTGCGGGAGTACGGGCGGCCGATCCGGTACGCGTACACGGAGCGGGACCAGCCGCTGTCGGCGTACCAGACGGTGTTCGCGCTGCCGTCGCCGGACGGGGCGGGCAGCGCGGAGATGCCGAGCGCGGCGCGTCCGTTCACCACGCGGACGGTGACGGAGCTGGTGAGCCGTGGGGTCCGGTTCGCGCCGGTCACGCTGCACACCGGGGTGGCGTCGGCGGAGGTGCACGAGCCGCCGTACCCGGAGCGGTTCGCGGTGCCGGAGGAGTCGGCGTGGCTGGTGGAGGCGACGCGGGAGCGGGGCGGGCGGGTGATCGCGGTGGGGACGACGGCCGTGCGGGCGCTGGAGTCGGCGGCCGGGGCGGACGGCGTGGTGCGGGCCCGGTCGGGCTGGACGGACCTGGTGGTGACGCCGGGCCGGGGGGTGCGGGTGGTGGACGGGCTGCTGACCGGTCTGCACGAGCCGGAGGCGTCGCACCTGCTGATGCTGGAGGCGGTGGCCGGCCGGGCGGCGGTCGGGCGCGGCTACGAGGAGGCGCTGCGCGGGCGCTACCTGTGGCACGAGTTCGGGGATCTGCACCTGCTGCTGCCGGGATGACGGGCCTCGCCCCGGCCGGGACCAGGGGGCGGGGCGCCGGAGCGGGGCCGGGCAGGGAAGGGCCTCACACAGTGCATTGCGTCAGCAACTCCGGGTGAGAAGCGAGCGGGGGCCATGTGAGGCCGGGCATAGGGCGCACATCACGTACGAACGGGAGTAGGAGATACATACCGCCCACATGAGCGGCCCGTTCGGTCCAGCTTGTGCCGATTTGTCCTCCCGGGGTCCACTAGGCGGCTTCGTACGTCACACCTTTGCCAGCCAATTTTGCGGCCGCTAAGAATGGCAGCCGTCGCTCAGCGCCGTGGGTCTTCCCCGCGGCGTTTGTGCCGGAAGCACCACTGTCCCCACCGGACGCCGAGCGACCTCCGCGCTATTCGAAGAGGTCCAACCCCCATGCCGAAGAACATCCTCACCCGTGGTCACAGTCGCGCCCTGACCCGTCATCACAAGATCGCCGCTGCCGGTGTCGCCGCCCTCGGTGCCGCCGCCATCGGGATCTCGGCGGTGCCGAGCGACGCGTCGACGACCGTCACGAGCGAGGCAGCTGCTCCGGCGGCCAAGGTGGCCTACAGCACCGAGCAGATCAAGGACGTCCGGGCGAGCGTCACCGACCAGCTCGCGGGCGCCAGCGTCAAGGCCGAGCAGATCGCGGCGAAGAAGAAGGCCGCGGCCCAGGCGAAGGCCGAGGCCGCCGCCAAGAAGAAGGCCGCCGCTGCCGCCGCCGCGAAGAAGGCGGAGCAGGCCCGTCAGGCCAAGGAGAGCGCCGGCCGCGCCGCCGACCGCGCCCAGGTGAAGAAGGCGGCGGCCCCCAAGAGCTACGCCAACAACCTCGACGGCTGGATCCGTGAGTCCCTCGACATCATGAAGAAGCACGGCATCCCCGGCTCCTACGAGGGCATCCACCGCAACATCATGCGGGAGTCCTCCGGCAACCCGAAGGCGATCAACCTCTGGGACATCAACGCCCAGAACGGCATCCCCTCCAAGGGCCTGCTGCAGGTGATCCCGCCGACGTTCGCGGCGTACCACGTGCCGGGCACCTCGAAGAACATCTACGACCCGGTCGCCAACATCACCGCGGCCTGCAACTACGCGGCCGACCGGTACGGCACCATGGACAACGTCGACAGCGCGTACTGAGGTCGGCGCGGACCTCTGGCACTCGCGTCCGACGCGAACGGATACGCCGAAGGGCGGCACCCTCCTGACGGGGTGCCGCCCTTCGGGGCGTCGTGTGCCGGGCCGGCGGTTACTTCCGCATGACCTCCGGCTCGTGCCGGCGCAGGAAGCGCGCCACGAAGAAGCCGCAGACCACGCCGATGGCGATCAGCGCGCCCATGTCCATCGCCCACGCGCCGACCGTGTGCTCCCACAGCGGGTCGGTGTCCCCGGGCGTCTCCGGCGGGCTGATCTTGTTGAAGTCCAGCGTGGCGCCCGAGGCGGCGACCGCCCAGCGCGACGGCATCAGGAACGAGAACTGGTTGACGCCGATCGAGCCGTGCAGCGTGAACAGGCAGCCGGTGAACACGACCTGGATGATCGCGAACATCACCAGCAGCGGCATGGTCTTCTCGGCGGTCTTCACCAGCGAGGAGATGATCAGGCCGAACATCATCGAGGTGAAGCCGAGCGCCATGATCGGCACGGACAGCTCCAGCAGCGTGAAGCCGCCGAAGACCAGGCCCTCCTCCGGGATCTCCCGGCTGGAGAAGCCGATCACACCGACCAGCAGCCCCTGGAACACCGTGATCATGCCGAGGACGAACACCTTGGACATGAGGTACGCCGAGCGGGACAGGCCGGTGGCGCGCTCCCGCTCGTAGATGACCCGTTCCTTGATCAGCTCGCGCACGGAGTTCGCCGCACCCGCGAAGCACGCGCCGACGGCGAGGATCAGCAGGACCGTCGTCGCCGTGCCGTTCGGGATGATCCGGCCGGTCTGCGGGTTCGGCGCGTTCGGCAGCAGGCCCCGGTCGGCGTCGATGAGCAGGCTCACCGCGCCGAGGACGGCCGGCAGGATCACCATCAGGGCGAGGAAGCCCTTGTCGGAGGCGATCACCGAGATGTAGCGGCGCACCAGGGTGCTGAACTGCGACATCCAGCCCTGCGGCTTCGGCGGCTTCATCGCCTGCATCGCCGGGACCTGTACGGACTGCGGCGCGACCGCGTCGATGTCCGCCGCGTACATCTGGTAGTGCTGCGAGCCCTTCCAGCGGCCCGCCCAGTCGTAGTCGCGGTAGTTCTCGAAGGCGGAGAAGACGTCGGCCCAGGTGTCGTAGCCGAAGAAGTTCAGCGCCTCTTCGGGCGGGCCGAAGTAGGCGACCGCGCCGCCCGGCGCCATCACCAGCAGCTTGTCGCAGATCGCCAGCTCGGCCACCGAGTGGGTGACCACCAGGACCGTACGGCCGTCGTCGGCGAGGCCGCGCAGCAGCTGCATGACGTCGCGGTCCATGCCCGGGTCGAGACCGGACGTCGGCTCGTCCAGGAAGATCAGCGAGGGCTTGGTCAGCAGCTCCAGCGCCACCGACACCCGCTTGCGCTGGCCGCCCGACAGGGACGTGACCTTCTTGTCCTTGTGGATGTCCAGCTTCAGCTCGCGCAGCACCTCGTCGATGCGGGACTCGCGCTCGGCGGCCGTGGTGTCGGCCGGGAAGCGGAGCTTGGCCGCGTACTTGAGGGCCTTCTTGACGGTCAGCTCCTTGTGCAGGATGTCGTCCTGCGGGACCAGACCGATGCGCTGCCGCAGCTCGGCGAACTGCTTGTAGAGGTTCCGGTTGTCGTAGAGGACCTCGCCCTGGTTGGCGGGGCGGTAACCGGTGAGCGCCTTCAGCAGGGTCGACTTGCCCGAGCCGGACGGGCCGATGACGGCGATCAGCGACTTCTCCGGCACACCGAAGGAGACGTCCTTGAGGATCTGCTTGCCGCCGTCGACCGTGACGGTCAGGTGCCGGGCGGAGAAGGACACCTCACCGGTGTCGACGAACTCCTCGAGCCGGTCCCCGACGATCCGGAACGTCGAGTGACCGACGCCGACGATGTCGGTGGGGCCGAGCAGCTGCGAGCCGCCCTTGGGGATCGGCAGACCGTTGACGTAGGTGCCGTTGTGCGAGCCGAGGTCGCGGATCTCCATGCGCCCGTCGGGCGTCGAGTGGAACTCGGCGTGGTTGCGGGAGACCTGGAGGTCGGAGACGACGAGGTCGTTCTCCAGGGCACGGCCGATGCGCATCACGCGGCCGAGGGAGAACTGGTGGAACGTGGTCGGGCTGCGGTCGCCGTACACCGGTGCGCCCGGTCCGCCGCCGGGACCCTGCTGCTGCGGGATCTGCGGCGCGGGCTGCTGCGGCACCCCGTGCTGCGGCTGCTGCCAGCCGGCCTGCGGGGCGGACTGCTGCGGCGGCGCCTGCTGCGCCCAGCCCGCGTTGGCGCCCTGCGCGCCCTGGGCCGCGTACGGCTGGTGCGGCTGCTGCGCCTGATGGGCCTGCCCCGGATGCGCCTGGGGCGCGGCGGCCCCGACACCGGTCAGGGTCACCCGCGGCCCGTCGGTCGCGTTGCCCAGGTTCAGCGCCGTGTCGGAGCTGAGCTCCAGATGATGGATCCGTTGTCCCTGCACGAAGGTGCCGTTGGTGCTGCCGTGGTCCACGATGACCCAACTGTGGCCGTTGAAGCTGATCGTGGCGTGACGCCAGGAGACCCTGGCGTCGTCGAGCACGACGTCGCCCTGCGGATCGCGTCCCAGGGCGTAGGTCCTGGACGGATCGAGCGTCCAGGTACGTCCGTTTGATTCCAGTACGAGTTCCGGCACTCCATGCCCCACTGAGTTGTCCCCCGAATTTCCCCCATCGCAGGGAGTCTAGGGATGTCGAACATCGGGGGGAACTATTCCAGGGTCGCCCCCCTGACCGAAAGTCGGGCCTTGTCACGAGCCCGCACCAACGCTTCGATGCATCGCGTCGGCGGGGTTGAAATCGGCCCGGAGAGTGGTAATCCAGGCGAGGGGGACATGCGCGGCCACCTCGCCGCGCCGGGGACCGGGGGGTCTGCCATGAGTGCTGCCACGAGCGCCGGTGCCGCACCGCGTAACGCGCGCGTGCCCTGGGTGGACGTCGTGGTGTCCGCGGTCGCGGCGGTCAGCTGGGCGCTGATCGCGATGGCCGGCACGGCCGCGCTGGGACTGCGTCTGCTGGACGCCGACGCGGCGGGCGCGCTCGGGCCGATGACCGCGGCGGTGGTGGCGCTGGGGGCGGGCGGTTCGGTCACGCCGTCCGGCGACGTGTCCGCGTTCGGGCTGTCGGGCGCGGAGGCGACCACCGCGGTCGAGATCACGCCACTGGGCGTGAGCCTGGTCGGCGCGCTGCTGCTGGCCCTCTTCTTCCTGCGGTCCCTGCGGGCGGCGGGGCCGGTGGTGACGGTCGCCGAACTCCTCGCGCGGGCCGGTGCGGTGGTCGC
Source organism: Streptomyces sp. SID14436 (assembly GCF_010548465.1). Taxonomy (GTDB): domain Bacteria; phylum Actinomycetota; class Actinomycetes; order Streptomycetales; family Streptomycetaceae; genus Streptomyces. The sequence goes on along the minus strand of NZ_JAAGMD010000662.1, from coordinate 1,210 downwards.
GCTGTGCGTGGCGATGGCGGGCGGGCTGGTGTGGGCCGGCCACGACGTCGTCACCCTCGACGGCCGGTCCCTCGGGCTGGACGGACTCCCCGGCGGGGACGGTGGCGGCATCGGCCTCCCCGGGCCGGGCGGCCTCGGGGACGTGGAGGGGCTGTTGCCGGACCGGGTCGCCGACCTCGTCGACGCGCAGGCCGCGGTGGGGTTCACCGTCGACACGGCACCGACGCTGCTCGGCGCCGCTGTCTGGTCGGCCGGCGTCCTGGTGGTCGCCCTGCTGGCCTCGCGCCGTACGCCCCTGCCGCGCGGCTGGGACGCGCTGCACCGGGTGGTGCGGCCGGCGGTGTCCGCCGTCGTCACGGTGCTGCTGCTCGCGGTGGCGGCGGGCCTCGCCACGGCCGGGTACGCGGCCGTCGGCGACCCCCATCCGCGGCGGATCGCGGGCGCGGCCCTGCTGGGGGCGCCGAACGGGGTGTGGCTCGGGCTTCCGGTCGGCCTGTTCGTGCCCTGGGACGGACGGGCGTCCGGGGCGCTGCTCGGCGTGCTGCCGCACCCGCTGGACGACCTGCTGCGCGGGGAGTCCGACCAGCCGGTGACGCTGGGACGGCTGGCCGAACTGGACGGGCGGGTATGGCTGCTGGGCGTGGCCGCCGCCGTCGCGATGCTGCTGGCGGGCGTGCTGGTGGCGGTGCGCACACCGGTCGCCGGGGGACGGGACGCAGGGGCACCGGACGCGGGGACACCGGCGGGGTCCGTCCTGCGCTGTGCGCTGCGCCTCGCCCTCGTCACCGCTGTCGCGCTGGCGGTGCTGGTGCGGCTGACGGCGGTGTCCGTCGACGCCTCGCTCTCCGTCCTCGGCTTCGACGCCTTCGGCGCCGGGCTGGAACTGCACGGCCGGCTGGGCCCCGCCCTGCTGCTGGGCGCCGCGTGGGGTGCCGCCGCGGGAACGGCGGGCGCCCTGCTTGCACGGGCGGCTGGAGCGACGGGCGCCTGGGCGGCACCCCTGGCACACGGTGACAGGGGAGCCACGGAGGGCGACGTGGGGGTGGCGGGTGCGGGAGGCCCGGTGAGTGCGGCGGGGCCGACGGGCTCGGTGGGTGCGGCGAGTGCGGCGAGTGCTTCCGGTGCGGCAGAGGGCGCGGAGGGCGCCGGGCGGTGCGCGGACGGCGGCCGGTACGGCGAGGAACGCGGCGCCTCGGCAGCCCTCCGGGAG
>NZ_JAAGMD010000634.1 GCF_010548465.1 Streptomyces sp. SID14436 | reverse complement strand
CCGGGGTGCGTGGCCGCCGCCGGGATCCGCTGACGGGGAATCCGCGCGCTCGGCCGACGGCCGTCGGTACGCGACCGGCGGGGGGACGCGCCACCGGGGCCCGGCACCCGAGCACGGCTCCTTCGGCGCGACGAGGCTTCCCGGACTCGGAGACCCTCGCGCCCGGGGGCTGCGGGACCTTCGGCCCCGGCGGGCTCGGCGGGCGTGGGAGCCGCAGCCCCACCGGCACCACCCGCGCGAGTCGCAGCGCCCGAGCCGTCCGCGTCGTGACCGGATCCATCGCCTCCCGCGCCCAGAACGCCACCGCCTTCCTCAGCCGGCCCACCACCCCCTCCCGGTTGCCCCGACGCGGTGCCCCCGCGACTGCCCCGCCCGCCATCACCGGCGCCGGCACCGGCACCGGCACCGGAATTGGCGCTGTCGCCGTCACCGTCCCCGCTCCGGCTCGACCGTTCGGAGCGCAGGCAGCGCCGGACCGACTCCGGGTCGAGTCCCTCGTTGCACGCCTGGTGCAGCAGCCGGGCGAAGAGGTAGTCGGGGTCCGCGCCGAGCGCCATGGCGAGGGCCTCCCGCGCCTCGAGCTCGTCGCCGGTGGACCACGCGACCCAGCCGGCCAGGGTGAGCGGAGCCGCGGCGTGCTCGCCGTACGGGCCGCTGCAGCGGCGGGCGAGGGCTCGCCACAGGCGGAGGGCGGTGGCCGCGTCGTCGCCCTCCATCCACTCGGCCGCGCGGTCGCGGGTCGTGCGGTCCTGCAGTCCGAGGATCAGGGTCGCGGCCTCGTCGTGACGGATCAGGTCGTCGTCGCGCAGGTCGGACGGCAGGGCGCCGGAGACGGGCGGGGCCGCGGCGAGGCGGCGCAGGAGCCGCTCGGCGAGACGCAGGGTCTCGTCGGCCACCGCCACGCGGCCCGCCTCGTCGAGGATCCTGGGCACCAGCTTCAGACCGGCCGCGTCGAGGGCGGCCTCCTGGCCGGCGGTCGCGAAGCCGTCCCTCGGCAGCAGCCTGGCGCGGAGTTCGCGCAGGGTGCCCCGGACCTGGAGTCCGGCGTAGGTGGCCGCGGCGGCCAGCACCGACGTGCCGGCGAGGCCCATGGGGGTGCCCCCGGCCGGACAGCACTCCTGGTTGTCGCAGCAGTACGACCAGTACCGGCCGTCGGAGACACACAGCGCCTCCACCATCGGGACGTCGAGGGCGCCGCACTCCAGGCGCAGCGCGTGGGCCAGTGGCGCGAGATGTTCCTTGACCTGCCTGCCGGACCCGCCCCGGTCCGGTTCCCGGCAGAGGAAGAGGATCATCTGCTCGGGCCGCGCGCCCCGGCGTGCGCTCCCGGCGATCAGGCCATGGGCGAGCTGCCGGGCGGCGGCCGGCCAGTCGTCCCGGCTGGCGGGGATGCCCAGCCGGGCCCGGCCGCCGAACCGGCCCTGCCCGTCCTTGTCGTGCAGGGCGACCAGCACGATGCTGTCCTCGGGCCGGTACCCGAGGAGGTAGGGCAGTGCGTCGGCGAGTTCGGCGGGGCTGCGGAGGGTGACCTGCTGGGTGTCGCCGTGGCTCCGGTACGACGTGGTGCAGGAGATGTCCGGTGCGGGGCGAGGGGGCGGCCGGTCGCCGTCCCGGTCGGGGTGTGCCGACGTGGGTGCGGCGGATTCCGTGGGGCCCGCGACGCCGCTGCGCTCCAGCGCCTCTTCGAGGCCGCGGTCGGCCCGGTCGCCGTTTTCGGGGGATCCGGTCGCTTCGCTGTGATTCGTCATGCGGAGACGATCTCGCGGATCGCCCTCTCCCGCTTACCCTGTGGATAACTCCGATCAGGGGCACGTCAGGGGGAACGTCCTGAGGCAGGAGGCAGGGGCACGTCACAAGGCACTCCGCCGGCGCCTCCGGGCCGCTCACCGGCCCGGCTGTCGGTGCCGTCCTGTTGTATGGGGGCATGGAGCACACGAGCAACGCGGATCTCCGGGCGGCCGCCGACGCGGTTCTCGCCCGTCTCGTCGGGGACGACTCGGGCGAGGCCCGGCTTCGCGAGGACCAGTGGCGGGCCATCGAGGCGCTGGTCGCCGAGAAGCGCCGGGCGCTCGTCGTGCAGCGCACCGGATGGGGCAAGTCCGCGGTCTACTTCGTGGCCACGTCACTGCTGCGTGCCCAGGGCAGCGGCCCCACGGTGATCGTCTCCCCGCTGCTCGCGCTGATGCGCAACCAGGTCGAGGCCGCCGCGAGGGCCGGGATCCGGGCCCGGACCATCAACTCGTCGAACATCGAGGAGTGGGACACCATCCAGGACGAGATCGGCGCGGGCACCGTCGACGTCCTCCTGGTCAGCCCCGAGCGGCTGAACAACCCGGACTTCCGTGACCGGGTCCTGCCCGAACTGGCCGCCGCGACCGGGCTGCTGGTCGTGGACGAGGCGCACTGCATCTCCGACTGGGGTCACGACTTCCGTCCGGACTACCGCCGCCTGCGCACCATGCTCGCGGACCTGCCCCAGGGCGTGCCCGTGCTCGCGACCACCGCGACGGCCAACGCCCGGGTGACCGCCGACGTGGCGGAACAACTGGGCACGGGCGGTTCGACCGACGCGCTCGTGCTGCGCGGCCCGCTGGACCGCGACAGCCTGAGCCTGCACGTGCTGCGGCTGCCGGACGCGGCCCACCGGATGGCCTGGCTGGCCGATCACCTCGACGACCTGCCGGGTTCCGGCATCGTCTACACCCTCACCGTGGCGGCCGCGGAGGAGGTGACCGCCTTCCTGCGGCAGCGCGGCCACACGGTCTCGGCCTACACCGGCAAGACGGAGAACGCCGAACGGCAGCAGGCCGAGGAGGACCTGCTCGCCAACAAGGTGAAGGCCCTGGTCGCCACCTCCGCGCTGGGCATGGGGTTCGACAAGCCCGACCTCGGTTTCGTGGTGCACCTCGGCTCGCCCTCCTCGCCCATCTCCTACTACCAGCAGGTGGGCCGCGCAGGCCGCGGGGTGCGGCACGCCGAGGTTCTGCTGCTGCCGGGCCAGGAGGACGAGGCGATCTGGGAGTACTTCGCCTCCCTCGCCTTCCCCTCGGAGGAGCTGGTCCGCCGCACGCTCGACATCCTCGCGGACGCCGGCCGGCCCATGTCGCTGCCCGCTCTCGAACCCCTCGTGGAGCTGCGGCGGTCCCGCCTGGAGACCATGCTCAAGGTCCTGGACGTGGACGGCGCGGTACGGCGGGTCAAGGGCGGGTGGACCGCCACCGGGCAGCCGTGGACGTACGACGCGGAGCGGTACGCGTGGGTGGCGCGGCAGCGCAAGGCCGAACAGCAGGCGATGCGGGAGTACGCGTCGACCACCGGCTGCCGGATGGAGTTCCTGCAGCGCCAGTTGGACGACGAGGCCGCCAAGCCCTGTGGCCGCTGCGACAACTGCGCGGGCGTCCGCCACTCGGCCGAGGCGTCCACCGCGGCGCTGGAGGCGGCTCGCACGGACCTCGGCCGGGCCGGTGTCGAGGTGGAGCCACGGCGCATGTGGCCCACCGGGCTGCCGGCCATCGGCATGGAACTGAAGGGGCGCATCCCCGCCGGGGAACTGGCAGCTCAGGGGCGTGCGTTGGGCCGCCTGTCGGACATCGGCTGGGGCAACCGGCTGCGGCCGATGTTCGCGTCCGGCGCGCCGGACGGACCGGTCCCGGACGACGTGGCCAAGGCGGTCGTCGGGGTGCTGGCCGACTGGGCGAGGGGCCCCGGCGGGTGGGCGTCGGGCGGTGCGGACGCCGTCGCGCGTCCGGTCGGCGTGGTCACCATGGCCTCCCGCACCCGCCCGGTGCTGATCCAGTCCCTGGGGTCGCGCATCGCGGAGATCGGGCGGCTGCCGTTGCTGGGCTCGCTGGAGTACACCGGCGAGGCGTTCCCGGCGTCCCGCAGCAACAGCGCCCAGCGGCTGAAGGCCCTCGACGGGGCGGTGGCCGTGCCGCCCGAGCTGGCGGCCGCCCTGGCGAAGGAGGAAGGCCCGGTCCTCCTCGTGGACGACTACACGGAGACCGGCTGGACCCTCGCGGTCGCGGCGCGCCTGCTGCGGCGGGCCGGGGCGTCCGGGGTGCTGCCGCTGGTCCTGGCCGTGCAGGGCTGACCCCGCCGGCCGGGGCCACGCGCCGGGGTCGGGGGGCTCTCGGCGGCCGGGTACGGCCGGCCGCCGCCCCTCCTCGGGAACGCTCCGTGCACGGGCCCCGACGGCCCGCACCCGTGGGGTGTACGCACGTACCGGGACCGGATGCCCCCGGCGGGATTCGGGAGGACGACGGGCGGGGATATTAGCCGTGCATCGTCCGATACCGGTCGCCTGCCCCAATTGCTCGTTGCCGCGCTCCAGTTCGGCAGGAAGAATTGAGGTCCGCACCCGCACGGCCCGTCTGCCGCTCAGGTAGGGCGCTGTTGCGTGCGCGCTCCCCCGAATCCGTCACCGCCCTCTCGTGGGCGTAGCCGAAGGGAGGACCGTGACCTTCGGATTCGCCTCGTCCTCGGCGGCATCGCTGTCGGCGACCGCCGCTTCCGCCCATCGAGTGCTCGAGCCCGCGGAGTGGGCCGCCGCGGGAATCCCGCTGCTGCGCAATCCGCGTGAGGTCGTCAGCGGGCTGCACGCCCGCCACTGCCCCGGACCGGCGACCGCGGTCGTCGCCGTGCTGGACCACGACGAACGGCTCTGCGCGAGCGCGTCGTTCACCCGTCGTCCGGCCCCGGCGGACGGCTGGGTGTTCCGCAACGCCCTGCTCGCCCAGTTGCGCCGGGTCATCCCGCACGACCTGCGCCGCCGGACTCCGGTGCGCACGGCCGTGCTCCTGTACTGCAGGGAGGGGGACGCGCGGTGGACCGAGGAGGACGGTGCCTGGATGTGGGGCCTGCGGGACGCCTGCACCCTGCACGGACTGCGCTGCGGCGCGTACATCACGCTGACGCGTGACGGCTGGCAGGTCCTCGGTGAGGGCCGGGGCGGCCGCCGCCCCAGCGCCGGTTCGGCACCCGAGCCGGTCGCCCTGTCCGAGGCGCCTCCCCGCATCCCTCGCACCGGGGGCGTCACCTCGGAGGTCCTGCGCCGGGCAGCCGCGCGCTGACGTGCCTCCGGGCCCCCGGCGGCGTCGGGGCAGCCGCGACGGGCGGCGGCCGACAGCCGGGGCGCGTGACACGACGACGTCAGGGCTGCCGGGCCCCGGTGAGCGCACGGGTGGCTCCGCGAGGGCTGCCGCACCCCGGTGGAGGCACGCGGACTCCGGAGGGGGCACGCGCAGCCCCGCCCACGGTGCACGGGCGGGCCAAGTCCCCCATCGCGGTCGTGTCCTGCGGAACCCGCGTGCCCCGGCGTCCGTGGCCGCCGGGGTGGCGCGTCGCTCAGACCCCCGCGCCCAGCACCGCGTTGATGCGCTGCGGGTCGCCGCAGACGATCAGCAGGGCACCGGACTTGGCGTGGGCGGCCGACAGGGCGGCCACGGCAGCGGACTCCGGGCCGCCGTTGACGGCGACCACGACGACGGGCCGGGAACCGGCCCGGTCCGCGACGGCGGCGTCCGCGTAGAAGACGTCGTCGCCCGCGTCGTGCTGCGCCCAGTAGGAGGCCTCACCGAAGGACAGTTCGTGGGTGGCCCACGGGTGCGGCTCACCCGTGGTGATCACCAGCACGTCGCCGGGGGCGCGGCCCGAGTCCAGCAGCAGGTCCACGGCCTCCTCGGCGGCGTCGAGCGCCCCCTGCGGAGAGGCCGGGATCAACTGGACCTGGGCGGTGGCGGTTGCGGGGGCGGCCGGGCCGGAAGGGCCCGGCTTGGCCGAGGGGGTCGGGGCTGCCGCCGTGCGCTGCGCCGGCG
>NZ_JAAGMD010000606.1 GCF_010548465.1 Streptomyces sp. SID14436 | reverse complement strand
GGTCGGGCCCGGCGGCCCCGGCCCGGCGGCCGGTCACCCGGTACGGGGCGGTGCCGAGTCCGGCCGCGCGCAGCGTCGACTCCACCGTCCACAGCACCCGGGGGCGGCCGGCGACCGGCCCGGTGTGCGCCACGAGGCGTCCGCCGGGCGCCAGCACCCGCCGGGCCAGACCGTAGAACTCCTGGGAGTACAGCTTGCTGCTCTCGGTGATCGCGGGGTGCGGCAGATCGGAGACCACCACGTCGTAGGCGGCCGGGGGCCCGCCGCGCAGCCAGCCGAAGGGGTCGTCGGCCATGACGTGGACGCGGGGGTCGTCGAACGCGCGCCCGTTCAGCGCGGCGAGCGCCGGGTCGGTGCGGGCCAGCCGCACCACCTCCGGGTCGCGGGTGACCACGTCGATCCGGTGCACGCCCCCGAACCGCAGCACCTCCCGCAGGGCCAGCCCGTCCCCGCAGCCGAGGACGAGCACGCGCGCGTGCGGGCCGTTCATCGCGGGGTGCACCAGCGCCTCGGCGTAGCGGGGCGCGTCGCGGCCGCTGATGCGCAGCCGCCCGTCGAGGAACAGGTCGAGGGGCCGGCCGTCCCGCCCTCCGCTGAGCACCACCTCCTGCACGTCGGTGTGCACGGCGACGCGGACGTCGGAGCCGTACATCGCGTGCCGGGCGGCGCGTTCGAAGTCGTCGACGAGGACGGCGGCCGAGGCGAGCAGGGCGAGCACACAGACGTTGGCCGCCACCAGCAGCCGGCGGTGCCGGCGGGTGAGGTCCTGCCGGAACAGGCCGAGCACCAGCGCCCCGCCGACCACCGCGTTGACGGCGCCGGTGATCAGCGCGCCGGTCAACTGGCCCAGGAACGGCAGCAGCAGGAAGGGGAACGCGAGCCCGCCGACCAGCGCGCCGACGTAGTCCGCGGCGAACAGGTCGGCCACCGCGCCGCCCGCGTCCTGCCGCCGGATCCGCTGGATCAGCTCCATCAGCAGCGGCACCTCGGCGCCGATGAGCAGACCGGTGGCCAGGGAGAACGCGACCAGGAGCCAGCGCGGGCCGTTCACCCAGGCGCCGCCCCAGTCACCGGTGAAGGCGTAGACCGCGTACAGGGCCATGGCGCTGCACCCGCCGATGAGGGCCAGCGCCGCCTCGACGGCCCCGAAGCCGGCCGCCGCGTTCCCCCGCAGCCGCTTGGCGGCCAGGGAGCCGATGCCCATCGCGAACACCATGACGGACAGCACGACCGAGGCGTGGGTGACCGAGTCACCCATCAAGTACGTGGCGAGCGCGAGCAGTTCGAGCTCGTACACGAGTCCGCAGGCCGCACAGACGAACACGCCCGCCAGGACCAGGAAGCGGCCGGTGCCCTGCCGGACGGGCAGCGGGGGCGGGCCGCCGCCCGGACCTCCGCCGGAGCCGCAGGGCCCGCCCCCGGGTGCTGCGGAGCGGGGCGGAGCGGGGGCCTGCGGTTCGATCACCCTGCGACGTTACGTCACACCTCCGGTGCGGATCGTCACCCACACGTGTGGTGCTGGTTTACTCCTGACCGATAGTGGGATGAGCGGGAATCCGCGCCGCGCACGGGCCGCCCGCCCCCGTCCGCCGCCGGCGCCGCCCGCCTCGGACGGCCACCTCAGACGCCCGCCTCGGACGCCCGCCTCAGACGGCCGCCTTGACCCGCGTGCCCACCCGGGTCCGGGTCGCCACCAGCTGCCCGTCCTGCGGATAGGCGTGCCAGGTCCGCCAGTGCACCTGGCCCTCGTGGCGCTGGGCGAGCAGGGCGGTGAAGGCGTGCGGGCTGCCCGGGAACACCCCGGCCAGGCCCTGCGGGTGGTCGGCCACCAGTGCCAGTAACTCCTGGGCGCGGCCCGCGAACGAGCCCGGGGAAAGCACCTCCACCCGGGCCGCGAACTCGTACTCCCAGTCGCCCACCCGCTTGGCGACGCCCAGAGGCAGGGGCGTACTGCTGCCCGGGATGCACGCGACCGTCTCCGAGCACAGTCCGCGCTCCTCCTCCACGAGCACCTGGTGGGACGCGCCGAGCAGGCGCATCTGGAGCTTCACGCCGGTCAGTTCGAGATCGAGCGTGGCCAGAGCGGGCAGCGGCTCGCGGCCCAGGGCCCAGGCGAGGTCGGCCGCGCACGTGTCGGTGTAGGCGGTGTTCAGGGTCGTGAGCATGGATCGGCTCCGCAAGCGCGCAACGAGAAAGAAATGGGGGGAGTCCGGCGCACCCCGGTCGCACCGGGAATCGGCCCGTCAGCCCGGTCGGCCGGTCGGGACGGGCTCCGCTGGAAGTCCGAGGGCTGCGTTGGTGGTTGAGAGGGAATCATGAACCGTGGCGCCGATACAGCGTTTTTACCCAAGTTCAGGCGGTTTCCATCCCCTAGAGGGCTCCACAGCTCAACTGTTCAATCACGCCGTGCGCCCCGTGTGCCCGGCGTGCGCCCGTGCGAAGGTTCGAACACGCACCGCCCGGAACGCTCCGGCGGCTCCCGGAGGGACGACGGCGCCGGCCGTGCGGTCGTCCACGGCCGGCGCCGTCACAGCGGCGGGGTCCGCCCCCCGCGCGGACCCCGCCGTGGCCGATGCGCCCCCCCCTCGCGGCGGGATCGGGCCTCACACCACCCCGGTGCTCAGCCCCC
>NZ_JAAGMD010000586.1 GCF_010548465.1 Streptomyces sp. SID14436 | reverse complement strand
GGCCTCCGTGGCGGACCGGCTCGCCGACGGGTCGGGGCGCGGCCGGGAGGGGCTGGCGGTCGCCGTGCGTGCCTGGCGCGGGGGCGGGGCGGCGGCGCTGGCGGTACTGGACGAGGAGTGGGCCGTCGAGGGCGAGGCGGCAGCACGCGCGTGTGCGGTGCTCGACGCGGCGTGGGAGGAGGACGAGCGACCGTCGCTGCGGGCCCACGCGAACCGGTGGACCGTCGCCGGGGCACCCGTCCAGTTGCGCCTGGACCGCGCCGGACACTGGTGGCCGTACCGCGAGGAGCGGGGCCGCTGGGTTCCGGCGGGAGCCCCATCCCGGGACCCGGCCACGGCCCTGGCCACGGCGGAACGCGCGGCAGGGACCGACGCCCAGGACGCGCACGCGCGGGGCGGCTTGTAGCGGGGTGAGGGTCTCGCTCCTGGGCGGCACCGGTACCGGTCACTTGTCACCCCGTCAGCCGGCCCCGGTGGCCGGGCCCGCCCGGGCCGACCCCGGGGCCCGCGAGGCACGGGAGTCACTGGAGTCACGGGGAGGCAGGGCGGGCGGCGGGTCACTCCGGGGACGGCAGCAGCGACTCCAGGCCGCTCGGAAGATGGCTGGGCACTCCGCCGGGAAGATCGGTCGGAAAGCCGGACGGCAGCTCCGACGGCAGCTCGGTCGGCAGCTCGCTGGGCAGTTCGGTGGGCAGCTCCGACGGCAGCCTGCTCGGCAGGCCGCTGGGCAGCTCGGACGGGATGCCCAGCGACGGGTCGGGGGATCCGCGGGTGCTGGTACGGCTCTCGCCGGGTTCCCGCTCCGGTCCGTCCTCGCCGTCGGCGGCCATGAACACCACGAGGGACACGGCGGTGACGGCCAGGACGACGGCGAGCAGGATCAGCACGAGCCGTCGGCCCCCGCCGGGCCCGCGGCCCGGTCCGCCGTGGTCGTCCCCGGGAGGCTGTTCCGGCGGCCCGGGCGGCGGCCCGCCGTGGGAGGGCGGCCCGCCGTAGGAAGGGGGCCCGCCGTAGGAAGGGGGGCCGTCGTCGGAGGGCGGCCCACCATAGGACGGCGGGCCGAAGCCGTCGCCCGGTGGGGGCGAGTCACCCGGCGGACCGGAGGGCGGCTGGGGCGGTACGGGAGGCATGGCCATACCGGTCATCGTCTCCTCCCGCGGCCCCTCGGAGCGAGGGTTTCACGCGGAGTCGCCCGGAGTTGACGGGCACTCGGGGCGCGTGCGCCGTCCGGTCGGCGCGACATGTTGCCGTCCCTGCGCGCGGGAGCCGCCCACTGGTGCGGGGCCGCACGCGCGCCGGGACGGGCTGCCCCTCGCCGCCGTCCCGCTCCCGCGCGGGTGGGGGTCCGGGTGCGGGTGCGGCCTCCGTGGCAGCGGAAGACGGCCGCACCCGCCATCAGTCGGGGCGCCGCCCCCCGGCCCGAACCTCCGGCCCCCGAGCCCCGGCTCAGGACCGGCCGCTCCCGGCCGCTCCCGCCCCCGCGCGTGAGGGGCGCTGCCCTCCCCCGTGGCTCGACTCCCAGAGCCCGGGGCGGGGGCGGGTCGCCGCCGCACGTGCGCTCGAACGCGTCAGGCCCACGGTCGACGACCCTCGCGCCGGACGCCTCGGAGACAGGAGCTCCCCCGCCACGTGTGCGAGCACGCGGGAGCAGCAGGCCCGAAACCGCAACCGGCGCCCGCGCCCGAGCACACCCGAGCGCGGTCGCCCTCCCAGGCGGGTCGGCCAACTCAGCCGCGCACGCCCAGCAGGTGGTCCATCACCAACTGATCGACACGCTCGAAGACCAGCCCCGTGCGCCAGCCACCTAGAGAGGCAAGGCCTCCATCCATCCCCAGCCACACGTGTGCAAGCCCACGGAAGCAGCCGGCCCGGTGCCGAAACTCGGCGCCCGCACGGCCGCCCGCACCCGCCCGCACCCGCCCGGACACGTCCCTGCGCCCGGGCGCGGTGGGGCACGCCCGGGCGCGTTCGGGCTCGCCCGGGCACGGTGATCCGTGCCCGGGCGGCTCGGCCGCGTCAGCCGCGGGCGCCCAGCAGGTGGTCCATCGCCAGCTGGTCGAGGCGCTCGAAGGCCATGCCCCGGGCGGCCGCCGCCTCGGGGTCGAAGTCCTCGAACGCGGACCGGTCGTCGAGCAGCCCCCGCAGCCCGTCGGCGGCGGTGGGCTGGGCCAGCTCGTCCAGGCGGGACGCGCGCAGCGCCTCCTGCACCTCGGGGTCGGCGCGGAAGGCGCCCGCGCGGTCCTTGAGGATGAGGTAGTTGCGCATGCAGCCGGCGGCGGACGCCCACACGCCGTCGAGGTCCTCGGTCCGCGGCGGCTTGAAGTCGAAGTGCCGCGGGCCGCTGTACCCGGCCGACTCCAGCAGGTCGACCAGCCAGAACGCGGACCGCAGGTCGCCCGCGCCGAAGCGGAGGTCCTGGTCGTACTTGATGCCGGACTGGCCGTTGAGGTCGATGTGGAACAGCTTGTCCGCCCACAGGGCCTGGGCGATGCCGTGCGGGAAGTTCAGGCCGGCCATCTGCTCGTGGCCGACCTCCGGGTTGACGCCGAACAGCTCCGGGCGCTCCAGCTTCTCGATGAACGCCAGGGCGTGGCCGACGGTCGGCAGGAGGATGTCGCCGCGCGGCTCGTTGGGCTTGGGCTCCAGGGCGAAGCGGAGGTCGTAGCCCTGCGAGGTGACGTACTCGCCGAGCAGGTCGAAGGCCTCCTTCATGCGGTCCAGGGCGACCCGCACGTCCTTCGCGGCGCCCGACTCGGCGCCCTCACGGCCGCCCCAGGCCACGTAGACCTGGGCGCCGAGCTCGACGGCGAGGTCGATGTTGCGGATGGTCTTGCGCAGCGCGTAGCGGCGCACGTCCCGGTCGTTGGCGGTGAAGCCGCCGTCCTTGAACACCGGGTGGGTGAACAGGTTGGTGGTGGCCATCGGCACCTTCATGCCGGTGTCGTCGAGCGCCTGCCGGAAGCGCTTGATGTGCTCCTCGCGCTCGCTGTCGGTCGCGCCGAAGGGGATCAGGTCGTCGTCGTGGAAGGTGACGCCGTAGGCGCCCAGTTCCGCCAGGCGCCGGACCGACTCCGCCGGGTCCAGGGCGCGCCGGGTGGCGTCACCGAAGGGGTCCCGTCCCTGCCAGCCGACGGTCCACAGGCCGAAGGTGAACTTGTCCTCGGGGGTGGGCTGGTAGCTCATACCGCGGCTCCTTGCTCGCTGAGGCAACGCCGAGACTATTTCGTCATGGCGATTTACAAATTAGTATGCAGGAGCATCTCTGGGAAGAGAGCCACCCCACTGAGCCGCCGAAAAGGGAGAAACCGATGTCAGCAGCCGAGGGTCCGCTCGTCGTCGGCGTGGACACGTCCACCCAGTCCACCAAGGCGCTGGTCGTCGACGTGGCCACCGGCAGGATCGTCGCGAGCGGCCAGGCCCCGCACACGGTGACCACGGGGGCCGGCCGGGAGAGCGACCCGCGCCAGTGGTGGGACGCCCTGCTGGAGGCCCTGCGTCAGTGCGGGGAGCCCGCGCGTGAGGCCGCGGCGGTGTCCGTGGGCGGCCAGCAGCACGGTCTGGTCACCCTCGACGCGCAGGGGGAGCCGGTGCGCCCGGCGCTGCTGTGGAACGACGTGCGATCCGCCCCGCAGGCCCACCGGCTGACCGAGGAGCTGGGCGGCGCCAAGGGCTGGGCGGAGCGCACCGGGAGCGTGCCCACCGCGTCGTTCACCGTCACCAAGTGGGCCTGGCTCGCCGAGCACGAACCCGAGGCGGCCCGGGCCACCAGGGCCGTGCGCCTGCCCCACGACTACCTGACCGAGCGGCTCACCGGACAGGGCACCACGGACCGCGGCGACGCCTCCGGCACCGGCTGGTGGTCCTCCGGCACCGAGGCCTACGACGAGGAGGTCCTCGCCCACGTGGGGCTGGACCCGGCGCTGCTGCCGCGCGTGGTGCGGCCCGGCGAGGTGGCCGGCACCGTCCGCGACGGCCACGGCCTGCCCTTCTCCAAGGGCACCCTGGTCGCGTGCGGCACCGGTGACAACGCCGCGGCCGCCCTGGGGCTCGGGGTGCGCCCGGGCGTGCCGGTGATGAGCCTCGGCACCTCGGGCACGGTCTACGCGGTGTCCCGGCGCCGCACGGCCGATCCGACCGGCACGGTGGCCGGGTTCGCCGACGCGCGCGGCGACTGGCTGCCGCTGGCCTGCACCCTGAACTGCACGCTCGCCGTGGACCGGGTGGCCGCGCTGCTCCACCTCGACCGCGAGGCCGTGGAGCCCGGCCGCGGCGTCACGCTCCTGCCGTACCTGGACGGTGAGCGCACCCCGAACCTGCCGGGCGCCTCCGGGCTGCTGCACGGCCTGCGGCACGACACGACCGGCGGGCAGCTGCTCCAGGCCGCCTACGACGGTGCCGTGCATGCCCTGCTCGGTGCGCTCGACCTGGTTCTGGAGGAGGACGCGGACCGTTCGGCCCCGCTGCTGCTGATCGGCGGCGGCGCCCGGGGGACGGCCTGGCAGGAGACGGTGCGGCGCCTTTCCGGGCGGCCGGTGCAGGTCCCCGAGGCCAAGGAACTGGTGGCCCTGGGGGCGGCGGCCCAGGCGGCCGGTCTGCTGACCGGGGAGGACCCGGCCGCGGTCGCCCGCCGCTGGAACACGGCCGCGGGTCCGGTGCTGGAGGCCGTGGAGCGGGACGAGGAGACCCTGGCGAGGATCTCCGGGGTACTCTCCGACGCGGCCCCGCTGCTGGACCGGGACCACGGCGTGCGGGACGGATGACGGGCGGGCAGGCGACGGCGCGCCGGGACGCCCGGACCGGTGCAGCCACCGGCCGCCCCGGCCGCCCCCGCTCCACGCCCGGGGCAC
>NZ_JAAGMD010000564.1 GCF_010548465.1 Streptomyces sp. SID14436 | reverse complement strand
GGCCTGGCCTACGGCTGCACCCGGCGCCGCTGCGCCTTCCCCGGCGGGCCGGCCCCGGAGAACGAGCGGCTGGTGCGGGCGGCGCACCGGGCGGCCCTGGCGCTGTGACCGGCGTGAGGGCCGCACCCCGGCATCCGGGGTGCGGCCCTCATGGTGGCCGGGCGGGCGGTGCCGTCAGAGCTGACGATGCCGTCAGAGCTTGACGATCATCTTTCCGGTGTTGTCGCCGCGCAGGACCCCGAGGAACGCCTCGAGGTTGTTCTCGATGCCCTCGACGACGGTCTCCCGGTACTTCAGCTCGCCCGAGCGGATCCAGGGGCCGACCTCCTGGACGAACTGCGGCTGCAGGTCGTAGTGGTCGCCGACCAGGAAGCCCTCGATGCGGCCGCGGGTCTGGATGAGGCGGGCGAGGTTGCGGGGGCCGGGCGCGGGCTCGGTGTTGTTGTAGACGGAGATCGCCCCGCAGACGGCGATCCGGCCGTCCCGGTTGAGGGAGCCGATGGCCGCCTCCAGGTGGTCGCCGCCGACGTTGTCGAAGTAGATGTCGACCCCGTCCGGGGCGGCCTCCCGCAACTGGTCGCTGACCTTGCCGTTCTTGTAGTTGAAGGCGGCGTCGAAGCCGTACTCCTTCACGAGGAGTTCGACCTTCTCGTCGGAGCCGGCGGAGCCGATGACCCGCGAGGCGCCCTTGAGCTTGGCGATCTGCCCGACCTGGCTGCCGACGGCGCCCGCGGCACCGGACACGAAGACGGAGTCGCCCTCCTTGAAGGAGGCCGTGCGCAGCAGTCCGGCGTAGGCGGTGAGCCCGGTCATGCCGAGCACGCCCAGGTACGCGGACAGGGGTGCCGCCTCGGGATCGACGCGGACGGCGTTCTTCGCCTCCACGACGGCGTACTCGCGCCAGCCGTAGAAGTGCAGCACGTGGTCGCCGACGGCCACGCCCTCGGCGTTGGAGGCGATGACCTCACCGACGGCGCCGCCCTGCATGGCCTTGCCGAGCTCGTAGGGGGCGACGTAGGACTTGGCCGCGCTCATCCGGCCGCGCATGTACGGGTCCACCGAGAGGTACGCGTTGCGGACCAGCACCTCGCCCTCGCCGGGCGCGGGGATCTCCGACTCGACGAGGTCGAAGTCCTTGGGCTCGGGCCAGCCGACGGGGCGGCTGAGCAGATGCCATGCGCGGCCGGTGGCGGGGAGTGCGGGGGCGTCGGTCATGCGGGGCACCTTTCCTGGAAATACTTCAGCACCTGAAACAACCATGCGCCTGAATATTTCAGGATGTCAAGCAAGTAGGTACCCTGGACGGCATGGCCCCACCGCACAGCTCCCGACCCGACGCCCTGACCCTGGAGGTCGTCGAGCTCATCGGCGCGGTCGTCGCCCGCTACCACGAGGAGTACGAGTCGGCCGCCGCCGAGCACGCACTGACCGGCGCCCAGGCGCGGCTGCTGAGCCTGCTGTCCCTGGAGCCGCTGCCGATGCGCAGGCTGGCGCAGCGGCTGAAGTGCGAGCCGTCGAACGTCACCGGCATCGTGGACCGGCTCGAGACACGGGGCCTGGTGGAGCGCCGCCCCGACCCGGGCGACCGTCGGGTGAAGCTGGCGGCGGCGACGCCCGAGGGCCGGCGGGTCGCCGGCAGCCTCCAGGAGTCCCTGCGGTTCGCCCGGGAGCCACTGGCGGGCCTGTCCGAGCAGGAGCGCGTCGCCCTGCGGGACGCGCTGCGGACGATGCTGCGGGACGGCTGACCGACGCTCCCGAGCAATTCGACGAGCACGAGGGACTGGCCGCGATCGCCGCAGAGGTGACCGCTACGGTGAGAGGATCGTATGACGACGGCCTTGGCGGATCCAAGGCAGCCACGGGGGAGCAGGGCTGATGCCTGAAGCGGCGGAGGAGAGACGGAATATATATCGCTCACCGTTGGCGATCACGGCAACGGTCATCGCTGCCCTGATCGTGAGCGGCAGCATTTTCATCTTGTCGGATGATGATGCCTCGGATCCTGGTGAGGAGTTCTGCTGGAGTCTCGTTTCGTCGGAGTCGAGCGAGGATTCGGGACCGCTCACCAAGTGTGGTGAAGCGTTGGAGTCTGCCATGACAGGGCGTCGTGCAGGAGAAGATGCTCCCCGGACGACTGACCGGCACTCCGTGGAACAGGTCAGGATGACGGAGCGCGTGATCAGCGCTTACACGGAGTCCGAGACGACTGTCGTTCCGGAGGCCATTCGGAAGAATCTCGGGAACGCACTCTCCCACTACTCTTCTGACGTATCCGACATTCTCCAAGTCGATGTCGATTACTCAGACGCAGATTTTGCCACCGAGCCGAACAATCTCAGCGTATCGGTTGCTGATCTGAGCGACTTCATTTTCAAGCTGGGTGCGGATTCCGACGCCTTCGACGTCGTCTATGAATCACAGTTCAACATTATTTCTCGACAAATCGACGCGCTCACGCGCAGGGACTTTACTGCCACTCCCACAGGGGAAACGGACAGACCGCTCGGGATGATGCGGCAATTCGGGCGGGCCACCGGCATACTCCACAAGATCGCCGAGAAGGAATCCTTCACTGATACCGAGAAGTACGGGTTCCCTCGACTGCGGAACGCCCTGGACGAGCGGGTCGAGAAGGAGGGGGTGAACAGGAAGGACCGGCGTCTTGAGAGTCTTTACCGTGCGGCTGAGGAATCCTTCCTCGATTGGTCTTGAGGTCTTGCCGCCCACCCCGTGTCTCACGCAGCCCGTTCCCGCCTTCGAGGAAGACACGGACCGCCTCCCTTGGAGCGGACAGCACGGTCCAGGCGTCTCTCGCTGACGATGCCGCTGACAGGGCCTGGTCCGCGCGGCGTTCGACGCTGCGGGAGCTGCGCGGCTGAGGGTTCGGGCGAGGCGGTGGCGAGGGCGACCGGCACGCCACCGGTGCCTTCGTGACCGGTCCGTGCCGGCCTACGTGCACCACCACAGGAAGCGGTTGCAGGTCTTCGTCGGTTCCGGTTCCGGCTCGGGGTCCGGTTCCTCGGTCGTCGGCTCCGGGTCGTCCGGTGTGCCGGGGTCGGCCGGGGCCGTGCGGGTGGGGGCGCTCGTCGGGCGGGGGGCGGAGGTGTCCTGCGCGGGCGGCCCGCTCTCCTCGTCGGCCGGGTCCGTCTCCTCCGGCTCCGCGTCCTCGGACTCCGACGCGGACACCGAGGGCGAGGCCGATCCGGATGCGTCCGCCGACGGTGACGACTGCGGCGCGCCGGCCCCCGGGCCGCCGTCGGCCGTGCGGGTGGGCGGCAGTTCGGTCGCACCGCCGTCCGGCGTCTCGTCGGACGCGGTGGCGGGGCGGGGGTCGGCCCCGCGGGCGTCGATCCCCAGCTCGGCCAGGCTCAGGC
>NZ_JAAGMD010000540.1 GCF_010548465.1 Streptomyces sp. SID14436 | reverse complement strand
GGTCACGGCGAGCAGGCCGTCCGGGCCCAGGGAGGCGACCACCGCGCCCGCGCCCCGGCGGCGGGCGTCCCGGGTGGCGGTCGACGGCTCGTGGGAGCCGGTGAGTTCGGCGAGTTCGTCGGCGTTCGGCTTGAGGATGCCGGGGCGTCCGGCGATGCCGCGGCGCAGCGCCGACCCGCTGGTGTCGAGCAGGGTGGGCACCCCGGCGGCGCGGGCGGTGCGCAGGAGCCCGGCGTAGGCGCCCACCGGGACGCCCGGGGGGAGGCTGCCGCACAGGGCCACCGCGGAGGCGGCGGGCAGGAGTGCCGCGTAGGCCTCCTGGAAGGCGGACCACTCGGCGGGGGAGATGGGCGGGCCGGGTTCGTTGAGCTGGGTGGTGCCGCCGGAGCGGTCGTCGACCACGGCTATGGTGCGCCGGGTCGTGCCGTCGACCGGGACCAGTTCGTCCACCAGGCCGCGCACGTCGGCGAGTTGCTCGCGCAGGATGCGGCCGGTGGTGCCGCCGGCGAAGCCGGTGACCGTCACCTCGTGGCCGAGGGCGGCGAGCACCCGGGCCACGTTGATCCCCTTGCCGCCGGGACGCTCGGACACCTCCGAGACCCGGTGGGACGCGTGCGGCCGCAGGGACGGCACGCGATGGGTGATGTCGAGAGCGGTGTTCAGCGTGACCGTGAGGATCACCGGGCCGACCTCCCCTTCTGCCGCCTGCGCTGCCCGCGCGTGCCATGACTGCCAGGGGCACGATCATGCCAAAGAGACGGCGCCCGGCCCACCCCCGGAGCCGGTCACCGTCTCCCGGCGACGGGACGGATCAGCCCTGTCGGGGATCGACCACCCATTCGCCCCGGCGCATCACGCCCTTGAGGGCGAAGTCCGCGTCCAGGACCACGAGGTCGGCGTCCTTGCCCGGTTCGAGGGAGCCGATCCGGTCGTCCAGGCCCAGCAGCCGGGCGGGGTTGGCGGACAGGGCGGCCACCACGTGCTCGACGGGCAGCCGGTCGACGGTGACCGCCCGCTGGAAGGCGCGGTCCAGGGTGAGCGTCGACCCGGCGATGGAGCCGCCCTCCACGAGGCGGGCCACGCCGTCGGCGACCTCCACCTCCAGCGGGCCGAGCAGGTAGCGGCCGTCGCCGAAGCCCGCCGCGTCCATCGCGTCCGTGATGAACGCGACGCGGTGCGGGCCCGCGTGATGGAACGCCAGCTGGAGCGCGGCCGGGTGCAGGTGGGTGCCGTCGTTGATCAGCTCGACCGTGACCCGCTCGTCCTCCAGCAGGGCGGTGATCGGGCCGGGGGAGCGGTGCCCGAGGGCGGGCATGGCGTTGAACAGGTGGGTGGCGACGGTGGCGCCCGCGTCGATGGCGGCCACGGTCTGCTCGTAGGTGGCGTCCGTGTGGCCGACGGCGGCGATCACGCCGAGCTCGGCGAGCAGGCGCACCGAGTCGAGGCCGCCGGGCAGTTCGGTGGCGAGGGTGACCATCCTGGCGTGCCCGTGGGCCGCGTCGACCAGCTTGCGGACCTCCGCCGGGTCGGGGTCGCGCAGCAGCTCCTCGGAGTGGGCGCCCTTGCGGCAGGGGGAGATGAAGGGGCCCTCGAAGTGGATGCCGGCCAGGTCGCCCTGCTGGGCCAGCTCGGCGAGGAGTCCGGCCCGGCGGACGAGGAAGTCCATGTCGCCGGTGACGGTGGAGGCGACCAGGGTGGTGGTGCCGTGCAGCCGGTGGGTCCGGATGCCGTGCAGGACGTCGTCGACGGTGCCGGAGGTGAAGGAGGCGCCGCCGCCGCCGTGGTTGTGGAGGTCGACGAAGCCCGGGACCACCCAGTGGCCGCTCAGGTCGACGGTCCGCACGACGCCCGCCGCGGCCGTGCCGGGTGCGGGGGGACCCCCGGCGACGATCCGCGTGCCCTCGACGATCACGCGGCCGTCGTCCACGGTCCCGGTGGGCAGGACCACCCGGGCACCGGCTAGAACAGTGGTGGGGGCCATCAGGCGGTTACCTCCGAGGGGTCCGGGGAGTCGGCGGGGGCGAGCAGGTCCCAGGCGAGGAGTCCCGCGCCCAGGCATCCGGCGGTGTCCCCGAGGGCCGCGGGGACCAGGGACGGCAGCTTCTGGAAGGTGACCCGCCGCCGGACGGCCTCCCGCAGTGGTGTGAACAAGGTTTCCCCCGCCTCGGCGAGCCCGCCACCGACGATCAGCGTGCGGGGGTCCAGCAGGGTGAGCGCGGTGACGAGCCCGTCGGCGAGGGCGTCGACCGCCTCCTGCCAGACCGCGCGGGCCCGCTGGTCCCCGGCCTCGACGGCCGAGGCGCAGTCCGCCGCGTCGGCGTCCGGGTCGCCGCCGGCGGCCGCCCACGCCGCGCTGACCGC
>NZ_JAAGMD010000511.1 GCF_010548465.1 Streptomyces sp. SID14436 | reverse complement strand
GCCGCTCGCGGCCGGCGTGCCGGGTCTGCCGCCCGCCCCGGGAGCGGCCGGGATCGGCCCCGCGCAGTGGGCGGCCTGTGCCGGTGCGGGCGCCCTCGCGCTGTTCGGCTTCGGCGGGCTGGCCCGCGGGCGGACCGGGCGGGCCTGGGTGCTCGGCCTGTTCGGCCGCTACCGGGGGACGGTCCGCCGGACGGGGCTGCTGTGGGTGAACCCGCTGCTGCTGCGCCGCCGGGTCGACGTGCGGCTGCGGCACTGGCGAAGTGAGCCGATGCCGGCGGCGGACCGGGGCGGGATGGCGCTGCGGGTGGTGGTCACGGTGGTGTGGCGGGTGCGGGACACCGCACGGGCGACGCTGGGCGTGGAGGACCACGAGACGTACCTGCGGGAGTGCGTCGAGGCGGCGCTGCTGCGGCTGCCGGTGGAGGCGCCGGGCGCGGGCCAGGCCGCGATGGACGCGGTGTGCGAGGCGTTGACCCGGCAGGTGACGGCGGACACGGCCCCGGTCGGCCTGGAGGTGTTCGCGGTGCGGCCGGTGCGGGTGGAGTACGCGCCGGAGGTGGCGGCGGCGATGCACCGGCGCCGGATCGCCGCGCTGGACGCCCGGCACCGGGCGAGTGTCCTCAGCTCGGTCGTGGACTCGGTGGAGGACACGGTGACCCGGCTGACCGTGCGCGGGCTGGTCGAGCTGGACGACTACGAGCGCAAGGCGCTGGTGAAGGACCTGACGGTGGCGTTCTGCGCCGGGCGGGGCGAGTCGATGCCCTGACCCCGCCCGGGGCCGCCGCCCGGCCGGCGCGCAACTGGTTGAACGCGTCGTGCATCTGGTCTGGACATGTTCATGCCGCAGTCCTACGCTCAGACTTGGTCTAGACCTACTCGCACCACCTGCACGGCTCACTGACACCCCCACGTTCACCAGGAGCGGCAGCATGCGCACACGGACCAAGCTGTACGCGGCCGCGGTGGGACTGGCCACGACCGGAGCACTCGCGTTCTCCTCCGGCGGGGCCAGCGGCCACGGCTACACCGACCTGCCGGTCAGCCGGCAGAAGCAGTGCCAGAACGGCACCGTCACCAACTGCGGCGCCATCCAGTGGGAGCCGCAGAGCGTCGAGGGCCCGAAGGGCTTCCCCGCCTCCGGCCCCGCCGACGGACGGATCTGTTCTGCCGACAACACCCGGTTCGCCCAGCTCGACAGCCCCCGCACGCCCTCGGGGGGCGCGTGGCCCACCACCCGCGTCACCGGCGGCCAGAACTACACCTTCCGGTGGCAGTTCACGGCCATGCACGCCACGACCGACTTCAAGTACTACGTGACCAAGCCGGGCTGGAACCAGAACCACGCCCTGACCCGGGCCGACCTCAACCTGACGCCGTTCTTCACGGTGCCCTACAACGGGCAGCGGCCCCCGCAGACCCTCTCGCACACCGGGAGGCTGCCGTCGGGGCTGAGCGGACACCACGTGATCGTCGCCGTCTGGACGGTCGCCGACACGGCCAACGCGTTCTACGCGTGCTCGGACGTCACCTTCTGAGCAGGACGGCGCGGGCGGGGCTCGTCCGGCCCGTCTGAGCCGCGGCCGTCCGGGCCGGAAACACCGAAGGGCCTCTCGCTCCCACGAGAGGCCCTTCACCGTGCGCCGCCAGGGACTCGAACCCCGGACCCGCTGATTAAGAGTCAGCTGCTCTAACCAACTGAGCTAGCGGCGCATGACTCCCGCCGTCCGCTTCCCGCGGCCGGCGACGCGAAAATACTACCTGGTCCCGGAGGGTGCTCCCGACCACGACCGGCGGCGCCGCCCGCGGTGATCCGGATCTAGATCGTCAGCGACAGCAGCACCGGGGCCGCGCTGCGATTGAGGGTCTCGGCGGCCCGGCGCAGCCGGTGGGCGTGCTCGACCGGCAGCGACAGGGCCAGGCAGCCCACGGCGGAACCGGCCGTGATCGGGACGGCCGCGCACACGGTGCCGACCGCGTACTCCTGGAGGTCCAGCACCGGCACGGTGGGCGGCTGGGTCGCCAGCTGGGACAGCAGCAGCCGGTCGCTGGTGATGGTGCGCGAGGTGAGCCGCGCCATCCGGTGCCGGGCGAGGTGGTCCCGCCGCCCGCTGTGGTCCAGCTGGGTGAGCAGGCTCTTGCCGACCGCCGTGGCGTGCGCGGAGCTGCGGAAGTCCACCCACTCGTTCACCTTCGGGGTGGCCGGACTGTCGGCGTACTGGGTGACCCTGACCTCGCCGTCGATGTACCGGCTCATGTAGACGGCGGCACCGACGCGGTCGCGCAGCCGGTCCAGGGTGCGCTGCAGCGTCGCCCGTACCGCGGCGTCGTGGCCCTCGGTGGCACCCAGGCGGGCGAACGCCTCGCCGGTGACGTAGGCGCCGTCGGCGATCTGCTCGACGTAGGCCTCGCGGCGCAGCATCCGCAGGAGGGTGGTCAGCCGCTCCCCGCGCAGGCCGCTCTCGCGGGCCAGGTCGTGGTCGGTCACTCCGGTGGTGTGCCGTGCCACCGTCTCCAGTACGCGCAGGGCGTCCTGGGCCGAGTGGTACGGCGCGGTCGGCTCGTGCTTCAGCGCCACGGTTTCCCCCCTGCGTTCGCTGGTGGGCCGCGATCCGGTCGGCAGTCCCGTCCACGATAGCCGCGAACGCGCGCTCCCCGCCCGGCTGTTGCCCGGATTCCCGGGGCCGGTCCGGCGGGCGCCGGGGCGCCATGACCAGGTAATTATGTCGACGGCATATGACTCCGGCGGCCGGACGGGGGCGCGCGGGACACCGCGCACCCCCGCCCGGCGGCACGGACGAACCGCTGCCGGCGCCTTACAGGATGGTGCTCAGGAACTCACGGGTCCGCTCGTGGTCGGGGTCCCCGAACAGCTTCTCCGGCGACCCGGACTCGATGACCCGGCCCGAGTCGAACATCAGCACCTGGTCGGAGATGTCCCGCGCGAACGTCATCTCGTGGGTCACGCACAGCATGGTGATGTCGGTGCTGCGGGCGATGTCCCGCAGCACGTCCAGCACCCCCGCGACCAGTTCCGGGTCGAGCGCCGAGGTCACCTCGTCCAGCAGCAGCACCTGCGGCCGCATGGCGAGCGCCCGCGCGATCGCCACCCGCTGCTGCTGGCCGCCGGACAGGTGCGTCGGGTACGCGTCGCACTTGTCGGACAGCCCCACCAGCTCCAGCAGCTCCCGGGCCCGGACCTCCGCCTCGTCCTTGGACAGGCCGAGGACGGTGACCGGAGCCTCGGTGATGTTGCGCAGCACCTTCATGTTCGGGAAGAGGTTGAACTGCTGGAAGACCATCCCGATCTTCTTGCGGACCTCCCGGACCTGCTTCTCCGGCGCCGGGAACAGCTGCTCCCCGTCGACGGTGACGGTGCCCTCGTCCGGCTTCACCAGGGTCATCAGCATGCGCAGGATGGTCGTCTTGCCGGAGCCCGACGGGCCGATCAGGGTCACGTGCTTGCCGGCGTCGACGGAGAAGTCGAGCCGGTCGAGCACGGTGTTGTCACCGAAGCGCTTGGTGACCTTCTCGAGGCGGATCAGTTCCCGGCCCTTGTCGGTGGACACGGGCTTCTCGGGTGTGGGCGCGGTTTCAGCGGACAAGGCGGCGCTCCAGGGCTCGCAGGAGAAGAGAGGCGGGGTAGGCGATGAGGATGAACGCGACGCCGACGAGGACGATGGGCTCGTTCATCTGGAACGTCTGCGACCCGAACTGACGGGCCTCGCCCAGCATTTCGAGCACACCGATGACCATCAGCATCGGCGAGTCCTTCAGCATCGCGATCACGTAGTTGCCCAGCGCGGGCACCACGCGGCGCAGCGCCTGGGGCAGGATCACCGTGGTCCAGGTGCGCGAGCGCGGCAGGCTGAGGGCCGTCGCGGCCTCCCACTGCCCGGCCGGCACCCCGTCGATGCCGGCGCGGTACACCTCGGCCGTGTACGTCGAGTAGTGCAGTCCGAGACCGACGATGCCGGTGGTCAGCGCGGACAGCGTCAGACCCCACTCGGGCAGCACGTAGAAGATGAAGAACAGCTGCACGAGCAGCGGGGTGTTGCGGATGAACTCCGTGACCGCGGTGACCGGCCAGCTCACGATCTTCAGCGACGACCGCTGGGCCAGCGCCCAGACCAGGCCGAGGGCGAAGGCGATCAGCGACCCCAGGACCAGGGCCTGAAGGGTGACGAGGACACCGTCCCAGAAGGCCGGGAGGAAGTCCTCCAGCGTGCTCCAGCTCCAGTTCACGCGGCACCTCCGGTGGCCGACGGGTCGGCGACGAGGTCCTTGCCCGGACCGGTGGCCCGGTTGCGGATCAGGGACGTCCGCGGCGGAGCGGCCCGGCCGACCCCCGCCTTCGCCCGGCGCTCGACCAGGCGCATGACCCGGGTGAGCAGGAAGGCGAGCACGAAGTACATGACCAGGATGACCGTGTACACCGGGGCGCTCTGCCCGGTGGCGTTGCGCACCAGCTGGGCGGCGAAGGTGATGTCGCCGACGCCCAGGACGGACACCAGGGCGGTGCCCTTCAGCAGCTCGATGAGCAGGTTGTTGAACGGCGGCACCATCTCGGGCCAGGCCTGCGGCAGCACGACCTTGCGCAGCCGCTGGCCCCGGGTGAACCCGAGGGCCACGCCGGCCTCCGTCTGGGCCGGGGGCACCGCGGCCACCGCGCCGCGCACGATCTCGGAGCCGTAGGCCCCGTAGGTGCAGCCCAGGGTCAGGACGGCGGCCCACATCGGCACGAGCTGCCACCCGAGGGCGATCGGCACGACGAAGAACACCCAGATCATCAGGACCAGGGCCGAGGTGCCGCGGAAGATCTCGAAGTACACGCCCGACAGGAAGCGGACGATCCACAGGTCGTGCGTCCGGGCGAGCCCCACGACGAAGGCGACCGCCGCGCCGAGCGCGGCACTGAACACGGTCAGCTGGACGGTGATCCACACGCCCTTGAGGAGGAGTTCCCACAGACCGGAGGTGATCTCACTCATGGGCGGCACTTCTCCTCGGCCGTGAGCGTCGTCATCTGGTCCTCGGAGAACCCGAAGGGACGCATGATGTCGAGCAGCTCGCCGCTGCGCTTCATCTTGTGCAGCTCGCGGTTGAAGGCGTCCCGCAGATTGCGTTCCGGCCTGCGGAACGCGAAGCCGCCGACGTCGACGACGGGCTCGCCGTCCACGTAGGGCGTGACCTCCGCCGTCGCCTCGACCTTGGTGCTCCGGCTCTGCTCGACCACGTTGCGCACGGTCACCGCGGTGCCGGCGAAGACGTCCACGCGGCCCTGCTCGACGGCGAGGAGACCGGCCAGCTGGTCGGGCAGGGTCGATATCTTCTTGACCCCCGCCTCCTTGGCGTAGTCGATCTCCGCGTAGCCGATGCCGGTGGCCATGCGGGCGCCGGTGCGGGCGATGTCCTCGTAGGTGCGCAGCTTCATCGGGTTGCCCTTGCGGACGATGAAGGCGTCCTTCATCTGGTACTCGGGGTCGGCGAAGAGCACCTGTCCGCACCGCTCGGGGTTGATGTACATCCCGGCGGCGACCACGTCGAACTGGAGGGAGTTGAGACCGAAGATCAGCGAGCCGAACTCGGTCGGGAAGGGCTCGACGCGTTCCACGCCGAGACGCTGGAAGATCTTGGTGGCGATGGCCGGCGCGGATCCCGTGACCTTGCCGTCCCTGCCTATGTAGCCGTAGGGCTGCTCACCCGCGATGCCGAGGCGAACCGTGCCCTTGGCGCGCAACTGCTGCAACAACTGGCCGCCGTCCCCGGTGTCCGCCGTCGCCACGCGGCTGCATCCGCTCGTCGCGCCGACCGCCCCCGTGGCAGCCAGCGCGGCCGAACCCGTGAGCAGGAGGCGGCGGGAGATGCCGGGGCGGCCTCTGGGACGCGGGCCGTTGTCCACTACCTGTTCTCGAACCATGGGCGCGCCGCTACCCAGGGTCCGGCCAAGTATGCCCGCCGGTTTCGGCCCTTCTCGTGTGATGCCCGGCGCCCACCGGACGCCGGGCACCGGTCGGATCAGTACGTGACGCAGGCCCGCGCCTCGCTGCGGTACGCCGGGTGCTCGGTGAGCGGGAAGTTCCAGCTGCCGATCATGCAGATGTTCTGCGTGCCCTTCGGGTTGGACAGCTTGACCGTCTTCGTGGTCGACGTCTTCCCGCCGCGCTGCCGCTTCGTCACGGTCTTCAGCTTCTTGTTGTCGATGCTGAGCAGACCGATCAGCACGTGGTCGGTGCCGTACTCGCAGGTGCTCTTCAGGTAGCCGGACGCGGTGTTCTTCGTCACGCTGACGACGGCGTGGACCCGGCAGCCCGGCCGCTTCCCGCTGAGCCGGATGATCTTGCCCTTCTTGGCGGCCACCTTCGCGGCCTGGGCGGAGACGCCCGACGACGCGGCGGCCTGCGCGGAGGGGCCGGCCTCGGCCGCCTGGGCGGGGGCCAGGGACAGCGAGGTCAGGGCCAGACCGGCGGCGGTCAGGACGCCGGCCGCGCCGAGACGCCGGCGGCCGGGTGCGGTTGCCGTGCTGAGCAGCATTTCTCTCCTAGGGGGTCGGGCCGGGAGGGCCGGCCCGGGTGGGGGGTGGTGTGGATCTGGCGACGGCGCGGTCAATTCACCAGGCCATGCTGATCTGGGTGCTCAGGCGGTACGGCATGGTCAGCCGCAGATTTCCCTTGGGCATGTTCTTGCAGGTGAACGTCTTCTTCTTCCAGTTCTCGCGGACTTCACCGGTGCAGATGATCTTGCCCTTGTGGCGGATGTCCCAGGCGTATCGGGTCGCCTTGTTGCCGCTGTTGTCGACGGTCACGCGGATCGTCTGCTTCTTCGGGTTGGCCTTGCCCAGTACGCAGTTGGCCGGGCCGTTGGTGCATTTCTTCGACACGCTCGCGGCCTGCGCGGGGGCCGCCGCGCCGAATGCCACTCCGGCACTCAGGGCCACGGCGAGAAATCCGAGTGCGGCGCTTTGCTTGGACATGGGGAATTCCCTTCGGTGGTACGGGGGGATGACACCGGGAATTCTGCTGGAAAGGGCGCGACCGGTGCTATTGCCCTTTCGTGAGGTGACCGAAAGTGCAATCGCCGTCCCGTGCTTGGCCCGCGCGCGGACCGGGTAGATGCGGGGAAACCCGTAGGGAGGCGGAATGGCAGAACGCCATGTCGAAGTCGCACTCGAACGGCGCGGAGTACGCGGCACGGCCGTGCTCCTCGACGACCGGGCACCGGTGACCTGCGCCGCGGTCTGGGACGCGCTGCCCCTGGCCGGCGACGTCTACCACGCCAAGTACGCGCGGAACGAGATCTACGCCCTCTTCCCGCCCTTCGCGGACGCCGAGCCGCCCCTGGAGAACCCGACGGTCACCCCCATCCCGGGCGACCTCTGCTACTTCTCCTTCGCCGGCGCCGAACTGGGCACGAAGGCGTACGGCTACGACCGCGAGGTCCGCCCCGGCACGACGGTGGTCGACCTGGCCCTGTTCTACGAACGCAACAACCTGCTGCTGAACGGCGACGTCGGCTGGGTGCCGGGCATCGTCTGGGGCCGGGTGGTGGACGGCCTGGCCGAGCTGGCCGAGGCGTGCAACGACCTGTGGCGCACCGGGGCGGCGGGGGAGACGCTCAGCTTCCGCCGGGCGTGACCCCCGTCCCGGCGGCGGGGCCGGCCGCCACCCCCGCCTCGTACAGCGCGTGCGCGGCCCGCAGCACCAGCGCGTCCCGGTGGCGGGCGGCCACCAGCTGCAGGCCGATGGGCAGACCGTCCGCGTCCCTGCCCACCGGCACGGACGCGGCGGGCTGCTGCGTCATGTTGAACGGATAGGTGAACGGCGTCCAGCCCGTCCAGCGGCGCAGGCCGGAGCCCTTCGGCACCTCCGCGCCCGCCTCGAAGGCCGTGCCCGGCATCGTCGGCGTGACCAGCAGGTCGTAGGTGTCGTGGAAGCGGCCCATCCGGCGGCCCAGGTCCATGCGCACGTCCACCGCCGCCAGGTAGTCCAGCGCCGACAGCCGCGCGCCGCTCGCGCAGATCTCCCGCAGCCCCGGATCCAGCCGGGCCCGCTGCCCCGGGCCCAGGTGCTGCGTCACCCGGGCCGCCCCGGCGAACCACAGCGCGTGGAACGCCTCCACCGGGTCCACGAAGTCCGGGTCCGTCTCCTCCACGTACGCCCCGAGACCGGCCAGCCGCTCCACCGCCCGGCGCACCGCCGCCGCCACCTCCGGCCGCACCGCCACCTGCCCGCCCAGCGTCGGCGAGTACGCCACCCGCAGCCCCCGCACCCCGCCCGCGAGTCCCGCCGAGAAGGAACCGGCCGGCGGCGGCAGCGCCGACCAGTCGCGCGAGTCCGCCCCGCCGATCACGTCCATCAGCAGCGCCGCGTCCGCCGCGTCCCGGGTCATCGGGCCGACGTGGGCCAGGGTGCCGAACGCGCTCGCCGGATACAGCGGCACCCGCCCGTACGTCGGCTTCAGCGCGAAGACGCCGCAGAACGACGCCGGGATGCGCACACTGCC
>NZ_JAAGMD010000485.1 GCF_010548465.1 Streptomyces sp. SID14436 | reverse complement strand
GCCGCGCTGCTGGAGGGGCTGCGGCGGGAGGGGTTCGGGCTGCTGCGGTGGCCGCCGGGGGCCGTGACGCTGCGGCAGCGGCTGGCCTTCGTGCACCGGCGGTTCGGCGCGCCCTGGCCGGACGTGTCCGACGAGGCGCTGCACGCGCGCGTGTACGAGTGGCTGGAGCCGGAACTGGGGCGGGCCCGGCGGCGGGCCGATCTGGCGCGGATCGACGCCGGTCAGGCGCTGGCCCGGCTGCTGCCGTGGGCGTCCGGGGAAGCGGCCCGGCTGGACGAGCTGGCCCCCGAGCGGATCACCGTGCCCAGCGGGTCGAGCATCCGGATCGACTATGCGGACCCCGGGCGTCCGGTGCTCGCCGTCAAGCTCCAGGAGATGTTCGGCCTGCGGGAGACGCCGCGGGTGGCCGGGGTGCCGTTGCTGGTGCACCTGCTGTCCCCGGCCGGGCGGCCCGCCGCCGTGACCGCCGATCTGGCGTCCTTCTGGCAGGACGGCTACCGGGGCGTCCGGGCGGAACTGCGCGGGAGGTACCCGAAGCATCCGTGGCCCGAGGACCCGGCGACGGCGGAGCCGACCCTGCACACCAACGCCCGGCTCAGGCGGTGACCTGCGGCTCGGACCGGGGCCGGCGAACGCGGTCACCTTGTCCCGGCCGCCGAGGAGGTCGCCGCCGCGCAGTTCCTCGCGGTGGATCTCCTCGCCGTAGACGGGAGCGCCGGCGACGGGTTCGACCCAGAACCTGCGGACCGTGGTGTACCACCGGGGGGTGCCGGTGGCGGCGATGCCCTCGGGGGTGATGCCCTCCACGGGCAGGGTCTTGGGGTAGGGGACCTGCGTCCAGGGGATGGTCTGCTCGAAGTAGTAGACCTCCAGGCCGCGGAAGTCGCGGGTGCCCCGGTAGTGGATGGGTGCGGTGGTGCGGGCCTGGGCGTCGAAGTAGGCGGGGTTCCTGGGTGTGGGCGTCGAAGATGTAACGCTCGGGGATGCGGGACACGGTCTCGCCGTCGGGGCCGACGACGTACGTCAGCCCGTCCCGGACGACGACGTCGCGGTCGGTGGTCCGGGAAGGCGTACCAGCGCAGCAGCGGGGACAGTGCCGCGAAGAACACGGCGAGGGCGAGCAGGACCAGGCCGGACGTGCGGCGCATGTCGGCCTCCCTCCCGGGCGGGGCGGTCAGGGGTGGGCGGGCACCGTCGTCAGGAGGGGCTCCGGGGAGGTCTCGCCTTTGCTCCCGCCGAGCGCGGTCAGCGCGAACACCAGGGCGCACGCGGCGGCGAGACCGGCGTCGGCGGCGACGAGGGCACGCATGCGGGCCTCCCCGCGGACGGGGGACGTGCGGGGGACGTGGGACTTTGGACGTGCCGGACGGTACGCGCGGGCGGAGCACGGAGCGTTCCTGACAGGGCGTCAGGTGGCGCGCCGGAGCAGCGGGCGGCCGAGATGAGAGCAGTCCGCGCACGACGACGAGGGCGCCCCTCGCGCGGATGCGGAAGGGGCGCCCCGGTGGCGTCGTGGACGGGGTCCGGACGGGGCTCAGCCGGCGGCGGGCTCCGACGGGGCCGGGCCGGCGGCCGGGTCCTCGGCCACGGTCAGTTCCACCGTGAGGGTGGCGCCGCCCGCGGTGGTGATGCGGAGCAGGAAGGTGCCGGTGGTGTCGTCCGCGTACAGCGGCGGCAGCTTCAGCAGGCCGTCGGCGTCCGTCTCCAGGCCGGTGAGGGTGCGCACCGGCTGGTCGTCGGCGTCCTTGAAGAAGGGTCCCTCGTCGTTCTCGGCGGGTTCGTCGCCGGCGGTGACGAGGGTGGCGGTGGCGGCGACCCGGTCGGCGACGGCCCCGTCGAGGGTGGCCTTCACCTGCACGCGCTGCTCGAACGTGCCGCCGGGCGTGCAGGTCAGCTCCTCCTCACCGACGCGGACGAGGCGGTCGGCGGTGCGTTCGGTGACGGTGGCCCGGTAGTCGAGGGCCGGGACCGTGCGGCCGACGACCGTGGCCCGGACGGTGAAGGACCCGGCCTTCTCGCCCGCGCGCAGCGCCGGTGCCACGGCGACGCCCGAGCTGTCGGTGACGACGGTGGCGACCTTCTCGCCGCCGGTGAAGGTGGTGTCGGTGTCGCCGACGACCATGAACCTGACTCGCACCTTCGCCACGGCCTTCCCGGCGTCCGTCTCGGCGCGGGCGCTGATCCGCTGCGTGAACGCGTCGCCCGCGCGGGCGCTGAGCTCCGCGGTCCCGGCGTGCTCGAGGTGGTGCACCGTGTCGGTGGGCGTCTGCGGGGTGCCCGGCGGTGTCGTGGGCGTGGGGGTGGGCGTCGGGGTGGGCGAGGGGGTCGGCGTGCCGGGCGTGCCGGTGCCTCCGCCCGGCTTGGTGGGCCTGGGGCCGGGCCGGCTGTCGGAGGGCCGGTCGGTCCGGGGCGGCTTCGGCGTGGAGGTGCCGGGAGGCGTGCTGCCGGGGCGCGGGGTGCGGGCGTCGCTGCGGTCCCCGGGCAGGGTCCCGGTGCCGTCCGGGATCTCGTGGGTGCCCTTGCGGTAGTAGTCCAGCCACGACAGGACGGTGTTGTAGTAGGCCGTCGACCGGTTGTAGCTGAGGATCGCCCGTTTCAGGTCGCCCTGGTCGGACAGGTCCCAGCCGAAGCGGCACAGGTAGTGGCCGGCCGCCAGGGCGGCGTCGTAGATGTTGTTGGGGTCCTCGACGCCGTCGTCGTTGCCGTCCCGGCCCGCCCATGCCCAGGTGGAGGGGATGAACTGCATGGGGCCGACGGCCTGGTCGTAGCGGCTGTTGCCGTCGTAGGCGCCGTTGTCGGTGTCCTTGATGAGGGCGAAGCCGTTGCCGTCGAGCTGGGGGCCGAGGATCGGGGAGAGCGTGGTGCCGTCGGCGGTGACCTTGCCGCCGCGGGCCTGCCCGGACTCCACCTTGCCGATGGCGGCGAGCAGTTGCCAGGGCAGGTTGCAGCCGGGCTTCTTCTCGCGCAGCGCCGCCTCGGCCTTCTTGTAGGCGTCGAGGACGGTCGCCGGGATGCCGGCCTCGCTGCTGCCCGCGGCCGGGCCGTTGCTCGCGGAGGGCGCCGGGTTCGGGCTGTTCAAGGGCGGAAGGTCGGTGTAGTAGGGGGAGTTGCCGGTGGCGCTGTCGGCTCCGTCGGCCGCGTCGGGGGTGGGCGCGGCGTCCGCGGTGCTCTGCCGGCCGTGCTGGTCGACCGTCACCCCCGGCGCCTGCGACGCGGACAGGGCCGCGACCGCTGCCGCCGCCACGGCGGTGGTGGTCGCCCCCTTGCGCAGCCTCCTGCCGAAATGCGCCGCCATACAGTGAACCCCTCCCGTGGACGCCGGGACGTCCGTCGACGTGTGTGTCGTGCCCGCCCTGTGTGTGACGATCGGCCCGCCCCACCGGTTGCCCACGACGGCGTGGAGATGCCCGGTCGTTCCCCGTCCACACCCGCTCGGCGTGCTTCCGGCACGGCGACGCTCGCGACCCTACGACAACTTCCTTGGCCCGGACACCTGTTCCTGCCCGATATTCACCGGTTCACCATGTTCGCCGGCGACGGACCGGCGGGCGGGCGGTGCCGCATACTTGGGCTCCGGCCGGCCCGGACGATCACCGGACCGGGCCACTGCCGGTCATCGCCCCACCCGAGGAGCCGAGTTGCCGTTCACGCTGAGCCATGCGGCGGCGGTCCTGCCCGCCCTCCGCGCCGACGGACGCGGGCGCGGACCGCTGGTGCCGTCGGTGCTCGTCGCGGGCACCTTCGCCCCCGACCTGACCTACTACGCGGGCAGCGCGGTGACCGGGGCCATGGAGTTCGGGGACGTCACGCACTCGTTGCCCGGTGTGTTCACCGTCGACGTGCTCCTCGCGTGGGCGCTGGTGGGTCTGTGGCTGCTGGTCCGCGAGCCGCTGGTGGGCCTCCTGCCGCGGGCTCTTCAGGCCCGGCCGGCCGCTCTGCTGCGGTGCGGGACGCCCCGCGCGCGGGTGCGGCCGTCGCTGGTGGCGCGCTGGTACCTGTCGGCGGTGCTGGGCGCGCTGACGCACGTGGTCTGGGACGCGTTCACGCACCTCGACCGGTGGGGGATGCGGGTGTTCCCCGTCCTCGGGGAGGAGATCGCGGGGTCGCCGCTGTACTGGTACCTGCAGTACGGGGGTTCGGCGGTGGCGGCGGTGGTGATCGCCCTCTTCGTGGCACGGGCGCTGCGCCGGATGCCTCCCGGTGGCACTGCGGCCGGGGTGCCGCTGCTGTCCGCCCCCGACCGGTGGGCGGCCGTCGCTCTGCTCGGCGGCTGCGCCCTGGCGGGGGCGGTGCAGCGGGCGTCTCGGTGGTGGGCCCACTGGGGGGCGTCCGCGAAACCCTGGGAGATCATCCCGACGGTGTGCTTCGGAGCGGGGGCGGCGATCATCGTCGCCCTGCCGCTGTTCGCGGTGGCGGTCAGGGTGTGGCGCCGCCCGGCTCCGGCCATCCCGGCCCCTGGAACCCCCGGTGCTGAGGCCCGGAGCCGTACCGCCGCACACTGACGGGGTCGCCGGCCGCCACGAACACCGTGATGGTGCGGACGGGGCGGGGCCGGGGCAGCAGGGTGAGGACCAGCGTGAGGCAGCCGCGGGCCGCCTCCGCCCACTGCCGCCAGGGCAGCGGGCCGTCGGGCAGGGCGGCGGTGGCGGGCCGTACGGTGCCGGCGATGCGGCGGCCGAGGCCGGTGGTGGCGCGCCGCAGTGCGGTCGCGAGGCTGACGGGGATGCGGGCGGTACTCGCGGCGGTCGCGAACACGGGAACCGACGGATGCGCCTCGGGTCCGGGTCCATCGGCGCCGGCCCGGGGCGGGGGTCCCGCTGTGCG
>NZ_JAAGMD010000453.1 GCF_010548465.1 Streptomyces sp. SID14436 | reverse complement strand
CCCGGCGGACGGCCGACGACAGGCGGGGCACCGGCCGGAGCCGCCGCGCCCCGGCGCCCCGCCCCCCAGCCCACGGAAAGGACGCAGCGACGTGAGCCTCGCCGACACCGGCCCCCACCAGGAGGGCCCCGCCCTCGGCCAGGAGGTCCCGGCCCGCGGACGTCCGCGCAGCGAGGCGGTCGAACGCGCCATCATCGAGGGCGTGATGCAGCTCCTGGAGGACGGCGTGCCCCTCGCCGAGCTGTCCATCGAGCGCATCGCCCGCACCGCGGGCGTCGGCAAGGCCACCATCTACCGCCGCTGGAGCGGCAAGGAGCAGCTGTTCGTCGACGTGATGAGGGCCGCCGAACCACCGGACCCCGAACTGCCCGGCGTCTCCGTCCGCGACGACCTCGTCGTCCTCCTGGAGGCCCTGCGGCTGCGCGGGCTGGCCGGCCGGACGTCGGCGATCCTGCACCACGTGCGCGCCCAGATGAAGAGCAGCCCCCGCCTGTGGGACGCCTACCACGCCACCGTCGTCGCGCCGCGCCGCCGGCTCGGCCTGGAGGTGCTGCGCCGCGGCCAGGCCAACGGCGAACTCCGCGCCGACGTCGATCTCGACCTGCTCAGCGACATCGTCGTCGGCCCGATGCTGGTGCGCACCGTCCTGCACCCCGACGCGGACCTCCCGGACGGTCTCGCCGAACAGGTCGTCGACACCCTGCTGGAGGGGCTGCGCCCGGTGGACCGGCCCGGCTGACGCCCGCTGCGGGCACCCGCCGGCCACGGGCACCCATAACCGGCGCCGGCCACCGCGTCCCGGCGGCCGATGTGCGCATTCGGTCACAGAGCACGCCCTTTGTGCCCCTCCTGGAACTCCCGGAGCGGTCGCACACGTCCTCGCCCCCGTACGGCCGTCGCAGGACGGCGGGAAAGGAACCGATCATCCCCTAGGGTTCGTACGGACGCGGGGGAGACGGTGTGCACAGCAGGTTGTGAGGCGACGGTATGGCGCAGCAGGCGTACATGACGGAGACGGATCACGGCGGCTCGGGACCCGAGCGCCGGACAACCCGGCTTCAGCGCCTGTTCGCCCGGCTGACCAGAGGCTGGCGGGGCGACCCCCGCATCTGGCGCCGGGGCATCGTCCTCGCCGCGTGCGCCGGACTGCTGGCCCTCGTCATGGTCGCCCACGCCCACATCCCGAACCGGATCGGCAACCTCGGCAGCCTGGTGGAGACGTTCCTGCCCTGGGTGGGCCTGCTCATCCCGGTGCTGCTCGTGCTGGCCCTGGTCCGCAGGTCGGCGACGGCACTGATCGCGGTGCTGGTGCCGTCGGTGGTGTGGCTGAACCTCTTCGGCGGCCTGATCACCGACAAGACCACCTCGGGCGGCGAGTTCACGGTGGCCACCCACAACGTCAACGCGGAGAACCCGGACCCCGGCGGCACCGCCCGGGACGTGGCCGCCGCGGGCGCGGACGTCCTGGCGCTGGAGGAGCTGAAGGCGTCCGCCGTCCCGGCCTACGAGAAGGCGCTGGCGACGGCGTACGAACACCACGCGGTCGTCGGCACCGTCGGGCTGTGGAGCAAGTACCCGCTCACCGATGTGCGGGCCGTCGACATCCGGCTGGGCTGGAAGCGCGCGATGCGGGCGACGGTGGCCACGCCCGACGGGCCGGTCGCCGTCTACGTCGCCCATCTGCCGTCCGTGCGGGTGAAGATGGAGGCCGGCTTCACCGCCCACCAGCGCGACCGGAGCGCCGACGCGCTGGGCGAGGCCATCTCCCGCGAGCCGCTGGAGAACGTGGTCCTGCTCGGCGACCTGAACGGCACCATGAACGACCGCGCCCTGAACGCCGTGACCTCGCAGATGCGTTCCACCCAGGGCGCCGTGGGCAGCGGGTTCGGCTTCAGCTGGCCGGCGTCGTTCCCGATGGCCCGCATCGACCAGATCATGGTCAAGGGCGCCGAGCCCACCACCTCCTGGACCCTCCCCAGGACGGCCAGCGACCACCTGCCCATCGCCGCCCGGATGAAGCTGGCCCCCGCCTCGGGCAATTGAGCAGCTCCGCCCGAACCGCCCCGCCGGCTGAGGACCTCTCGCGCACCTCCGGCCGGGCCCCGGCCCCGGCCCCGCAACGGAACGGGCCGCCCGGCCCCGGCGCGCGATGCCGGGGCCGGGCGGCCCGTGAGGGGGAGCGGGGGGTCCGGTCAGTTCACCGGAGGTGCCTGCTCCTGCCAGCCGTTGGTGAGGGGCAGGCGGCGGTCCTTGCCGAAGCCCTTGGGGGAGATCTTCGTGCCCGGCGGGTACTGGCGGCGCTTGTACTCCGCGCGGTCCACCATGCGCAGCGTCTTCGCCACCAGCTCCGCGTCGAACCCGGCCGCGACGATCTCGTCCGCGCCCCGGTCGCGGTCCACGTACAGCTCCAGGATCGCGTCCAGCACCGGGTAGTCCGGCAGGGAGTCGGTGTCGACCTGCCCGGGCCGCAGTTCCGCGCTCGGCGGCTTCGAGATGGAGTTCTCCGGGATCGGCGGGGTCTGACCGCGTTCCAGGGCCGCCCGGTTGCGCCACTCGGCCAGCCGGAACACCGACGTCTTGTACACGTCCTTGATGGGACCGTAGGCACCCACCGAGTCGCCGTACAGCGTCGAATAGCCCACCGCCAGCTCCGACTTGTTGCCGGGCGCGAGCACGATGTGCCCCTCCTGGTTGGAGACCGCCATCAGCACCACACCGCGCAGCCGCGACTGGAGGTTCTCCTCGGCCAGTCCGGTCAGCTCCAGCGACCCCATGTACGCGTCGAACATCGGCTCGATGGCCACGGTGCGGTAGTTGAGCCCGGTCCGCCGCGCGAGTTCCGCGGCGTCGTCGCGGGAGTGCCCGGAGGAGTACTTCGACGGCATCGACAGGCCGTACACGTTCTCCGCGCCCACCGCGTCGCAGGCGATCGCCGCGACCAGCGCCGAGTCGATGCCGCCGGACAGCCCGATCACCACGGACTCGAAGCCGTTCTTCCTGACGTAGGCCCGCAGGCCCACGACCAGCGCGGAGTACACCTCCTCGTCGTCGTCCAGACGGTCCGCCTGCGACCCGGTGTGCACCGGCTCGTACGCGGGCAGCGGCTCCTCGGACAGCACGACCCGGTCGATCCGCAGCCCGTCGTCGACGACGCCGGCCGGCGCGTCCGCGTCCCCCGCGGGCAGGTCGAGGTCGATCACCACACATCCCTCGGTGAACTGCGGCGCACGGGCCAGGACCCCGCCGTCCCGGTCCACGACGATCGAGTCGCCGTCGAAGACGAGGTCGTCCTGGCCGCCCGTCATCGCGAGGTAGGCGGTCGTGCACCCGGCCTCCTGGGCCCGCTTGCGGACCAGTTCCAGCCGGGTGTCGTCCTTGTTCCGCTCGTACGGCGAGGCGTTGACGGACAGCAGCAGGCCGGCCCGCGCCGAGCGGGCGGCCGGCACGCGGCCCCCGTCCTGCCACAGGTCCTCGCAGATGGCGAGGGCGATGTCCACGCCGTGCAGCCGCAGCACCGGCAGGGTGTCGCCGGGCACGAAGTAACGGAACTCGTCGAAGACGCCGTAGTTCGGCAGGTGGTGCTTGGCGAAACTGAGCGCGACCTCCCCGCGGTACAGCACCGCGGCGGCGTTCTGCGGAGCACCGGCGGGCTGCCCGTACTTCGGCTGCGCGACGGCGCTGCGGTCGAGGTAGCCGACGATCACCGGGAGGTCGCCGAAGCCCTCCTCGGCGAGGCGCGCGGCGAGGGAGCGCAGGGCGG
Source organism: Streptomyces sp. SID14436 (assembly GCF_010548465.1). Classification (GTDB taxonomy): domain Bacteria; phylum Actinomycetota; class Actinomycetes; order Streptomycetales; family Streptomycetaceae; genus Streptomyces. The sequence continues at coordinate 8,297 of NZ_JAAGMD010000453.1, read as the reverse complement.
CGCGGGAGGCCTCGACGAAGGACGACCGGAGGGCGAGATCCTCGACGGGATACCCGGTCAGCGCCATCTCCGGGAACGCCACCAGGTGCGCCCCCTGCTCGGCGGAGTGCCGGGTCCAGCGGAGCACCGTGTCGGCGTTGCCGGTGAGGTCTCCGACACGCGAGTCGATCTGATTCAGGGCGAGGCGTAGTTGAGGCACGCCCCCAGTGTAATCGTCAGAGCGACGCGATGTGGGAGTGACGGCGGCCGACGCGCGCCGTCGCACACCACCGCGCGCCTCCCCCGGCCCGGTCAGCGGGGTGCCGCGCCCCGCTCCCGCAGCATCCCGGCCATCAGCTCGATCTCCGAGCGCTGGGCCTCCACCATCCCCCGGGCCAGCCGTTTCTCCACGCCGACCTCGCACTTGTCGACACAGCCCTGCGCCATGTGGACGCCGCCCTTGTGATGGTCCGTCATCAGCTGGAGGAAGAAGATCTCCGCCTGCTTCCCGTTCAGTTTCCCCAGCCGCTCCATCTCCGCGCGGGTCGCCATCCCCGGCATCAGTGCCCCGTCCTCGTCCGCGGCCCGGTCGCCCATGCCCATCCAGGTCATCGGCGGGTCGGCGGACACCTTCGGCAGCTCCCACAGGTCGAGCCAGCCCAGCATCATGCCGCGCTGGTTGGCCTGGGTCTGGGCGATGTCGTAGGCGAGCCGGCGGACCTCCTCGTCGCGCGTCCGGTCCCGCACGACGTACGACATCTCGACGGCCTGCTGGTGGTGCACCGCCATGTCGCGGGCGAACCCGGCGTCCGCGGAGCGGGCGGACGGCACCACGTCCGCGCCCTCGTCCCCGGCGACCGCGTAGGTGAACGCGCCCGCGCCGACGAGCGCCAGCGCCGCCGCCGCGGCGATGGGGCCGGCCTTCCTCACTGCCCGATCCCTCCCGTGCAGGCCGCACCCGGCTCGGGCGTCTGCGCGCCCTGCACGAACTTCTCGAAGAACGCGTCGACATCCGGGTCGTCCGCCCCGGTCACGCTGCGCTGGTGGCCCCACGCCGACAGCATGATCGGCTCCTTCTGGTCGTCGACCGGGCTCATCAGCGTGTACGGGGTCTTCCTCACCTTCGCCGCCAGCGCCTTCACCTCGGCGTCGTCGGCGGCGGAGCTGTAGGTGACCCAGACCGCGCCGTGCTCCAGCGAGTGGACCGCGTTGGTCTCCCGGATCTCCTTGTCGTACACGTCGCCGTTGCAGTTCATCCAGACCGGGTTGTGGTCACCGCCCACCGGGGGCCGGACCGGGTAGTCCACGGCCTCGGTGACGTGGTTGCGGCCCAGCGTCCCCTCCCAGGTCCGCACGCCGTCCTCGCCGGTGACGAACCGGCCGGAGCCCTTGCTGTCGGCCTTCGCGGTGCCGCCGCCGTCGTCGGACTGCGACCGGACGACGAACACACCCCCGACGACGAGGCCCGCGACGACCACCGCGCTGGCCGCGACGACGAGAACGCGGCCGCGACGCGTGCGGGCCTGCTCCGCGCGGCGCATCTCCTCTATGCGTGCCGTGCGTGCCGCGCTGCTCTTCTTGGCGGAGCCCATGGGGGTGCCCTTCGGGGTCAGTGGGACAAACGGGTGAGCAGATCGTAATGGTGCGGGCGGGCGAGGCGTAGGGGCCGAGGCGTAGCGGGCCGTGGCCCGGTCCGGCCCGCCCCCGGGAGCATGCCGCCCGGATCCCGCTGGGACGTCACGCGAACCCCGATCGGACCCCGGTCGAATCCCGATCGGATTCCGGTCGGATTCCGGTCGGATCCCGGTCGGATTGCGGCCCTGTCCGAATAGTTGAATGCCGGATGCACATTATCTAGGGTCGACGGCATGCGGCTGCTGCGCTCCACCGACCTGGCCCTGCGGGTCCTCATGCGCCTCGCCGTGGCCGGTTCCGCGACCCCCACGACGCGCGAGGTCGCGGCGGCCATGGACGTGCCCTACACGCACGCCGCGAAGGTCGTCGCCGAACTCCAGCACATGGGCCTGCTCACCGCCCGCCGGGGCCGGGGCGGCGGCCTGACCGTCTCCGAACGGGGCCGCACGGCCTCCGTCGGCGCCCTGGTGCGCGCCTTCGAGGGCGAGGGCGAGGTCGTCGACTGCGAGGGCGTCGCGACCGGAGCGCCCTGTCCGCTCAGCTCCGGCTGCGGACTGCGCGGCGCGCTGCGCCGGGCCCAGGAGGCGTTCTTCGCCACCCTGGACCCGCTCACCGTCGCCGACCTCGTCACCGGCCCGACGGGCCCCCTGCTGCTGGGCATCTCACCCAACCCCCACCGGGAACCCGTCTGACCGGAGGCGTTCGCCTGAGCCTCGGCTGAGCCCCGGCCGCCGCCGGACCGCCTCGCGGACGGGGACCTACGCGGCGGCCCCGGCCAGCCACAGGTCCGGCCCGAACACCTCGTAGTGGATGTCCGCCGGGGCGACCCCCTTGCCGATCAGCTGCCGGCGCACCATCCGCATGAACGGCAGCGGCCCGCACAGGTACGCGCGCGTGCCCGACGCGACCGGCACGCGCGTGAGGTCGACGTAACCGGTGCCGGCCCCGGCCGGGGCGTCCTGCTCGTACCAGAAGTGCACCGCCGCGTCCGGCAGCTTCGCCGCGTACGCCTCGTGGTCGGTGCGCAGGGCGTGGTCGGCGGGGGAGCGGTCACCGTGCACCACGGTCACCGGGGCGCGGTGCCCGGTCTCGGCCAGGTGGGCCAGCATCGCCGTCATCGGCGTCACCCCGATCCCGGCGGAGGCCAGCAGCAGGGGCGTGTCCGTCGCGGCGTCCAGGACCAGGTCGCCGTACGGCTCGGACAGCTCCACGACGTCCCCGGCCCGCACACGCGCGTACAGGTGGCCCGAGACCTCGCCCTCGGGCGCCGCCTCGTCCCGCACTCGCTTCACGGTGAACTGCCGCTCGTCCGGGGCGGGCGCCCCCGACAGGCTGTACTGGCGTATCTGGCGCGCGCCGTCGGCAAGCGCGACCCGGACGGACACGTACTGGCCCGGGCGGAAGTCCCGGACCGGCCCGCCGTCGGCCGGCCGCAGCCGGAAGGTGACGACGTCGGCGGTCTCGGCGACCCGCGCGACGACCTCCCAGGGCCGCCAGCCGGCCCCGCCGCGCTCCTCGTACAGCCGCTTCTCGATGGCGACGAGGGCGTTCGCCATCAGCCAGTAGACCTCGTCCCAGGCGGCCGCGACCTCGGGCGTGACGGCCTCGCCCAGCACATCGGCGATGGCGGCGAACAGGTGCTCGTGGACGATGGCGTACTGCTCCGGGGTGATCCCGAGGGAGGCGTGCTTGTGCGCGATGCGCTGGAGCATCGCGTCCGGACGCTCGTCCGGGTGCTCCAGCAGGTGCGTGGCGAAGGCGGCGATGGACCCGGCGAGGGCCTGGCGCTGGGTGCCGGCGGCCTGGTTGCCGCGGTTGAACAGATCACGCAGCAGCTCGGGACGGGCGGCGAACATCCCGGCGTAGAACCGCTCGGTGATCTCGTCGAGGGCGGCGCCGACGGCGGGAAGCGTGGCGCGAAGGGTGGCAGCGGACTGCACGGACAGCATCGGGTCTCCTCTGCTCGACTGTCTGCGCCCTCATTAAACTTGCATCGCAAATACCAATTTGACCGGGGGGTGCTACCGGGGGTTCGCGAGAGGAGGGAAGGGTCGCCCGTCGGCCGGTGCCCGTGCCCGTGGCCGTGCCGGGCATCGCCGCGGGCGCGGCATCGCCTCGGGTGCGGGCGCCGATGCCGGCACGCGCGGCCGTTACGGACACCGGTGCGAAGGGGCAGGATGGGTCCACAGGGGTACGCCCGTGGCGGGCACGCCGTCCCGCCCGGGGCCCACCGGGTGATCCAGGTCGGCAACGTGCGTGAAACGCTGATGTGGTGTGATGCTCGGGTTACCCGCCTGTCTCCCGCGCACGGAGCCGGGGCGGGCGGCCTGACCGGCAAGGATGGGGAAGCGGAAGATGGACAAGCAGCAGGAGTTCGTGCTCCGGACCCTCGAGGAGCGGGACATCCGTTTCGTACGCCTGTGGTTCACGGACGTGCTGGGCTTCCTCAAGTCCGTCGCCGTGGCCCCGGCCGAGCTCGAGCAGGCCTTCGACGAAGGTATCGGCTTCGACGGCTCCGCCATCGAGGGCTTCGCCCGGGTGTACGAATCGGACATGATCGCCAAGCCGGACCCGTCGACCTTCCAGGTCCTTCCCTGGCGCGCCGAGGCCCCCGGCACCGCGCGCATGTTCTGCGACATCCTCATGCCGGACGGCTCCCCGTCCTTCGCCGACCCGCGCTACGTCCTCAAGCGCGCCCTCGCCCACACCTCCGACCTGGGCTTCACCTTCTACACCCACCCGGAGATCGAGTTCTTCCTGCTGAAGGACAAGCCCGTCGACGGCAGCCGCCCCACCCCCGCCGACAACTCCGGCTACTTCGACCACACCCCGCAGAACGTCGGCATGGACTTCCGCCGCCAGGCGATCACCATGCTGGAGTCGATGGGCATCTCGGTGGAGTTCTCGCACCACGAGGGCGCCCCGGGCCAGCAGGAGATCGACCTGCGCTACGCCGACGCGCTCTCCACCGCCGACAACATCATGACGTTCCGCCTGATCATGAAGCAGGTGGCACTGGAACAGGGCGTCCAGGCGACCTTCATGCCCAAGCCGTTCTCCGAACACCCGGGCTCCGGCATGCACACCCACCTCTCCCTCTTCGAGGGCGACCGCAACGCCTTCTACGAGTCCGGCGCGGAGTACCAGCTCTCCAAGGTCGGCCGCTCCTTCATCGCGGGCCTGCTGCGGCACGCGGCGGAGATCTCCGCGGTCACCAACCAGTGGGTCAACTCCTACAAGCGCATCTGGGGCGGCTCGGAACGCACCGCCGGCGCGGGCGGCGAGGCCCCCTCCTACATCTGCTGGGGCCACAACAACCGCTCCGCCCTGGTCCGCGTCCCGATGTACAAGCCCGGCAAGACCGGTTCCGCCCGCGTCGAGGTCCGCTCCATCGACTCCGGCGCCAACCCCTACCTGGCCTACGCCGTCCTCCTGGCAGCCGGCCTCAAGGGCATCGAGGAGGGCTACGAACTCCCGCCCGGCGCCGAGGACGACGTCTGGGCCCTCTCCGACGCCGAACGCCGCGCCCTGGGCATCGAACCCCTCCCGCAGAACCTCGGCGAGTCCCTCACCCTGATGGAACGCAGCGACCTGGTCGCCGAAACGCTCGGCGAACACGTCTTCGACTTCTTCCTCCGGAACAAGAAGCAGGAGTGGGAGGAGTACCGCAGCGAGGTCACGGCGTTCGAGCTGCGGAAGAACCTGCCGGTGCTGTAGGGGCAGGTACAGCTCTGGTGGCGGGCCAGGCGTCTGCGAGTTCGAAGCAGACGGCGGTTCCGCCGAAGCGGCTCGGGCCGGACTGCCAGGACGACGCGAGGGCGTCGACCAGGAGCAGCCCGCGTCCGTGAGCGTCATCGGCATCCGGTTGCCTCAGGCGCACCCTCGCGGGGAGCCCCGGGTTGTGCACCTCGACGCGCAGGGACGAGCCGCTGCGGAACCACTCGACGCGCACGGCCCCCTCCTCGTCGCACCGCCCGTGAAGAATCGCGTTGGTGACCAGCTCGGAGATCAGCAGGACGCAGTCGTCGACCGAACACGACGGCCGGTACGGCGTGATGAGCTTCCGGAACCAGCGCCGAGCCCGGGGAACGGACTCCGGCAACGGCTCCAGAGTCACCGAGCCGAGCCTCGGCGATCCCTCACAGGGGCACCTGTCGATCACAACGTCGGTCATCTGCACGGTCTCCTCGCCAGGGGAAGGGAGTCGCAAGGGCCGGGTGGAGGCGCCTGAGCCCTTGCTACAGCCTCGGAGCGACATCTCTAGACATCCAGACCCTCCCGAGGCATCTCTAGAGATGTCAAGCGTCCGGCTCGGAATCCGCCGGAACGAGCGGACGCACTGCTACGCGCAGCGAGCGCGCGCCCGACCTATGGCCTAAGGTGTCTAGAGAAGCGAGGAGGGGTTAGGGAATGCCTGCTACCGACGACCGTCGGCCCAAGTACCAGCGGATCGCGGACTCTTTGCGAGAGGCGATCCAGTCGGGCGAGTACGGTCCCGGTGATCGGCTTCCCGGGGAGAACGACCTCATGGCCACGCACGGCGTGGCCCGTATGACGGCCCGGCAGGCGCTCGGCGTCCTGCGGGACGAGGGCATCGCCGAATCCCGGAAGGGCGCAGGTGTCTTCGTGCGGGCCTTCCGTCCGCTGCGCCGACGCGGCATCCAGCGGCTGGCCCGCGACCAGTGGGGCAACGGACGGTCCATCTGGTCGGCGGACATCGAGGCCAGGGACCTCCGGGTCGACCAGGTCTCGGTGGGCGAGGAGACGGCTCCCGAGCACATCGGCGCGGTCCTGGGCATGGCTGCCGAAGAAGTCGCGTGCGTGAGGCGCCGGCGCTTCGTCCTGGACGGCAAGCCGGTGCTGCTCGCGACGAGTTACCTGCCCCTGTCCCTGGTGGCCGGATCCGCCATCAGCCGAGAGGACACCGGACCGGGCGGTACCTACGCCCGGCTTGCCGAACTCGGCCACGAACCGGTGCACTTCCGCGAGGAGATCCGCTCACGCATGCCGTCGCCGGACGAGGTGACACAGCTGGACCTTGCCCCGGGCACCCCGGTCATCCTCATCTGCCGCACCGCGTTCACCGACCAGGGCCACCCTGTCGAGGTCAACGAGATGACCCTGGACGCCGCTTCCTACGTCCTGGAGTACGACTTCGACGCGGGCCCCGAGCCCGCCTCCCCCGGCGCCGACGCCACAGCGCCTGGAGACCCGGCCTGACGCGGGCGCCCGTTGGATGTCCTCGCATCCCGACGGAAGGACCCCGCACCCGGTGAGCCCTGCTCCGGCCCGCACACGGTCGCGGAGCAGGGCTCGCCCGGTGTCTCCGGCCGGCCGGAGGGCGTTCCTCAGGCCGGGCCGGAGCGGTTGCGGGCCTCGTCCTTGAGGTGGCCGCCCGACTCCCGTGCCTGGTCCTGGACTTCGCCGGTGCGGTCGCGGGCCTCGTCCTGGGTGGTCCGGGCGGCCTGGGCCGCGGTGTCCTTGACCTCGGCGGCGGCGCTCTGGGTCACCTCCCGGGCACCTTCCTTGAGGTGCTGCGCGGACTCGGCGGCGGCCTGCTTCACCGGCTCCAGCGCCTCACCGCCCCGTTCCATCAGCTCCGCGGCCTTCTCCTGCTCGGCCGTCGAGGCGGGCACCAGCGAGGACGCCAGCAGGCCGACGCCGAACGCGACGAGGCCGGCGGCCAGGGGGTTGCCCCGGGTCTGCTCCCGGGCCAGGTCGGGTGCCTGTTGCACGGCCTGCCCGGCCTGGCCGGCGGTCTCCCGCGCCGACTCGGCCGCGCGCCCGGTGCCGTCCTGCACCGAACCGGCCGCCGACCGGGCGGAGTCGGCCACCCCGTGCGCGGTGTCGGTGACGCCGTGGGCGGTGTCCGAGGCGGTGCCCATGACACGGTCCCGGAGGCCGCCCATCGCCCCGCGCACGCGTGCCTTGCGGCGCCGCGCCACGCGCTTGGGGCTCGTGCGGTCGGCGAGCCGGTCCACGTCCGTGGACAACTGGTGGCGAGTGGCCTCGATCTCGGCCCTCACCTGGTCGGGTGACGTGCCCATGCCGCGTTCTCCTTCATGGTCTCGACGGTCTGCTCGGGCGTGGGGGAGACGGTGCGCATCCGCGCCCGCCCCATCAGGAAGAGCACGCCCGCCACGACGGCCCACACCGCGGTGACGATCAGGGCGGCCCAGCCCCCGTCCATGACGTTGGACAGCCCCAGAACGGCTGCCAGAGACAGGAACAGCAGCACCATGTACCCGGCGAATCCGGCCCCGCCGTACATCCCGGCGGCCTTGCCCGCGGTGCTCGCCTCCTGCTTGACCTCAGCCTTGGCCAGCTCGACCTCCTTGCGGAAGAGGGTCTGGAGGTCCGAGGTCACGGCCGACAGCAGCTGGCCCACGGACGGGTCCCGCTGCTCCAGCCGCTCCGCGTCCGCCGGCACCTGCGCCCGGGTCGCCCCGGAGGCGGAAGTCGGCGCGTAGGTGGGGGATGTTGACGTCATGTCACACCCCCGGGTGCGGAGGGATCGGCGCGCCGTTGGGCGGTGCGTCGCCCGGCAGGGAACCGGCGCTCGGTGGCACCGCCGGCGGGGGGCCCGCCGACAGGGCGGGCGGGTCGGACGCCCCCGTACCGACCGGGCCGGGTTCCGGCCCGGACTGCGCGGAGGCGCGGGAGGCGCTGCCGGACGCCTTGGC
>NZ_JAAGMD010000430.1 GCF_010548465.1 Streptomyces sp. SID14436 | reverse complement strand
AGCGGTACGCGAGCTGGGTTTAGAACGTCGTGAGACAGTTCGGTCCCTATCCGCTGTGCGCGTAGGAGTCTTGAGAAGGGCTGTCCCTAGTACGAGAGGACCGGGACGGACGAACCTCTGGTGTGCCAGTTGTTCTGCCAAGGGCATGGCTGGTTGGCTACGTTCGGGAGGGATAACCGCTGAAAGCATCTAAGCGGGAAGCCTGCTTCGAGATGAGGGCTCCCACCCACTTGATGGGGTAAGGCTCCCAGTAGACGACTGGGTTGATAGGCCGGATATGGAAGCACGGTAACGTGTGGAGTTGACCGGTACTAATAGGCCGAGGGCTTGTCCTCAGTTGCTCGCGTCCACTGTGTTGGTTCTGAAACCACGAACAACCCCGCGCCAGGTCACGCTGTGGTGCGGTTGAGTGTTTCATAGTGTTTCGGTGGTCATAGCGTAGGGGAAACGCCCGGTTACATTCCGAACCCGGAAGCTAAGCCTTACAGCGCCGATGGTACTGCAGGGGGGACCCTGTGGGAGAGTAGGACGCCGCCGAACTCCTTTTGAGCTCCGGCTCTCGGGCATACAACCCGAGAGCCGGAGCTTTTTCGCGTTGATGTAAAGTCATGAAGCATCGTTGACACACGTATTCCCACAGGAGGCTCCCGGGTGGAGGTCCAGGAGACACGCGTCCAGACGGACCGCGTCCTCACCATCCCCAACATCCTCAGCATGGCGCGGCTCCTCGGTGTGCCGCTCTTCCTGTGGCTCATCCTCAGGCCCGAGTTCGGCGGCCCGAACAGTGACGGCTGGGCGCTGCTGGTCCTCGCGCTGAGCGGCATCAGCGACTACCTCGACGGCAAGCTGGCCCGACGGTGGAACCAGATCAGCAACCTGGGCCGGCTCCTCGACCCCGCGGCGGACCGGCTCTACATTCTGTCGACCCTGCTCGGCCTCACCTGGCGCGAAATTCTGCCGCTCTGGCTCACCGCCGTACTCCTCGCCCGCGAGCTGGTCCTGCTGGTGATGGTGGGCATCCTCCGGCGCCACGGCTATCCGCCGCCGCAGGTGAACTTCCTGGGCAAGGCCGCCACCTTCAACCTGATGTATGCGTTCCCGTTGCTCCTGCTCAGTGACGGATCCGGCTGGATCGCGTCACTCGCTGCCATTTTCGGATGGGCGTTCGCCGGATGGGGTACAACCCTGTATTGGTGGGCAGGAGTTCTCTACGTGATACAAGTCCGCCGTCTGGTTCGTGCGGACGCCATGGCCGATTGAACTCGCTGATTCGTACGCGCACGGCTGCGCCACGCCTCGCAGGGTAATGCTGCGGGCAATCTCTGCGGGTGACGTCGGCCAGACCGTCGTCTCTTCGAGGAGGACGCTTCCGACATGAAGGCCGTCGTGATGGCCGGAGGCGAAGGCACACGCCTTCGCCCCATGACCTCAAGCATGCCCAAGCCGCTCCTGCCGGTCGCCAACCGGCCGATCATGGAGCACGTGCTGCGGCTGCTCAAGAGGCATGGGCTCAACGAAACCGTGGTGACTGTCCAGTTCCTCGCATCCCTCGTCAAGAACTACTTCGGTGACGGCGAGGAGCTCGGAATGGAGCTCACGTATGCCAACGAGGAGAAGCCACTCGGCACCGCCGGAAGCGTCAAGAATGCCGAGGAGGCACTGAAGGACGACGCCTTTCTCGTCATTTCCGGTGATGCGCTGACCGACTTCGACCTCACCGAGCTCATCAATTTCCACAAGGAAAAGGGCGCGTTGGTCACGGTCTGTCTGACCCGTGTTCCCAACCCGCTGGAATTCGGTATCACCATCGTCGACGAAGAAGGCAAGGTCGAACGCTTCCTGGAGAAGCCGACCTGGGGGCAGGTCTTCTCCGACACGGTGAACACCGGTATCTACGTCATGGAGCCCGAGGTCTTCGACTACGTCGAGGCCGACGTGTCCGTCGACTGGTCCGGCGACGTCTTCCCGCAGCTGATGAAGGAAGGCAAGCCCGTCTACGGCTACATCGCCGAGGGCTACTGGGAGGACGTCGGCACCCACGAGAGCTACGTGAAGGCCCAGGCCGACGTCCTGGAGGGCAAGGTCGACGTCGACATCGACGGCTTCGAGATCTCGCCCGGCGTGTGGGTGGCCGAGGGAGCCGAGGTGCACCCCGACGCCGACCTGCGCGGGCCGCTGTACATCGGTGACTACGCCAAGGTCGAGGCCGGCGCCGAGATCCGCGAGCACACCGTCGTGGGCTCCAACGTCGTCGTCAAGAGCGGCGCCTTCCTGCACAAGGCCGTCGTCCACGACAACGTCTACGTCGGACCGCACAGCAACCTGCGCGGCTGCGTCGTCGGCAAGAACACCGACATCATGCGCGCGGCCCGCATCGAGGACGGCGCCGTCATCGGCGACGAGTGCCTCATCGGCGAGGAATCGATCGTCCAGGGCAACGTGCGGGTCTACCCGTTCAAGACCATCGAGGCCGGCGCGTTCGTCAACACGTCCGTCATCTGGGAGTCCCGGGGGCAGGCGCACCTCTTCGGCGCCCGCGGGGTCTCCGGCATCCTCAACGTCGAGATCACCCCCGAACTGGCCGTGCGGCTCGCCGGGGCCTACGCCACGACCCTCAAGAAGGGGTCCACGGTCACCACGGCCCGCGACCACTCCCGCGGCGCCCGTGCGCTGAAGCGCGCGGTGATCTCCGCGCTCCAGGCGAGCGCCATCGACGTACGGGACCTGGAGAACGTGCCGTTGCCCGTGGCGCGGCAGCAGACCGCGCGGGGCAGCGCCGGCGGCATCATGATCCGGACGACGCCCGGCGTGCCGGACTCGGTCGACATCATGTTCTTCGACGGGCAGGGCGCCGACCTGTCCCAGGGCAGCCAGCGCAAGCTGGACCGGGTGTTCGCCCGTCAGGAGTACCGGCGCGCCTTCCCCGGCGAGATCGGCGACCTGCACTTCCCCGCGAGCGTCTTCGACTCGTACACCGGCTCGCTGCTGCGCAACGTCGACATCACCGGTATCGCCGAGTCCGGGCTCAAGGTGGTCGTCGACGCCTCCAACGGCAGCTCCGGCCTCGTGCTGCCGAGCCTGCTCGGGAAGCTGGGCGTGGACTCCCTGACGATCAACCCCGGCCTCGACGAGTCCCGGCCGACCGAGTCCGCCGACATGCGGCGCTCCGGCCTGGTGCGGCTCGGGGAGATCGTGGCGTCGTCCCGGGCCGCGTTCGGCGTGCGGTTCGACCCGGTCGGTGAGCGGCTGTCCCTCGTCGACGAGAAGGGGCGCATCATCGAGGACGACCGCGCCCTGCTCGTCATGCTCGACCTCATCGCGGCCGAGCGCCGCAGCGGCCGGGTCGCGCTGCCGGTGACGACCACCAGGATCGCCGAGCAGGTCGCCGCCTACCACGGCACGCAGGTCGAGTGGACGACGACGTCCCCCGACGACCTCACCCGCGTGGGCCGTGAGGAAGGGACGATCTTCGGCGGCGACGGCAAGGGCGGCTTCATCGTCCCGGAGTTCAGCAGCGTCTACGACGGCACGGCCGCCTTCGTCCGGCTCATCGGGCTGGTCGCCCGCACGCAGTTGACGCTCAGCCAGATCGACGCCCGGATCCCGCGGGCGCACGTCATCCGGCGGGACCTCGCCACGCCGTGGGCGGTCAAGGGCCTGGTCATGCGGCGCGTCGTCGAGGAGGCCGGGGACCGCTCCGTCGACACCACCGACGGGGTGCGCGTGGTCGAGGCCGACGGCCGCTGGGTGATGGTGCTGCCCGACCCGGCCGAGGCGGTCACCCACCTGTGGGCGGAAGGCCCCGACGACGCCTCCGCCCAGGCGCTGCTCGACGAGTGGTCCGCCGTCGTGGACAGCGCGGGACGCTAGACGGGCCCGCCCCCGGCCGGGCCCGGCGTCACCGGGCGCCGGCCGGCCGGGGCGGACAACCGGCGGGATGCGTGCGTGCCGGACAAGCCTCCCCAAGGGGGCCTGTCCGGCACCCGGCCAGGGCCGTTCGGAGGTACCGGCCGCGACGTGCGACGATGTCCCGCATGCCGCAGCAACCCCCCGTTCGGAGCACACCGACGCGGCCGCCACGCCCGGACGCGTCCATGTCGTTGCTCACCAACGTCATGGACCACAGCCTCGACGACGGATACGCCGAGGCCGCGGCGCGCAAGAAGGCCGACGGCGAAGGCGGCCTGCCGAAGACCCTCAGGGCGAAGCTCGGACTCGCCGTGGGACTCGTGCTCGCGGCGCTGGTCGTGACCGTGGGGGCGGCGCAGGCGCGGGTCTCGGCCCCCGTCGTGGCCAAGGAGCGCGAGGAACTGATCGACCGGATCGAGGACGAGACCGACGCCGCCGACGCGCTCGAGGACCGGGTCGACGCACTGCGCGCGGACGTGGACGCCCGGCGGCAGGAAGCGCTCCGGGACAGCGGCGGCGACCGTTCCCACCTCGTCGGTCTCCTCGCCGGCTCCGTCCCGGTGCACGGCCCCGGAGTACGGCTCGTCGTGAACGACGCCAAGGACGCCGGCACGGGTGCCGACGGAGACCCGCGGGGGGCCTCCGGCTTCTCCGACACCGGCCGGGTCCGCGACCGCGACATGCAGCGCGTGATCAACGGACTGTGGGAGTCCGGCGCCGAGGCGATCTCCATCAACGGACAGCGGCTGACCGCCCTGTCGGCGATCCGGGCCGCCGGAGACGCGATACTGGTCGACAACAAGCCGCTGGTGCCGCCGTACACGGTGCTCGCGGTGGGGGACGGGCCGGCGCTGAGCGACCGGTTCCAGAACAGCGCCGACGGGCTGTATCTGCACGCCCTGCAGGAGAACTACGGCATCCGGACCGCCCTCTCCACGGCGGACGACCTCCGGCTGCCCGCAGCACCGAGAGTGATCGTACGCACGGCACAGCCGATAACCGGGAAGGGCACATCGTGATCGCCGTACTGGGCCTCGTCGTGGGAGTCGTGGCCGGCCTGTTGGTCCGGCCCGAGGTCCCGGCGGTCGTCGAACCGTATCTGCCGATCGCCGTGGTGGCGGCGCTCGACGCCGTCTTCGGCGGGCTGCGGGCCATGCTCGACGGCATCTTCGACGACAAGGTCTTCGTGGTGTCGTTCCTGTCGAACGTGGTCGTCGCCGCGCTGATCGTCTTCCTCGGCGACAAGCTGGGCGTCGGCGCCCAGCTCTCCACCGGAGTCGTGGTCGTCCTCGGCATCCGCATCTTCTCCAACGCCGCCGCGATCCGCCGGCACGTCTTCCGGGCGTGAGGCCGATGAACGAGCGCGAGCGGGACCACGAGAACGACGACCGGAACGACGGCCGCACCGAGCCCCGCGAGGAGCCGGACGGCGCGCCGGCCCGCCCCGGCCCGGCGCCCGCCCC
>NZ_JAAGMD010000397.1 GCF_010548465.1 Streptomyces sp. SID14436 | reverse complement strand
TGGTGCGGTTGAGTGTTTCATAGTGTTTCGGTGGTCATAGCGTAGGGGAAACGCCCGGTTACATTCCGAACCCGGAAGCTAAGCCTTACAGCGCCGATGGTACTGCAGGGGGGACCCTGTGGGAGAGTAGGACGCCGCCGAACAAATTGTGGGGAAGCCCCCGTGTCTGATGACACGGGGGTTTTCTGCGTTTCAGAGCCAGGGGGAGAGGAAAACGAATCAGAATCCCGCCTTCCCCTGGCGATGGACGTGCTCCGCGGCGGTTACAGCCGTCCCGCCGCCTTCAGGGCCAGATATGCGTCGGCCAGGGCCGGCGCCAGAGTGTCAGGAGTCGCGTCGACCACGGTGACACCGTGCCGGCGCAGTTGTTCCGCGGTGCGCTCGCGCTCGCCGTGGGACTGGGCGGCTGCCGCCGCCTCGTACACCGCGTCCGTCGTGCCGCGTGCCGTGGCCATCTCGGCGATGTACGGATCGGCCACCGAGGCCAGCAGGACGGTGTGGCGCTGGGTTAGCCGAGGCAGGACCGGCAGGAGACCCTCCTCGATCGGCGCGGGATCCAGGGTCGTGAGCAGCACGATCAGGGACCGGCGCGGGGTCGTGCGCAGTGCCGCGGCCGCGAGGCCCCGGGCGTCGGTCTCGACGAGCTCGGGTTCCAGCGTGGCCATCGCGTTGACCAGGGACGGAAGGACATCGCCCGCGGTGCGGCCCTGGACGAGGGCACGAGTGCGGCGGTCGTGGGCGAGGAGCGCCACACGGTCGCCGGCGCGGGAGGCCAGCGCCGCCAGCAGCAGGGATGCGTCCATGGCCGCGTCCAGCCGGGGTACGTCCCCGACCCGGCCCGCGGACGTGCGGCCGGTGTCGAGGACCAGCAGGATGTGACGGTCCCGCTCGGGACGCCAGGTGCGCACCGCGACCGCCGTCTGACGGGCCGTGGCACGCCAGTCGATGGAACGGGTGTCGTCGCCGGGGACGTACTCGCGCAGGCTGTCGAACTCGGTGCCCTCACCCCGCGTCAGGACGCTGGTGCGGCCGTCGAGTTCCCGCAGACGGGCCAGCTTCGACGGCAGGTGCTTGCGGCTGGTGAACGGCGGCAGGACCCGCACCGTCCAGGGCGCCCGGTGGGTGCCCTGACGGGCGAACAGGCCGAGCGGGCCGTAGGAGCGGATGGTGACGCGGTCCGCCACGCGGTCGCCGCGGCGGGTCGGCCGCAGACGGGTCGTCAGGCGGCGGCGTTCGCCCGGGGGGACGCGCAGGCGGTGCCGTGACGCGTCGGGCCCCGTGCCGGGCTGCCAGCTGCTCGGGGGCCAGGCGTCCCGGATCCTGGCGCGCAGCGGGCGCCCGGAGGGATTGGTGACCGTCAGGGTGACGTCGGCGCTGTCGCCGAGGCGGACCGAGGTGTCCCCGGAGCGGGTCAGCCCGAGACGGCGCACGGGTGCGGCCAGGGCGTAGTCGCAGGCGCACGCCACCGCGAGGGGGGCGTTGACGGCGAGGATGCCCGTCCAGCCGGGTTCCCAGATGCCGACGGGGAGGGAGCCGAGGGCCGCGAGGAGGGCGGCGCGTCCGGTGAGTGCCATCAGCGGGGGACGGGGACGTGGGCGAGGACGGCGTTGATGACCGAGTCGGCCGTGACGCCCTCCATCTCGGCCTCCGGGCGGAGCTGGACACGGTGCCGGAGCGTGGGGAGGGCGAGCGCCTTCACGTCGTCCGGGGTGACGTAGTCGCGGCCGGTCAGCCAGGCCCAGGCGCGGGCCGTGGCGAGCAGCGCGGTGGAGCCGCGGGGGGAGACGCCGAGGGTGAGGGACGGCGACTCGCGGGTGGCGCGGCAGATGTCCACGACGTAGGCGGTGATCTCGGGGGAGACCGTCGTCGCGGCGACGGCGGTGCGGGCCGCTTCGAGGTCGGCCGCGGTCGCCACGGGGCGGACTCCGGCGTCCCGCAGGTCGCGCGGGTTGAAGCCCTGTGCGTGGCGGTTGAGGACGTCGATCTCGTCCTCGCGGGAGGGCAGCGGGATCGTCAGCTTGAGGAGGAAGCGGTCGAGCTGGGCCTCGGGCAGCGGGTAGGTGCCCTCGTACTCGACGGGGTTCTGGGTCGCGGCCACCAGGAAGGGGTCGGGGAGCGCGCGGGGGGTGCCGTCGACGGTGACCTGGCGTTCCTCCATGGCCTCCAGCAGCGACGACTGGGTCTTCGGCGGGGTGCGGTTGATCTCGTCCGCGAGGAGGAGGTTGGTGAACACCGGGCCGGGCTGGAAGGAGAACTCGGCGGTGCGGGCGTCGTAGACGAGCGAGCCGGTGACGTCGCTCGGCATCAGGTCGGGCGTGAACTGGACGCGCTTGGTGTCGAGTTCCAGGGTGGCGGCGAGCGCGCGGACGAGGAGGGTCTTGGCGACGCCGGGGACGCCTTCCAGGAGGACGTGGCCGCGGCACAGGAGGGCGACGACGAGACCGGTCACGGCGGGGTCCTGGCCGACCACGGCTTTGGCGATCTCGGCGCGCAGGGCTTCCAGGGAGGCCCGGGCGGCGGCCGGGTCCCCGGTGTGCGCGGCGTTGTCAGTGGTCGGGTCCATCATGGACGGCGTACCTCTCTTTCGAGGGCGTCGAGGTGGTCGGCGAGCTGGATGAGAGCTGCGTCGTCGCCGGGCGGCGGGCCGAACAGCAGCGCGTGCAGGGACTGTCCGTCGCCCCGGAGGTGCGAGGACAGGGCGGGGAGCAGGGCCTCGGGCGCGTGCGCCTGGGAGACGGGGACGCCGACGAGGGGGGCGAGGCGCGTGCGGGTGGCGGAGCGCAGAGCGGAGGCCGCGCGGTCGCGGGCGTCGGCCCGGCGGTAGAGGCGGGCGCGGCCCTCGACGGTTTCGGAGGCGCGGATCGCGACGGGCAGCTTCTCGGGCACCAGCGGGCCGAGCCGCCGGGCGCGCCATAGGGCGGCCAGGGCTGCCGCGATGAAGAGTTGCAGGGTCCCCCAGAGCCAGCCGGAGGGGATCAGGTCGAAGAAGCTGCGCCGTCCGTCCTCGGACGCGGCGGAGGCGTCGGCGAGCGTGGGGAGGTACCAGACGAGATGGGGGCGGGAGCCGAGGAGCTGGAGGGCGAGCGAGGCGTTGCCCTGCTCGGCGAGCTTGTCGTTGAGGAGGATGTCCGGGGAGCCGAGGAGGACGGTGTCGCCGTCGCCGGTGGCGGCCGGGATGCGCAGCAGGGTGGCGAGGCGCTCGCTGGGGTAGCACTCGTCGGCCGCGACGTGGGTGGTGGTGTAGCGGAGGCCGCCGACGTCGGCGCTGCCCGCGCGGCGGGCGGCGGGCAGGGCGCAGTCGGGGGAGAGCGTGGAGTCGAGGCTGGTGGCCGGGGCGGCGGTGACGCCGGGCGCGAGGCGTTCCACGGAGGCGCTGCCGGAGGCGACCAGCACGGTCCGGCCGCCGGCGTCGGCGGTGGCGTCGTGCAGCCGGGCCTGCTGGGACGGGGTCAGCAGGTCGGGGACGGCGACCAGGAGCGTGGTGTCGGGACCGGCCGCGGTGGCGGCGTCCTCCAGGGTGGTGACCACGCGGGTGTCCACGCCGCGGTCGGCGAGGAGTTCGGCGACGGCCCGGCTGCCGTGCGGGTCGGCGGAGCGCGGGTCGAGTGCGCCGTGGCGGGTGTCGGCGCGGACCACGGCGATCACGACGGCACCCACGAGCAGCAGCACCAGCGCGAGGGCGATGCCGCGCGTGCGGGTCCACACCTGGCGGGCGGTGGGCGAGGCCGAGGTGGACGGAAGGGTGGCCTCGGTCGTCATCCGGCTGCTCCCCGGCTGGTGTCGTGGTCCGTGCCGTGGGCGCCGGACGTGCTGCCGGCGAGCCGGGGCCTGCTGCGTTCGAGGTCGTCGTCCAGGCCGGCGATGGCGCGGTACGCCTCCTCGGTCGCGGTGCGGCCGCCGTACGTGACGTCGTCGAAGCCGCGGGCGGCGGCGCGCAGGCGGTCGGTGTGGGCGGGCAGGGCGCGGGCGGCCTCCGTGGCGGCCTCGTCGGCGGTGCGGCCGGGCCGCAGGTCGAGCAGGGCGCGTTCCTCCAGGGAGCGCACGATGGCCCGCATGCGTTCCTGGACGGCCTGGTTCCAGTGGCCCTGGGCGGCGTGCGCCTCGGCGGCGGCGCGGTGTTCGGCGGCGCTGCGGGGCCGGTCGTCGAACAGGGCGGGCGCGGAGACCGGCTGGCGGCGCGGGGTGCCCAGGCGCCACCACAGGGCGCCCACGACGGCGATGACGGCGGCGATGACGACGGTCAGGCCCAGGGTGCCGCCCGGGGTGGCGGTGGAGGCGGCCTCGAAGAGGTCGCCCACCCAGTCCCAGAAGGCGTTGAGGGCCTTGTGGAACCAGCTGGGGTCGTTCTCGTGGTACATGCGCTTGGACAGTTCGCGCCGGGCGGCCTCCCGCGCGGGGTCGCGCGGGAGGGTGACGGGCGGTTCGTCGCCGCCCGCCAGGATGCGTACGGCGGTGCCGGTGGCCGTCGGCAGCGCCTGGACCGATGTGAGGACTCCCCCCGCGGTTATCACCCTGTCAGCCCCCCGGGGTGGCGTCGGGGCCGGGGCCGTGGAGGCCGGCGGCGCGGGCCAGGTCGAGGTCGAGGGCCTCGCGGCGGATGCGCTGGTCGATGTAGAGCAGCACGGTGACGCCGGCCGTGATCGGGAAGGTGATCGTGCGGCCGATGACCGAGCCGATGCCGCTGATGATCAGGAACGTCCAGCCGAAGTTCCCGCCGGCGCTCTCCAGGAAGCCGGTGACGCCGTCTCCGCTGAAGGCGCTGGCGATGAGGGTGAAGGGGATGACGATGATCGACGCGACGAGGCCGCTGAGGAGGGCCGCCAGCACCTGGATGCCGAACACGCGCCACCAGGCGCCGCGGACCAGCTTCGCGGAGCGGCTCAGCGCCTTGACGATGCCCTGCTTCTCGAGCATCAGCGCCGCCGAGGACAGCGAGAAGCGGACCATGAGCCACACGGCGACGACGGCGGCGCCGAGGAGACCGAGGACGGTGAGGGCGATGGCGGCCCCACCGCCGCCGCCCGCCAGGCCCACCAGCAGGCCGGGCAGCGCGCCGACGGTGACGACCGCGGCGGTGATCAGCAGCAGCAGGCACATCAGGCCCAGCAGCCGCAGGAGCTGGGGACGGGCGTCGCGCCACGCCTCACCGAGGGTGACCGGCCGGCCGAGCACGGCGCGGCTGGTGACGGTGGTGAGCAGGGCGGTGGCGGCGACGGTGCCCAGCAGCACGATCACGTAGAGCACGACCGAGCCGAGCATCAGGTCGCCCAGGACGCCGGTCAACTCGCTGAGGGTGGCGTCCGGGTCCTCGAGGATCGCGGTGTTGCCGCTGTCCAGGGCCAGACCCTGGACGAGGACGCCGATGACCTCGGTGATGACGGCGACGGTCAGCGAGATGCCGAGGATGGTGCGCCAGTAGGTGCGCATGGTGGAGACGGCGCCGTCCAGGATCTCGCCGACGCCCAGCGGGCGCAGCGGGATGACGCCGGGCTTCGCGGCGGGCGGGGGCCCGCCCCAGCCGTGGCCCCAGCCGCCCGGTCCGCCGACGGGTCCGCCGCCGGGCGGGG
>NZ_JAAGMD010000376.1 GCF_010548465.1 Streptomyces sp. SID14436 | reverse complement strand
CGGCCACCGCCGGGCGGGTGTCGTCGCCGCCGCGCGTGCAGGTCAGCAGCTTGCGGTGCGGGTCGCCCGAGCAGCGCACCCGCGTCACGGGCAGGTGGTCCGTCAGCAGGGCCAGGCGCGGTATCAGGGCGACACCGAGGCCGTGGGCGACGAGATGGGCGGTGACGTTCCAGTCCAGGGCGTGGTGGACGACGTCGGGAGTGAACCCGGCCGCCCCGCAGGCGGACATCACGTGCGGCCGGCAGGGGCTCTCCGGCACCGGCGCGATCCACTGCTCGCGGGCCGCCTCCGCGAGGTCGATCCGCTCCCGGCCTGCCAGGTGATGGCCGTCGGGGACCACCAGGTCGAAGCGGTCGTCGAGCAGCGGCTGCTGGTCGAACCGCTCGTCGCCCGGCGGCGGATTGCGCGGGGTGGCCTCCACGACCGCGAGGTCGGTGGCCCCCTCGAACAGCAGGTCGAAGCTCTCGGGCACGCCGGCCTCCTGGATGCGCACCGACAGCCGCGGATGCCGCCGGCCCAGCCGGGCCGCCATCGGCGCCAGCAGCACCGACACGGCGACCGGGAAGCCGGTCACCCGCAGCAGCCCGGCGGGGGCGCCGTGATCGGCCCGCAGGTCCCGCTCGGCCTGCTCCCAGCGCGCCTGGATGGCGTCGGCGTGCGCGAGCAGGCTCTCGGCGGCCGGGGTGAGCCGCACACCGCGCCCCTGCGGTTCGAGCAGGACCACGTCCAGTTCGCGCGCCAGCTGACGGATCTGCTGGGAGGCCGCGGACGGGGTGAAGTGCAGCGCGCGGGCGGCCGCGGTGACCGTGCCGTAGTGGGCGACCGCCCTCAGGACGTGCAGCCTGCGCAGATCAATCATGAAGGCCACGCTTCACGGTCAGGTCCGCAAAGTCAACCTGGACATGAAAGGACCGGGCGGCGCACCCTGGCTGTGTCGCGACGACCGGCCGTATCCGTGAAGGAAGAACAGTCAAGGAGCCGACATGACCAGCACGACCGGCAGCACGCGTGGGACGGGCACCCTCGGCACCGCCTGCCCGTTCTGCGGATGGCCCGACGGCGCCGAGCCGTTCCGGGTGGTGTCGCGTCACCTCACCGGGGCCGGCAGCACGCTGTGGACGCGCTGCGGCTGCGGTTCGCTCCAGGTCAGGGTCACCGACGACCGGGGCACGCGTATCGTCTCCCGCAGCAGGCCCGCGGACGCCGGAACCGGCCGTACGGGCCACTGAGAGCGGGCGGGACGGGGCCTCGGGTCCCGCCGCCCGCCGCACGGGCGGAGCGGATCGGGGCGGGCGGGTCCCGGGAGAGCGGGAGGCATGGGAGCGCAGCGGTACCCGTTGGCGGGCGTCACGGTGGTCAGTCTGGAGCAGGCCGTGGCCGCTCCCTACGCCACCCGCCAGCTCGCCGATCTCGGCGCCCGGGTGATCAAGGTGGAGCGGCCGGGCGGCGGCGACTTCGCCCGCCGCTACGACACCACCGTGCACGGTCAGTCCAGCTACTTCGTCTGGCTCAACCGCTCCAAGGAGTCCCTCACCCTCAACCTCAAGGACCCGCGGGGCCGGGACATCCTGCACCGGCTGCTCGACGACGCCGACGTCTTCGTGCACAACCTGGCGCCCGGTGCCGTCGACCGTCTCGGCCTGGGCACCGCCGACGTCACCCGGGACCGCCCCCGGCTGATCCCCTGCACCGTCTCCGGCTACGGCACCACCGGGCCGTGGGCCGACCGCAAGGCGTACGACCTGCTGGTGCAGTGCCAGACCGGGCTGGTGTCCCTGACCGGGACCGCGGAGGAGACCGCGCGGACGGGCATCTCGGTGGCCGACATCGCCGCCGGGATGTACGCGTACAGCGGTGTCCTCACCGCGCTCTACACCCGGGCGACCACGGGAGAGGCGCACCCGGTGGAGGTGTCCCTGCTCGAGGCGCTCGCCGAATGGATGGGCCAGCCCGCCTATTACACCCGGTACGGCGGCAGCCAGCCGCCCCGGCTGGGCACGCAGCACGCCACCATCGCCCCCTACGGGACGTTCCGCGCCGCCGACGGCCGCGAGGTGCTGTTCTCCATCCAGAACGAGCGCGAGTGGGCGGTGCTGTGCGCCGAGTTCCTGGGCAGCCCCGGCCTGACCGACGATCCCCGGTTCGCCACCGGCCCGGACCGGGTGGCGCACCGCGAGGAACTCAACGCGCTGATCGCCAAGCGCTGCGCCCGCTCCGACGCCGACGACCTGCTGAAGGACCTCGAGTCGATCGGCATCGCCTGCGCGGGGGTCAACGACGTCGCCGCCTTCCTCGACCACCCGGTGCTGGCCGCCCGGGACCGGTGGCGCGAGGTGGCGGTGCCGGGCGGCACGGTCGAGGCCCTGCTGCCGCCCGCCGACCTCGCGGACACACCGGCCCGCATGGACCCGGTCCCGGCGGTGGGCGAGCACACGGAGGCGATCCTGACGGGACTCGGTCACTCGGCCGAGTCGATCGGGCGGCTGCGCGCGGACGGGGTGGTCTGAGAGCCCGGCGGGACGGCCCGGGGGCCGGCAGGGCGGGGGGCGCCGTGGCCGAGGGTCCCCGCCGCGTCCGTCCGTCGGCGGGGCGCCCGGTCACCGGCGGGCCGATGTGACCTGCGGCCGT
>NZ_JAAGMD010000349.1 GCF_010548465.1 Streptomyces sp. SID14436 | reverse complement strand
GCCGACGGCCCGGGGCGCGGGGGCGGTTCGGGCCGGCCGGAGGAAGGCGGTCCGGGCGGGCCGGGGGCGGCCGGGGAAAGGCCGGCCGGGGCAGTGGTACGGGCGGCGGGGCCGGTCAGGCGTCGGGGGCCACGTCCAGGTCCACGACGACCGGCGCGTGGTCGGAGGCGCCCTTGCCCTTGCGCTCCTCGCGGTCCACGTAGGAGTCGGTGACCGCCTTGGCGAACGCCTCGTTGCCGTAGACCAGGTCGATGCGCATGCCCCGGTTCTTGGGGAAGCACAGCTGGCGGTAGTCCCAGTACGTGAAGGGGTGCTCGTACTTCAGGGGGCGCGGGACGACGTCCGTCAGGCCGGCCCCGCGCAGGGAGGCGAGGGCGGCCCGCTCGGCGGGCGTGACATGGGTGGAGCCCTCGAAGGCGGCCCGGTCGTAGACGTCGTCGTCGGTCGGCGCCACGTTGTAGTCGCCCATCACGGCGAACGGGCGGCTGCCGGCCGCGTCACCGGCGACGGCGGCCCGCAGCGCCTCCAGCCACTGGAGCTTGTAGGCGTAGTGCGGGTGGTCCACCTCCCGGCCGTTGGGCACGTACACGGACCAGACGCGGACCGGTCCGCAGGTGGCGGAGATCGCGCGGGGCTCCACGGAGCCGTCGTAACCGGGATCGCCGGGCAGGCCCTTGACGATGTCCTCCAGGCCGACGCGGGAGAGCACCGCCACGCCGTTCCACCGGCCGGTGGCGTGGACCGCCGCCTCGTAGCCCAGCTCGCGCAGCGGCTCCACGGGGAACTGCTCCTCGGCGACCTTGGCCTCCTGGAGGCACAGCACGTCCGTGCCGCTGCTCTCCAGCCAGGCCAGGAGCCTCGGCAGGCGGGCGGTGATCGAGTTCACGTTCCAGGTCGCGATGCGCATGTCCCCCAACCTACCCGGCACCTGTGACAACCCGGATCCGCCGCCGCTCGCTCACAGCTCGACCGACGCCCGGGGCTCCAGCCGCAGGTGCTCGGTGCCGCCGAGGGCGCCGATCTGCCGGTCGTAGATCGGGCGGGCGAGGTCGGTGAGCAGGGCGTCGTGCACGTCGTAGGCGCGCTCGGGGCGCACCTCACGGACGTAGTCGATGACCTCGGAGATCTTGTTCCAGGGGGCCATGACCGGCAGCATCAGCGTGCGCACGGGGCGGTCGGGGACGGTCAGCGCGTCACCGGGGTGGAAGACCGCGCCGCCGTCGACGAGGTAGCCGACGTTGGTGATGCGCGGGATGTCCGGGTGGATCACGGCGTGCAGCTCGCCGTGCACCTCGACGTCGAAGCCGGCGGCCGTGAAGGTGTCACCGTGCCCGACCGTGTGCACGCGCCCGGGGAAGGCCGCGGTGAGCTGCTCGGCGACCGCCCGCAGGGTCCAGATCTCGGTCGCCGGGTCGGCCTCCAGGGCCGCCCGCAGCCGTCCCTCGTCGAAGTGGTCGGGGTGCTCGTGCGTGACCAGCACGGCCTCCGCGCCGACGGCGGCGTCGGGCTCGGTGAACCCGCCTGGGTCGATGACCAGGGCACGGCCGTCCCGTTCCAGACGGACGCAGGAGTGCGACATCTTGGTGAGCTTCATGTCTCCATCCTGCCCCCGCCACGCGGAGCGCGGCCGGGACGCCGGGCCGGGGCGAGGGGGGCGGTCGGGCCGGGGCGAGCGGTCGGTGCCACCGGCCAAGGGGCGGGATCGCTGCCGCCGGGCGGGCGGGGGCTCCCGGCGACCGGGCGGGGCGGCGAGTCCACGCGGTTGCTCCTCCCCGGGCCGCCGTGCAGGGCTCCGCCGGCCGCCGGACCCGGATCCGGGCCTCCCGCTCGCTCCCCTGCTCCCCCCTGCTCACTCCTGCGGTGTGGTCTCCTCCCGGATGACCTGCTGGGCCACGCGGAAGGCGCTGCCCGCGGCCGGGATGCCGCAGTACACGGCCGCCTGGAGCAGGACCTCCTTGATCTCGTCGGGGGTCAGGCCGTTGCGCAGGGCCGCGCGGGTGTGGGAGGCCAGCTCCTCCAGGTGACCGCCGGCGACCAGGGCGGTCAGCGTGACGCAGCTGCGGGTGCGCCGGTCCAGGCCGGGCCGGTCCCAGACACCGCCCCAGGCGTAGCGGGTGACGAACTCCTGGAAGTCGGCCGAGAAGTCGTCGGCCTGTGCCAGCACGCGGTCGACGTGCGCGTCCCCCAGCACGTCCCGGCGGACCTTCATCCCCTCGTCGTACGCGTCCGCGGGGCCGTGGGCGGGCTGCTGGGGGGCGACGGCCGGGGCGATCTCGGCGACCGGCGCGGCGGGCGCCGGATGCCGCACGGGGGCGGCCGCCGGGACGGGGGCGGAGGTCGGGCGGGCGACGGCGCCGGTGGGCAGGGCGACCTGCCCGGTGCTGCTGTCGTAGGCCGGCTGCCAGGCGGTCGAGAAGTGCCGCACCAGCAGATCGGTCACGGCGGCGGGCTGCTCGACCGGCACCAGGTGGGAGGCGCCGGGGACGACGGCGAGCCGGGCGTCCGGGATCCCGGCGACCAGGTTGCGCGCCTCGGCCGGCCCGGTGACCTGGTCCTCGGAGCCGACCAGGACGAGCGTGGGCACACCGACGCTGCCGAGTCCGGCCCGCACGTCGAAGGAGGCGAGGGCCTCGCAGGCGGCGATGTAGCAGCCGGGGTCGGTCGTGCGCACCATCTGCACGGCCCACTCGGTGATGGCGGGCTGCGCCGCCGCGAACCCGCCGGTGAACCAACGCTCGGGCGCACTGCGCGCCATCGGGTCGAGCCCGTTGGTCCGGACGATCACCCCGCGCCGCCGGAACTCGTCCGCCGAACCGAAGCGCGGTGAGGCGGCGATCAGGGCCAGCGAGGCGAGCCGCTCGGGGTGCCGCAGCGCCAGCTCGATCCCGACCGCCCCGCCCAGCGCGCAGCCGGCGTAGCCGAACCGCTGCACACCGAGCCCTTCGAGGGTGGCGAGCAGCCGTTCGGCGAGTTCGGCCACGGAGTCCGCCGGGTGGGCGGGCGCCCCGCCGTGCCCGGGCAGATCGAACCGGAACACCCGCCACTGCCGGGTCAGTTCCGGGACCTGGCGGTCCCACATGTGCCATGTGGTACCCAGTGAGGGACCCAGGATCAGGACCGGTGCGTCTTCCGGCCCGTCAAAGCGGTATTGCAGGGTGTTCGGTGGTGTCTCACTCACGCCCCAGACCCTCTCACGTCTCACAGGCATCTCACGCAGCCCGGGGGAAGCCGGCTGGTCGATGCGTCCGTGGCCGCTCCTGCCGGACAATGCCGACGGCCTCACGGATCGAGACCGACCTGCGGCGTACGTCGATCGACACGTGAGCCCTGACCCGGAACGCGCCGCGCATTCCGGTGACGTCCCCGGCCCTGCGTCACGGAACACAACCGGTCCGCTGTCCCATCGCGCCGTCCGGGACGGGCTTGGTCGACATTGCGGCCGGGATCTGACCTCAATCGCCGCTAGCGTGAGAAGCCGCTCGCTTCCGTCGATGTGAGGACGCTCATGCAGCAGAAGGCTATTCAGATCATCGGTGCCCGTGAGAACAACCTCAAGGGCATCTCCGTGGAGGTGCCGAAACACATGGTCACCGTCTTCACGGGGGTATCTGGATCCGGAAAGTCGTCCTTGGTGTTCGACACCATCGCGGCGGAATCCCAGCGGCAGCTCAACGAGACGTTCACCGCGTTCGTGCGCAACCGCCTGCCCAAGTACGGCCAGCCCGACGTGGACGACATCGCGAACCTCTCGACTGCGGTGATCATCGATCAGAAGCGGATCGGGGGGAACGCGCGGTCCACCGTCGGGACGATCACCGACATCTACGCGTTGCTCCGGCTGCTCTATTCCCGGGTGGGCAAGCCCTGGATCGGCTATTCGAACGCCTTCTCGTTCAATGACCCCTCCGGAATGTGCCCTGATTGCGAGGGCCTTGGCCACCGGGTGCAGGTCGACCTCGACAAGCTGCTCGACAGGTCCAAGTCGCTGAACGAGGGCGCCATCCGGCACCCCGCCTTCAATGTGGGGGGCTGGTTCTGGAAGCTGTACGCCAATTCCGGCCTTTTCGACAACGACAAGAAGCTCCGTGACTACACCGAGAGCGAGTGGCAGGCGTTCCTGTACGGGACCCAGGGGTCCATCGCTCTGGAGTGGCAGGGCGGAAAGATCAACTCCAAGTACGAAGGGCTGATGGACAAGTTCAACCGGCTCTACCTGCGCAAGGAGCCGGACGAGATGAGCGCCAAGAACCGCGTGGCACTGGAGCGAGTCGTCACCCGGGGGCCCTGCGACACCTGTCAGGGGCAGCGGCTCAGCCGGCAGGCGCTCGGGTGCCGCATCAACGGCCGGAACATCGCCGAACTCGCCGCCCTGGAGATCGCCGACTTGATGGACGCCGTCAAGAAGGTCGACGCGTCGTCCGTCTCCACCCTGACGGCCAGTCTGATCGAGCGGCTCCAGCACCTCGTCGAACTGGGGCTGGGATACCTCAGCCTCAACCGCGAGACGTCCACGCTCTCCGGCGGCGAGTCGCAGCGCATCAAGATGGTGCGGCACCTCAACAGTTCGCTCGTCGACATGGTCTACATCTTCGACGAGCCCACGATCGGCCTGCACCCCAGCGACGTGCAGCGGCTCAGCCGGCTCCTGATGGAACTGGCCGGGAAGGGCAACACGGTGCTGGTGGTCGAGCACGACCGCGACATCATCGAGATGGCTGAACACGTCATCGACATCGGGCCCGGGGCCGGGCGCCACGGAGGCGAGATCGTCTACCAGGGCGACGTCCGGGGCCTCACCGAGGCGGACACGCCGACGGGACGGTACCTCCGCAGGATCACCCCGATCAAGGACCGGTTCCGCGAGGCCAGGGGGCACCTGGAGGTGACGGGAGCCCGGGCCCACAACCTCAAGGACATCAGCGTACGGATTCCGCTCGGCGTACTGACCGCCGTCACCGGGCCGGCCGGCTCCGGCAAGAGCACGCTCATTCACGACGTGCTGTTGCGGCAACACCCCTCGGCGGTCGTCATCGACCAGTCCGCGGTCACCACCAACCGGCGTTCGAACCCGGCGACCTACACCGGCATCATGGACGAGATCCGCAGGCTGTTCGCCCGCGAGAACCAGGTCAGCCCCTCACTGTTCAGCTTCAACTCCGAGGGCGCCTGCCCCACCTGCCAGGGACACGGCATCATCTACACCGACCTCGCCTTCATGGATCCGATGATCACGACCTGCGAGGTGTGCGCGGGGATGCGTTTCACCGAAGACGTCCTGCGTCTGACCCTGCGCGGGCAGAACATCCACGACGTACTGTCGATGAGCGCCGCCGAGGCGGCCGAGTTCTTCACCGAACCCAGGGTTGCCACGACCCTCCGTTCCATCAACCGGGTCGGCCTCGGCTATCTCCAGCTCGGCCAGCCGCTGAACACGCTCTCCGGCGGCGAGTGCCAGCGCATCAAGCTCGCCACGGAGCTCGGGAAGAAGGGCAGCGTCTACGTCATGGACGAGCCCACCACCGGGCTCCACATGTCCGACGTCGACAGCCTCGTCCACCTGGTCGACGACCTGGTCGAGAAGGGCAACTCGGTCATCGTCATCGAGCACAATCTCGACGTCGTCAAGCACGCGGACTGGGTCGTCGACCTCGGTCCCGGGGGCGGCAGCGAGGGCGGCCGGGTGATCTTCGAGGGCACCCCCGCCGACCTGGCGAAGGCCGAGCACTCGGTCACGGGTCGGTTCCTCGCCGCGTCCCTGGCCGACGCCGGTTCCGAGACGACCGGTCATCGCGCCAGGCGCTGATCCTCGCCCCGAGGGCCGACCGGCGTTCCCGTACGTGCCCGTCCCCGGGAACGCCGCGGCCCCGGGACCAGAGGTCACCGGACAGGGCTCAGCGCCGGACACGCTGCCCGGCCGACACACGGTGCCGGGCCGTCAGCTGTTCCAGCGTCGGCACCACCGCACCGGGTGCCGGGGTCCGCAGCATCTCCGCGCGGATCCGCGCGGCGCCCTGCCGGAAGGACGGCTCGGCCAGTATCTGAGCCAGCCTGTCCCTGACCCGGTCGGCCGAGGCGCCCTCACCGTGCGGCGGGAGGAAGATCCCCGCGCCCAGCCTTTCCAGCTGCCCGGCCCGGAAGACGTCGTCCCACTGCCAGGCGAGGGCGAGCTGAGGCACCCCGTGCAGGGCCGCCGTCGCCCGCAACATGCACGTGACCCATGACCAGGTGCTCGCCTGGCGGCTGCGACAGCAGAGCCTTGCCCCGCGGGGGGACGTCGTCCGTCGCCACCCTCGTGCGGGAACTGGCGGGCGTGCAGGCGCAGGTGGCCTCGTCGGCGAGCTCGCCCTCGCCGTCCGGCAGCGGAAGCCGAAGGCCGACGCCGTCCAGCAGGCGCTCGACGCTCGTGAAGTCGTCAAGACCTGGGTCATGCGGGGCACGCTGCACCTCGTGGCGGTGGAACACGCGGCGGCCTACCTGTCGTTGATGGCGGCAGCCAAGACCTGGGAGAAGCCCGCCTGGCGGCGGACCTTCGGGGTCGCGCCGGAGCAGATGACGGCCCTGGGCCAAGCCGTCGACGAGCTCCTCGCCGGCCGGTCCCTCACCCGTCAGGAACTCACCGAGGCACTGGTCGCCCAGAAGGAGTTCGCGTCCCTGGAGGGGCAGCTGACCTCCGGGTGGGGGACGGTGCTCAAGCCGCTGGCCTGGACGGGGAAGCTGTGTCACGGACCGAACCAGGGCAACCGCATCACCTTCGCCTCACCGCGCGACCGGGTGCCCGGCTGGTCCGGGACGATGGAGCCGGAGGAGGCGGCCCGCATCGTGATCCCCGCGTATCTCGGGGCGCACGGGCCGGCGACACCGGAGACCTTCGACGCCTGGCTCACGCGCAACGCGCACCGCAAGACCGCGGTCCGCGGCTGGTTCGCCTCGCTCGGTGAGGAGCCGGCGCAGGTGGAGGTGGACGGGACGGTGTGCTACCTGCGCGCCGAGGACGTGGACGCGCTGGCGGCCGCCGAGCCGTCCGAGGAGGTGCGGCTGCTGGCCGGGTTCGACCAGTACGTGCTGGGTCCGGGCACGGCCGACACGCGCGTCCTGCGGTCGCAGCGGCGCAAGGCGGTGAGCCGCACGTCCGGCTGGATCACGCCCGTGGTGGTGCACCGGGGGCGGGCCGCCGGGGTGTGGGAGGTCTCCGACGGGACCGTGGACGTGCAGCTGTTCTCCGAGAGCGCCGAGGTGCCGAAGGAGGCGCTGGAGGCGGAGGTCGCGCACCTGGAGGCGTGCCACGGCCAGTCGTACACGATGTCGGTGCGGACCGTCTGATGCCCCGCCCCGGTTCCGGTCGGATACCCGGTGGACGGACCGGGAGGACGCGGGAACGAAAGACACGCCCTCGGCGGTGAGAGCCGGGCTCGGTACCCCTGCAAGGCGTCCGGAGCCCGTCCTCCGCCGTCTCCCGCGCTCGCCCCCCATGCCGGTCCCCGCCGTCATCCTCACCTGCCCAGCGGCACCTCCGGTTGCCCGGGCCTCGCCGCTTACCGGCTGCCCGTCAGACGCCGGCCGGGCCCGTACCGTCCCGCCCTGCCCCCGTCGGCACCATCGTGCCCTCGGGCGCGGGGTCTTCGTCCAGCCCGGTGCCGTCCGCCCCCTCGCCGGCACCCTCCTCGGTCGCGCCGAGGAAACCGCCCGACTGGTGGCGCCAGAGCCGGGCGTAGGGGCCTTCGGCGGCGAGGAGCTGGTCGTGGCTGCCCTGTTCGACGACGGTGCCCCGGTCGAGCACGACGAGGCGGTCCATGCCGGCGACGGTGCTCAGGCGGTGGGCGACGACGAGGGCGGTGCGGCCCTCCATCAGGCGCCACAGGGCGTCCTGGACGAGGAGTTCGCTCTCCGAGTCGAGCGCGCTGGTCGCCTCGTCGAGGAGCAGGATCGGGGCGTCGCGCAGGATGGCCCGGGCGAGGGCGACGCGCTGGCGCTGGCCGCCGGAGAGTTTGACGCCCCGCTCCCCCACCAGGGTGGCGAAACCGTCGGGGAGCCGGTTCGCGAACTCCGTGACGTGGGCGGCGTCCGCCGCCGCGTGGATCTCCTCGTCGGTGGCGCCGGGCCGGGCGAAGGCGATGTTGTCGTGCAGGCTGCGGTGGAACATGGCCGGTTCCTGGGGGACGTAGGCGATCAGTGAGCGCAGGTCGCTCTGGCGCAGGCGGCTGATGTCCTGGCCGCCGATGAGGATGCGTCCGCCGTCGAGGTCGGACATCCGCAGCAGGAGCCGGGTGAGGGTGGTCTTGCCGCCGCCGGACCTGCCGACCAGGCCGATCCGGGCGCCCGGAGGGACGTCCAGGTCCAGCTTCTCGAAGATGGGTGGCGCGCCCGCGTGGGCGAAGGTGACCGCCTCGAAGCGGATGCCGGTGTCCCGCGGGGCGAGCGGTTCGGGGTCGGCGGGGTCGAGCACGGTGGGCGGGTGCAGCAGCAGTTCGGTGAACTGCGCGGCCTCGGTCATCGAGCTCTCCAGGCGCCGGTAGATCTGGTTGAACTCGAACATGATCCGGGTGGCGTTGGAGTAGTAGGTGAAGGCCACCACGACCGCCTCGACGCCCTGGCCGCTGCCGCCGAAGGCGACCGCCACGAGCAGGCCCAGCACGTTGGTCAGGATGGACATGGGGGCGATGAGGACGTCGACGCGCAGGTTGCCGTAGTCCCACGACCTCAGGGTCAGGCGCCGGGACTCCGCGACGCGGTCGCGGTGTTCCGCGGCTTCCCGGGGCTCGGCGGCGAAGGCCCGGATGGTCTCCATGTTCATGAGGCTGTCGGCGACATGGCCGGAAACGCGCGCGACGGCCGCCTCGCGGGCGGCGACGAGCCGCTGCCGGCGGCGGATCAGCGGCAGCGCGGCCACGACGGTCACCGTGATCATCAGCAGCAGGCCGGCGACCAGCATCGGCTCGTAGCTCCACAGCACCACGGCCCCGAAGACCAGGGGGACAGCACTGCCCACGATCCGGTAGGTGAGGGTGTCGACGAAGTCCTCGAAGCGCCTGCCGAAGCTGAGGAGCCGCTTGGTCAGGGAGCCGGCGAAGTTGTCGTGGAAGAAGGCGGCGTCCTGGGCGAGCAGGTCGTCCATGCCGCGCACGTAGAGGTGCTCCATGCCGAGCGCGTCCACCCGGTTGAGGCAGTGCTGGCCGATGCGCCAGACCACCTCGGCGAGCAGCAGCGTCACGCCGAAGCCCAGCACGTACGGGAAGGCGGAGGCGAGGGTGAGGCCGCCGTCGGCGGCGGCCCGTCCGGCCAGCTTGGCGATGAGCAGCGGCGCGATGTAGTGGATGCCGATGTTGCCCACGGCGGGCAGCAGCAGGGCGGGCACGGCGAGCCGTCGCAGGCGGCGGAGTTCGCGGCCGTAGAGGCGGAGGGCCAGGAGGACCGCGCCCCTGCCAGGCGTCGGTCCTCGGGTTTCGGACGTCCCCATCACACTCCCCGGTGGTTCGGAAAGGGGGAATCCTTCCGTCGGCGAGGGGGCCCGGTCCAGGCATTTACGGAGGAGCGAAAGGAACCGGACATCGTCGACGGGAAGGGGCACGGGGGGCATTTCCGGTGGCGCGGGGCGCGAGGGCGGCGTGCGTCCGGGCGGGCGCGTGTGCGCGGCCCCGGGGCGCGGAGTTCGCGCCTGTGCTGGCCGTCACACCCCTCTCACCTTCGGCAATTTACTAGGACGTCCTACTATCTCTACGGCCACCACTCCGCCCGTCCTGTCCGGGAAGGCACCCATGAACGCTCTGCACCGCCCCGTGCACCCCGTCCGTCTGGTCACCGCTTCGGCCCTGTTCGACGGGCATGACGCGTCGATCAACATCATGCGGCGGATCTTCCAGTCCCAGGGCGCGGAGGTGATCCACCTCGGCCACAACCGGTCCGTGCAGGAGGTCGTGGACGCGGCGCTGGAGGAGGACGTGCACGGCGTGGCGGTCTCGTCCTACCAGGGCGGGCACGTCGAGTACTTCGAGTACCTCGTCGAGTCGCTGCGCGAGCGCGGGGCCGGGCACATCCGCGTGGTCGGCGGGGGCGGCGGCGTGATCGTGCCCGAGGAGATCGACCGGCTGCGCGGGAGCGGCGTCACCATCTTCTCCCCCGAGGACGGCCAGCGGATGGGCCTGGCCGGGATGGTCAACTCGGTGGTGCGGGAGTGCGACATCGACCTGTGGGACAGCGGGGCGGCCGACGCCGACGCCGTCCTGGCCGGTGACCGGTTCGCCGTCGCCCGTGCCATCACCGGCGCCGAACTCGGCAAGCTGCCCGCGGACTTCCTGGAGCGGATGCGCGGCGCAGCGGCCCAGCGGGTCACGCCCGTGCTCGGTATCACCGGGACCGGCGGCTCGGGCAAGTCGTCCCTGACGGACGAGCTCGTGCGCCGGTTCCGGGTCGACCAGCGGGACGCGCTGCGGATCGCGGTGATCGCCGTCGACCCGACCCGCCGGCGCGGGGGCGGCGCGCTGCTCGGTGACCGGATCCGGATGAACTCCCTCGACGGCGACCGGGTCTTCTTCCGCAGTCTCGCCACCCGGGGCAGTCACGAGCTGCCCGAGCACCTGTCGGACGTCATCGACGTGGTCAAGGCCGCCGGGTTCGACCTGGTGGTCGTGGAGACCCCGGGCATCGGCCAGGGCGACGCGGCGATCGTGCCGTTCGTCGACATCCCGATGTACGTGATGACACCGGAGTTCGGTGCCGCCTCGCAGCTCGAGAAGATCGACATGCTCGACTTCGCCGACGTCGTCGCGATCAACAAGTTCGAGCGGCGCGGCGCCAAGGACGCCCTGCGCGACGTGGCCCGCCAACTGATCCGGAACCGTGAGGCGTTCGGCAAGCGGCCGGAGGACATGCCGGTGTTCGGCACCTCGGCGGCGACCTTCAACGACGACGGCGTCACCGCGCTCTACCAATACCTCAGGACCGCCCTGGGCGAGAAGGGGCTGCCGCTGACCGAGGGCGCGCTGCCCGCGGTGGACGTGCGGCACTCCTCCGGCATCCGGCAGGTGGTGCCCGCCGACCGGGTGCGCTACCTCGCCGAGATCACCGAGACGGTCCGCGCCTACCACGCGGAGACGGAGCGGCTCGCCGAGGCGGCCCGGCGGGTCCAGCGCCTGGACCTGGTGCGGGGCGAGCTCGACCGGGCCGGGTCCGACGCGGCGAACGTGGCGGCCCTGCTGGACGAGGCGCGCAGGCAGCTCCCGCACCACGTCGCCGAGCAGATCGAGGGCTGGCCCGCCGTCGTGGAGTCCTACTCGGGCGACGAACAGGTGGTGAAGATCCGGGACAAGGAGATCCGCACCAAGCTCACCCGCGAGTCCCTGTCGGGCAACAAGGTCCCCCGCGTGGCCCTGCCCGCGTTCACCGACCACGGGGAACTGGTGCGGTTCTGGCGCCGCGAGAACCTGCCCGGTCACTTCCCGTTCACGGCCGGTGTGTTCCCGTTCAAGCGGGACGGCGAGGACCCGGCCCGGATGTTCGCCGGCGAGGGCGACCCGTTCCGCACCAACCGGCGCTTCAAGCTGCTGTCCGAGGACCAGCCCGCCACCCGGCTGTCCACCGCCTTCGACTCGGTCACGCTGTACGGCCGGGACCCCGACCGGCGTCCCGACATCTACGGCAAGGTCGGCACCTCCGGCGTGTCCGTGGCGACGCTGGAGGACATGAAGGCCCTCTACGACGGCTTCGACCTGGTCGCGCCCACCACCTCGGTGTCGATGACGATCAACGGTCCGGCGCCGACCGTGCTGGCCTTCTTCCTCAACGCCGTCGTCGACCAGCAGATCGAGCGGTTCCGCGCCACCGAGGGCCGGGACCCGTCGCCCGAGGAGGCGGCGGAGCTGCGCGCGCACGCGCTGGCGAGCGTGCGCGGCACCGTGCAGGCGGACATCCTCAAGGAGGACCAGGGCCAGAACACCTGCCTGTTCTCCACCGAGTTCTCCCTGCGGATGATGGCCGACATCCAGGAGTGGTTCATCCGGCAGCGGGTCCGCAACTTCTACTCCGTGTCGATCTCCGGCTACCACATCGCCGAGGCCGGCGCGAACCCGATCAGCCAGCTCGCGTTCACCCTCGCCAACGGGTTCACCTACGTCGAGGCGTACCTGGCGCGCGGCATGCACATCGACGACTTCGCCCCGAACCTGTCGTTCTTCTTCTCCAACGGCATGGACCCCGAGTACTCGGTGCTCGGCCGGGTCGCCCGGCGCATCTGGGCCGTCGCGATGAAGGAGAAGTACGGCGCCAACGAGCGCAGCCAGAAGCTGAAGTACCACGTGCAGACCTCCGGGCGTTCCCTGCACGCCCAGGAGATGGACTTCAACGACATCCGCACCACCCTGCAGGCGCTGATCGCCATCTACGACAACGCCAACTCGCTGCACACCAACGCCTACGACGAGGCCGTCACGACCCCGTCCGCCGAGTCGGTGCGCCGTGCGCTGGCGATCCAGCTGATCATCAACCGGGAGTGGGGGCTCGCGATGAACGAGAACCCGCTGCAGGGCTCGTTCATCATCGACCAGCTCACCGATCTGGTCGAGGACGCGGTGCTCGCCGAGTTCGACCGGATCAACGAGCGCGGCGGTGTGCTCGGCGCCATGGAGACCGGTTACCAGCGCGGCCGCATCCAGGACGAGTCGATGCTCTACGAGCAGCGCAAGCACGACGGTTCGCTGCCCGTCATCGGCGTGAACACCTTCCGCCGGCCCGGCGGCGACGCCGAGCCCCAGGAGCTCGAACTGGCCCGCGCCACCGAGCAGGAGAAGGAGTCCCAGCTCAAGCGGGTCCACGACTTCCGGACCACGCACCGCGACGAGGCGGCGCGGGCGATCGCCCGGCTCAAGGAGGCGGCGATCAACGGTGACAACGTCTTCGAGGTGCTCATGGACGCCGCGCGGGTCTGCTCGCTGCAGCAGGTGACCGAGGCGTTCTTCGAGGTCGGGGGGCAGTACCGGCGCAACGTCTGACGGCCGGCCGGCAGCCGCGGGGGCGCCGTCCCCGTGCCGGCGCGGCGCCCCTCGCCGGGGAGGGCGGGCCGGTGGTCCTCGGCGTCCCGCCGCGG
>NZ_JAAGMD010000330.1 GCF_010548465.1 Streptomyces sp. SID14436 | reverse complement strand
CTGCGGCCCTGCGTCCGCTCCGGGCTCTCCCGGGAACCCGCGTCGGCCTCGGGCTCCTGCGGTCCCGCGTCGGCTCCGGGCGCGCGGGGACTCGCGCCGGCTCGCGGGGGTCGCCGGCCGGGGGCTCGCTCCGGACCCTGAAAAGGGCCGGTCGGCCCCCGGGCCGGGGACCTCGGGGCCGCGGGGGAGGCGGGGTCCGCCGGGGGACCCTGGAAGCAAGGGCACCCGCACCCCGGGACGACGGGGCGAGCGGTGGTTCGTGGCCCTCGGCGGTGTCCCGCCGGCGCGTGAGGAGGATGCCATGGCTTCGTCACCCCTCGACGACAGGACGGTGACCGCGCTGGTCGCCGAGGCAGCGGCGGCGCCGTCCATGCACAACGCGCAGCCCTGGCGCTTCCGCCACCTCGTGGCCCGCCGGGTGCTCCAGCTGCGCGCCGACCTGGGCCGGGCGATGCCCCGCTCCGACCCGGACCACCGCGCCCTGCACCTGGGGTGCGGTGCCGCCCTGTTCAACCTGCGGGTCGCCGCCGCGCACGCGGGACTCGTCCCCGTGACGGCCCTGCTGCCCGACCCGGACGAACCCGGGCTGCTCGCCGAGGTCCGCCTCGACGACCCGGCCGACGGCTCACCGGTACCGGCGGACCTCGCGCGGCTGCACCCGGCGATCCGGCAACGGCACACCAGCCGCCACCCGTTCGCCGACAAGGACCTCCCGGAGGAGCTGCGGACCGTCCTGCGGGACGCCGCCGCGAAGGAGGGCGCGCAGCTGCACTTCTCCGGCGCCTGGCACGCGGAGACCCTGCTCGACCTGGTCCGCGACGCGGAGAGCCGGGACGACCTGGACCCCCGCGCCCGCGAGGACCTGGAGCGCTGGACCCGGCTCGGGGCGGACGCGGACGTCGCCGTGGACGGCGTCCCCGAGTACGCCTTCGGCCCGGGCAGGCTGGGCGGCCGGGCACCGGTACGGGACTTCGCCGGACGCCGCCCGGTCGCCGACCGCGGCTCCAGCGTCTTCGAGCAGGTCGCCCACCTGGCCGTGCTGAGCACCCGCGGCGACGGCCCCGAGGCGTGGCTGCGCGCCGGGCAGGCCATGGAACGGGTGCTGCTCGAGGCCACGCTGGCGGACCTGGCCACCTCGCTGACCTCGCACGCCCTGGAGAAGCCCGGACTGCGGCTGCTCGCCCGCGACCCGGCGTCCGGGACCGGTGACGCGCAGATGGTCCTGCGCATCGGCTACGGTCCCCGCGGCCCGGCGACACCCCGCCGCCCCGTCCGGGACATCCTCGAGACCGAGTGACCGAGTGACCGAGTGACCGGGTGACCGGGTGACCGAGTGACCGAGTGACCGGGTCACCGGCCGAGTGACCGGGTCACCGGGGGGCGCCCGGCCCGCCGGGCCGGCGTCACCGCGCCGCGGCCGACGCGTTCAGCTCCCGGCCGGTGACCATCTCCGGTTCGATCCGCACGTACACCCCGTCGAGCATCGGCATCCACGAGGTGTGGCCCAGCCGCGCCAGCCGGTCCCGTTCGGCGGGGTCGGTCACGACGGCGGCCTTGCCGGTGACGACGACGCTCCAGCCCGACCGCGTCTCCGCGTGGAACTCGTCGGCCTCGAAGGCCACGACCACTCCGTCGACGGCCCGCACCAGGTCCGAGGACGCGGAGGTGCACAGGATCACGGACGAGTCCGTGTCCAGGGAGAAGTTGACCGGGAGCACCGCGGGCAGGGCCTGCCGGGTGTACACCACCCGCCCGACCGGCGCCGTGGCCAGCAGCCGCAGGCATTCCTGCCGTCCGAGGGCACGGAACACGTCGTTCTGGAACATCGTTCCATGGTCGTCGCCCCGTCCGGCCCGCGGCTAGGGCCGACCGGCCCCCTTCCGCCGCCCGGCGGCGGACACCGCCCGGGGGCGCCCCGCGCACGTCGTGCTCCGCGCACGTCGTGCTCCGCGCACGTCGTGCTCCGCGCACGTCGTGCTCCGCCGGATGTCGCCGTCGCCGCGGGCGGTCCCGGGGGCCAGTCCCGACCGGGGGGACGTTTCGCGCCACATCCGGGACCTTCGGCCCCACCGGCCGGCCCGGCCCCGGACGGGACACTGATCACGAGGGCGCCCCCCGGCGGCCGGGCATCACCCGGGCGGGGCAGGGGCCCCGCCACCGACCACCCCGGGAGTCCCGTGATGTGCGAGTACTGCGGCTGCCAGTCCCTGACGGCGATCGACGAGCTGACCCGGGAGCACGACGAGGTCGTCCGCCTCATCAGCCATGTGCGGACCGCCCACCGGAAGGGCGACACGGCCGGGATGGCGCGGACCGCCCGTGCGGTCGCGCGGGTGCTCGGTCCGCACACGCGGGTCGAGGAGCACGGCCTGTTCCCCGCTCTCGCCGGGGACTTCCCGGACCGGATCGCGCAGCTGGAGGCCGAGCACCGCTCGGTCGACGCCGTGCTGGCCGAGGCCGCCGACGGGGCGGTCCCCGCCGATCCGGCCTGGCCGGACCGGCTGCTGCACGCCATGGACCTGCTCCGTGCCCACATCCTCAAGGAGCAGGACGGCGTCTTCCCGGCCGCCCTCGCACTGCTCGGCACCGAGGAGTGGGAGGCCGTCGAGGCCGAGCGGGCCCGGGCGGGCGGGGCCCTGTCCGGGCCGGCCGGGGCGGGCCGCCGGGAGCCCGCCGGCCCGCCCCGGTGACCGCGGTGCCGCCGGTCCGGGCGCGGGAATCGCGCACGATTCCTGGCGTGGTGGTGCACCTTCCCACAGAAGGCGGTCGTAGAGTCGGGCCGCCGGAAACCGAACACCGAACCACGGGCGTCGCGCCCAGGAGTGGAGTGCCGCGGTGAGCACGGAGACGAACCCCGAGCGGACCCGGGCGGGCATGGACGGCGGGCTGACGGAGGCGCTGGTCCGTTCGCGGCGCTTCTTCACCCGGGCGGAGGTCTCCCCGGACCTGCGTACCCTGCACCGCAAGGGCGGCCGCGAGGCCGACGAGTTCTACCGGGACCGGTGGTCCCACGACAAGGTGGTGCGCTCCACCCACGGTGTGAACTGCACCGGCTCCTGCTCCTGGA
Organism: Streptomyces sp. SID14436; assembly: GCF_010548465.1. Taxonomy (GTDB): domain Bacteria; phylum Actinomycetota; class Actinomycetes; order Streptomycetales; family Streptomycetaceae; genus Streptomyces. The sequence continues at coordinate 7,121 of NZ_JAAGMD010000330.1, read as the reverse complement.
AGGTGTACGTCAAGGACGGCATCATCACCTGGGAGGCGCAGCAGACCGACTACCCCTCCGTCGGCCCCGACCGGCCCGAGTACGAACCGCGCGGCTGCCCGCGCGGCGCCGCCTTCTCCTGGTACACGTACTCGCCGACCCGGGTGCGCTATCCCTACGTGCGGGGCGTCCTGCTGGAGATGTACCGGGAGGCCAAGGCGCGGCTCGGCGACCCGGTGGCGGCCTGGGCGGACGTCGTCTCCGACCCCGGGCGCGCCCGCCGCTACAAGCGGGCCCGCGGCAAGGGCGGCCTGGTGCGGGCGAGTTGGGCGGAGGCCGCGGAACTCGTCGCCGCCGCCCATGTGCACACCATCCGGCGCTGGGGCCCCGACCGGCTGGCCGGGTTCTCCCCGATCCCCGCCATGTCGATGGTCTCCCACGCGGCCGGGGCGCGCTTCTACTCCCTGCTCGGCGGGGTCATGCTCTCCTTCTACGACTGGTACGCCGACCTGCCCGTGGCCTCCCCGCAGGTGTTCGGCGACCAGACCGACGTGCCGGAGTCCGGCGACTGGTGGGACGCCGGGTACCTCATCATGTGGGGTTCCAACGTGCCGGTGACGCGGACCCCGGACGCCCACTGGATGGCGGAGGCCCGCTACCGCGGCCAGAAGGTCGTCGCGGTCTCCCCGGACTACGCGGACAACGTGAAGTTCGCCGACGAGTGGCTCTCCGCCCAGCCCGGTACCGACGGCGCGCTGGCCATGGCGATGGGCCACGTCGTCCTGAAGGAGTTCTTCGTCGAGCGGGACACCCCGTACTTCACCGACTACGTCAAGCGCTACACGGACCTGCCGTTCCTGATCACCCTGGACGAGCGGAAGGACGAGCCGGGTGTCCTGGCCCCCGGCAAGTTCCTCACCGCGGCCGACCTCGGCGGCGAGCACGCCGGGGCCGAACACGCCGCGTTCCGCACGGTGTTGCTGGACGCGGCCGACGGGCGGCCGGTGGTGCCCGGCGGCACCCTCGGCGACCGCTTCGCCGAGTCCGGGGCCGGCCGGTGGAACCTCGACCTCGGCGACACCGACCCGCTGCTGTCCGCCGACGGCGACGGCGCGACCCCCGTCGTCGTGGAACTGCCCCGCTTCGACGCCCCCGGCGGCGGTGCCGGCCGGCTGCTGCGCGGTGTCCCGGCGCGCCGGATCGGCGGGCGTCTGGTGACCACCGTCTACGACCTGCTCCTCGCCCAGTACGGGGTGGCGCGGCCGGGCCTGCCCGGCACCTGGCCCACCGGCTACGACGACCCGGACGAGCCGTACACGCCCGCCTGGCAGCAGGCCGTCACCGGTGTCGACGCGGGCCGCGCCGCCCGCATCGCCCGGGAGTTCGCGGCCAACGCCGAGGAGTCCCGCGGCCGTTCGATGATCATCATGGGGGCGGGCACCAACCACTGGTTCCACTCCGACACCATCTACCGGGCCTTCCTCACCCTCACCACGCTGACCGGCTGCCAGGGCGTGAACGGCGGCGGCTGGGCGCACTACGTCGGGCAGGAGAAGGTCCGCCCGATCACCGGCTACTCGGCGATCGCGACCGCAGCCGACTGGAACCGGCCCGCCCGGCAGATGATCCAGACCGCCTACTGGTACCTGCACAGCGACCAGTACCGCTACGACCCGTTCTCCGCGGACACCCTCGCGGCCCGGGGCGCGGGCGGCCCGTTCGCCGACCGGAGCACGGCGGACGTCATCGCTCAGTCCGCGCGGCTCGGCTGGATGCCGTCCTACCCGACCTTCGACCGCAACCCGCTCGACCTGGCCGACGAGGCGGACGCGGCGGGCCGCAGCCCGGCCGACCACGTGGTGGCCGAACTCAAGGCGGGACAGCTGGGGTTCGCGGGCGAGGACCCCGACGCGCCGGAGAACTTCCCGCGGGTGCTCACCGTGTGGCGGGCCAACCTCCTGGGCTCCTCCGCCAAGGGCAACGAGTACTTCCTCAAGCACCTGCTGGGCACCGACTCCTCGGTGCGCGCCACCGAGGCACCGCCCGGGGCCCGGCCCCGCGACGTGCGCTGGCGGGAGGAGGCCCCCGAGGGCAAGCTGGACCTGCTGCTCACCCTGGACTTCCGGATGACCAGCACCACCGTCTTCTCCGACGTGGTGCTGCCCGCGGCGACCTGGTACGAGAAGCACGACCTGTCCAGCACCGACATGCACCCCTTCGTGCACGCCTTCAACCCGGCCATCGCCCCGCCCTGGCAGACCCGCACCGACTGGGACACCTTCCGCACCCTCGCGCGGGAGTTCAGCCGCCAGGCCGCCGTTCACCTCGGGGTGCGCAAGGACGTGGTCGCCGCCCCGCTGCTGCACGACACCCCCGACGAACTGGCCACCCCGCACGGCAGGGTGCGTGACTGGCGGGCGGGGGAGTGCGAACCGGTGCCCGGCCGCACCCTGCCGAAGCTGGTCACCGTCGAACGCGACTACGGCGCCGTCGCCGACCGGATGGAGGCCCTCGGCCCGCTCCTGGACACCCTCGGCGCCACCACCAAGGGCGTCACCTTCACGGTCGGCCCGGAGCTGGAGTACCTGCGGCACAAGAACGGCACCGTGCGCGGCGGGGCGGCCGACGGGCGGCCCAGCATCGCCCGCGACGCCCAGGCCTGCGAGGCGATCCTCGCCCTGTCCGGCACCACCAACGGGCATCTGGCCACGCAGGGTTTCCGCACCCTGGAGGCGCGCACCGGCCGGCCGCTCGCCGACCTGGCCGCCGAGCACGAGGGCAAGCGGATCACCTTCGCCGACACCCAGGCCGCACCGGTGCCCGTGATCACCTCCCCCGAGTGGTCCGGTTCGGAGTCCGGCGGGCGCCGCTACTCGCCGTTCACCGTCAACGTCGAGCGGCTCAAGCCCTGGCACACCCTGACCGGCCGCCAGCACTTCTACCTCGACCACGACTGGATGAGCGCCCTCGGCGAACAACTCCCGGTCTACCGGCCGCCGTTGAACATGGACGCGCTGTTCGGCGAACCCCGGCTCGGAGAGGTCGGCGAACTCGGGGTGACCGTGCGCTACCTCACCCCGCACAACAAGTGGTCCATCCACTCCGAGTACCAGGACAACCTGTTCATGCTGTCCCTCTCCCGGGGCGGGCCCGTCATCTGGATGAGCACCCTGGACGCGGCCAAGGTCGGCGTGCGGGACAACGACTGGGTGGAGGCCGTCAACCGCAACGGCGTCGTCGCCGCCCGCGCCGTCGTCTCGCACCGCATGCCCGAGGGCACCGTCTACATGCACCACGCCCAGGACCGGCTCATCGACGTGCCCCGCACCGAGACCACCGGCCGGCGCGGCGGCATCCACAACTCGCTGACCCGGCTGCTGATCAAACCCAGCCACCTCATCGGCGGCTACGCCCAGCTCTCCTACGCCTTCAACTATCTCGGCCCGACCGGCAACCAGCGCGACGAGGTCACCGTCATCCGCCGCCGCGGCAACCAGGAGGTGACGTACTGATGCGCGTGATGGCCCAGATGGCGATGGTGATGAACCTCGACAAGTGCATCGGCTGCCACACCTGTTCGGTCACCTGCAAACAGGCGTGGACCAACCGCACCGGCGTCGAGTACGTCTGGTTCAACAACGTCGAGACCCGGCCCGGCCAGGGCTACCCCCGCCGCTACGAGGACCAGGACACCTGGCGCGGCGGCTGGGAACTGAACAAGCGCGGACGGCTCGCCCTCAAGGCCGGCGGCCGGTTCAAGAAGCTGATCACCATCTTCTCCAACCCCGTCCTGCCGTCCCTGGACGACTACTACGAGCCCTGGACCTACGACTACGAGACCCTCATCAACGCCCCCCTGCAGGAACACACCCCGGTCGCCCGCCCCAAGTCCCTCATCACCGGCAAGGACCTGAAGATCACCTGGTCGGCGAACTGGGACGACAACCTCGGCGGCTCGGACCGCCACGGCGAGAAGGACGTGCTGCTCGGCCAGGTCTCCGAGAAGATCAAGCTGGAGTTCGAGCAGACCTTCATGTTCTACCTGCCGCGCATCTGCGAGCACTGCCTCAACCCGTCCTGCGCGGCCTCCTGCCCCTCCGGCGCGATCTACAAGCGCGAGGAGGACGGCATCGTCCTCGTCGACCAGGACCGCTGCCGCGGCTGGCGGATGTGCGTCACCGGCTGCCCGTACAAGAAGGTCTACTTCAACCACCGCACCGGCAAGGCCGAGAAGTGCACCTTCTGCTTCCCCCGCGTCGAGGTCGGCCTGCCCACCGTCTGCTCCGAGACCTGCGTCGGCCGCCTGCGCTACATCGGCCTCGTCCTCTACGACGCCGACCGCGTGCTCGAAGCCGCCTCCACGCCCGAGGACACCGACCTCTACGAGGCGCAGCGGCAGGTCTTCCTCGACCCCCACGACCCGCGCGTGGTCGCCGCCGCCGAACGCTCCGGCATCCCGCACGACTGGGTCGAGGCCGCCCAGCGCTCGCCGGTCCACGCCCTGATCAACACCTACCGGGTGGCCCTGCCGCTGCACCCGGAGTACCGCACCCTGCCCATGGTCTGGTACATCCCGCCGCTGTCCCCGGTCGTCGACGCGGTCCGTGACACCGGCCGGGACGCGGAGGACCACCGCACCCTCTTCGCCGCCGTCGACGCCCTGCGCATCCCCGTCGACTACCTGGCCCAGCTGTTCACCGCCGGCGACCCCGCCCCCGTCGACGCCGTGCTGCGCCGGCTGGCCGCCATGCGCTCCTACATGCGCGACATCAACCTCGGCCGCGAACCCGACGCCTCCGTCCCGGAGTCCGTCGGCATGGGCGAGGAGCAGATGTACGACATGTACCGGTTGCTCGCCCTCGCCAAGTACGACGAGCGGTACGTCATCCCGGCCGCCCACGCCGAACAGGCCCACAGTCTCGAGGAACTGGCCACCGAGTGCAGCCTCGACTACGAGGGCGGCCCCGGCATGGGCGGCTCCGGCCCCTTCGGCGAGACGTCCGGCGGCGCCGCCCCCATCGCCGTGGAGAACTACCGGGCGCTGCGTGACCGCCAGACCTCCGACAGCCCGGCCGCACCCACCGACAAGGAGACCCGCGTCAACCTCCTGAACTGGGACGGCAGAAGCGCCCCACCGGGCATGTTCCCGCCCCGGCCCGGACCGGACGACGCCCCCGGCGGCGAAGGCGAGGTGGACCCCAGGCCATGAGGAGACGCATCCGTCCCGCCACCCGCACCCGCCCCTGGCACCCCGTCGCCTGGCAGGCCCAGTCCCTCCTCCTCGCCTACCCCGACGACGACTTCCCCGCCCGGCTCGACCTGGCCCGCCGCGCCGCCGCGACCCTGCCCCGCGACGTCGCCCACCCGCTGCTGGACTTCACCGCCCACGCGGACCGCACGGGCCCCGCCGCCCTCGCGGAGGCCTACGTCGACACCTTCGACCACCGCCGACGCTGCAGCCCCTACCTGACGTACTACGCGCACGGCGACACCCGGAAACGCGGCCTCGCCCTCGTGCGCCTGAAGCAGACCTACGCCCGGGCCGGCTGGCGGCTCGGCGACGACGAACTGCCCGACCACCTCGCCGTCGTCCTGGAGTTCGCGGGCGCCGAACCGGCCGCCGGACACCGCCTGCTCACCGAGCACCGCGCCGGCTGCGAGCTGCTGCGTCTCTCCCTGCGCGACGCAGGCTCGCCCTGGGCCGGCGTCCTCGCCTCCGTCTCGGCCACCCTGCCCGCCCTCGCCGGGGACGAACGCGAGGCCGTCGCCCGCCTGGCCGCCGAGGGCCCGCCCGAGGAACAGGTCGGCCTCGACCCCTACGCACCGCCGCAGTTCCCGCCCGTCCCGCCGGCCGGAGGCCCCCGATGACCGCTCCCGCCCACCCGCTGCCCCTGGCCGTCGAGTCCGGCACCGGCGGCATCCTGCTGTGGGTCGTCCTGCCGTACGTCAGCCTCGCCGTGTTCGTCCTCGGCCACGTCTGGCGCTACCGCTACGACAAGTTCGGCTGGACCACCCGCTCCTCCCAGCTCTACGAGCGGCGGCTGCTGCGCATCGGCAGCCCCCTGTTCCACTTCGGCATCCTGCTGGTCCTGCTGGGCCACATCGGCGGGCTGCTCGTCCCGGAGAGCTGGACCGAGGCCGCCGGCATCAGCGAGCACACCTACCACGTCCTCGCGGTCGTCCTCGGCGTGGCCGCCGGGGTCGCCACCGTCGGCGGCATGATCATCCTGATCTACCGGCGCCGCACCGTCGGCCCCGTGTTCTCCGCCACCACCGTCAACGACAAGGCGATGTACCTGTCGCTGGCCGTGACCATCGGACTGGGCCTGGCCGCCACCGTGGCCGCGAACGTCGTCGGCGGCGGCTACAACTACCGCGAGACCATCTCCCCCTGGTTCCGCTCCGTATTCTACCTCCAGCCGGACCCCGACCTGATGACCGGCACCCCCCTCCTGTTCCAGCTGCACGCCCTCAGCGCCCTGCTGCTGTTCGCGTTCTGGCCCTTCACCCGCCTCGTCCACATGCTCACCGCTCCCCTCGGCTACCTCACCCGCCCCTACATCGTCTACCGCAGCCGCGACGAACGCCTCGGCACCCGGCCCCCGCACCGCGGGTGGGAACGCACCGGCTGACCGGCACCGGACGGCGCCGAGCGGGCCCCGACCCGGCCGGCGGCGGGCGGCCGGCCACCCCGTAGAGTGCCTATCCGATGCCATCCTGACCCCGAGGAACCCGCACGTGACGCCCGCCCGACCCGCCCCGACCGCCCCGGTGACCGTCGTCGGGATCGGCGCCGACGGCTGGCAGGGACTGCCGCCCGCCGCACAGGCCGCACTCCTCGACGCCGAGACCGTGATCGGCGGCCCGCGCCAACTCGCGCTGCTGCCCCCCGAGTGCCGCGCCGAGCGGGTCCCCTGGCCGTCACCGCTGCGGCCCGCCGTCCCCGGCCTGCTCGACGCGCACGCCGGCCGCCGCATCGCCGTCCTCGCCAGCGGCGACCCCATGTTCCACGGAATCGGACGCACCCTCACCGACCTCCTCGGACCCGGCGCCGTCCACGTCCTGCCGCACCCCTCCTCCGTCACCCTCGCCTGCGCCCGCCTCGCCTGGCCGGTGGAGGACACCCACGTCGTCACCCTCGT
>NZ_JAAGMD010000298.1 GCF_010548465.1 Streptomyces sp. SID14436 | reverse complement strand
GTGCCCGGTCCGCGCAGCGGGCCAGGTCGGCGGCGACGTCCTCCTGCGGCAGCACCGTCGCGAGGGCCCGGTGCCAGGCCCGGCGGTCCGCGTCCAGGTCCGGGTCCGTCGCCTCGGCCAGGGCGCGGTGGGCGGCGGTGCGGTCGGTCTCGGCCGCGACGCGGTAGGCCGCCGAGCGCACCAGGGGGTGGCGGAAGCGGAACCGGCCGCCGAACTCGATCAGGCCCAGGGCCAGGGCGGGCGACGCCGCGTCCATCGACAGGCCCAGCCGCTCGGCGGCACGGTGCAGCAGGGTGAGGTCGCCGTTCGGTTCGGCGGACGCGAGCAGCAGCAGCTGTTGGGTGGCCGGGGGAAGCGACTGGACGCGGTCGCGGAAGCTCTCCTCGATCCGGCTCGCCGCGGGGCGCGGTGCGGGCCGGGTGAACCCTCCGGCGAGGTCGGCCTCGGTGACGCTGCGGGGCAGCTCCATCAGGGCCAGCGGGTTGCCCCGGGCCTCGGCGAGGATCCGGCTGTGGACGTTCTCGTCGAGGACTCCGGGGATCACCGACCGCAGGAGGGCGCGGGAGTCGTCGTCCGCCAGTCCTTCGAGCCACAGGCCGGGAAGCCCGTCGAGCGTCCGCGCGTCGTCCGGCTCCCGTACGGCGAACACCAGGCCGACCGACTCGGCCTGCAGCCGGCGTGCGACGAAGCCGAGGACCTGCACGGAGGCACGGTCGAACCACTGCGCGTCGTCCACCAGGCAGATCAGCGGTCTCTCCCGCGCCACCTCGGCGAGCTGGTTCAGGATCGCCAGGCCGAGCAGGAACGCGTCCGGCGGCGGTCCCTTGGCGAGGCCGAAGGCGACGTCCAGTGCCTCGGACTGGGGGGCGGCGAGGTGGTCCCGGCCTGCGAGGAGCGGGCCGCAGAGCTGGTGCAGTCCGGCGAAGGGGAGTTCCATCTCGGCCTCGCTGCCGTCGGCGCGCGCGGTCCGGCAGCCGGGTGCGTGGGCCGCCAGGTGATCGAGGAGTGCGGTCTTGCCGAGGCCCGCCTCCCCGCGCACCACCAGGGCCGTGCTCCGGCCGGCCCGCACGTCGGCCGCCAGCCGGTCCATCACCCCGCGTTCCGGTATGCGGCCCAGCATCGCGTTCACCTCGCACGGTGACCAGAAGACACTGCCTGGCGCCCAGAATCCCGTGTTCCGGTGCCTCCGCCGAGCCTACCGGCGGGGCGCGCGCGGTGCCGTGCGGTCGGGGCCGCGCGGCCGCGCATCCGCTGAGCGGTCTGTGGGGGGGGTGCGCGAGGCCGGACCCGGTGCCGTCCGGCCTGGGGTGGCCGCGGTGCGGGTGCTGCGGCCTATGCAGCCGGGGCGAGCGGGGCTGCTTCTGTCCGGTCCGCCGGGTCATCGAGCGTCTGGTCGAGCGTGTCGTCGAGGAGCAGCTGCTCCAGGCCCGCCAGCTGCCCGGTCTGCGCCGCCGCCAGGAAGACCCGCACGTACCGGCGGTGCGTGGCGGCGTCCGCAGGGTGCCGCGTCGTCCGTTCCGTGTGCGTCCCGGCGAGGCGCTGATGGGCACGGGCCACGTGTTGTCGTGAGTTGACCACGCTGAGGTGCAGCAGTCCGGCGATCCGGGTGTGCGGGTAGCCGAAACCCTCCCGGAGGACGAACGCGGCCCGCTGCCTCGGGGTCAGCCGCTCCAGGAGCAGGGCGACCGCCTGCTCCACCGCCTCCTGCCGCTCGGCCACCGCTTCCGGTGTCGCCTCGGAGGCGGGGGGTTCGGGCAGCCACGGGGTGGCGGGGTACTCCCGGCGGCGGCGGGCGGACTGCCCCGCGTTGATCGCCAGCCGGACCGTGATCGTCCGGAGCAGCGCCGCGGGACTGTGCACGGCCCGGCGGTCGGTCCGCCGCAGGCGCAGCCACACCTCCTGGAGGACGTCCTCGGCCTCGCTCGCGTCGCCGACGATGCGGTGGGCGATCCTGAACAGGGACGGCCGGACGCTGAGGAACAGGGACGTCGCGTCCTCCAGGTCGTCGATGGCCCCGGGTGTCGTGCCGCCGCTCGCGCCGGTGCCGGTCGCAGTTCCGGGCGCGGGTGCGGCGGGGTGCGCGGGGGCGATGGGGTGCGCGGGTCCGGTTCGGGGCGCGGGGCCGGTGTCGTGCCCGGTGCGGGTGTCGTACGCGGTCTCGGTCTCCGCCAGGTGCGTGTCCACGGTCGGCTCCCAGGAAGTGGTGGGTCGGCGGCTCGGAGGTGAACCTGCGACCAACGTCCCGCCGCGGCGGTCGTCCTCGCGCCCTGGAGAGTCCGTGGGGAAGTGCGTGGTGGGCCCGGGGTGGTCCGTGGTGGTCCCGGGCGATCCGTGGTGCTCCCTGGTCGTGTCGGGTCGTGTCCGGGGCGTCGCCGGTCCTGGACGCCGCCGGGGTCCGGCACACGAAGGACGGCCCGCTCGTGCCGGGGGGAGCGGGCCGGGGACGCGGGCACCCGCACCGCCGGGCGCGGTGCGGGTGCGGGTGCCGGGGGCCGGGTGTTCAGGCCGCGGCCTGCGCCGCCTCCTCGATCAGACGGGCGACGGCATCGGGTTGCGAGACGCTGACCGCGTGCGAGGCGGGGACGGTCGCGACCGTGGCCCGGGCACGCTCCGCCATGAACTTCTGCGTCTCCTGCGGGATGTTGCGGTCCTCGGTCGCCACGAGGACCCATGACGGGATGTCCTTCCAGGCGGGGGCGGCGCTTGCGTCCCCCAGCGCGGCGTCGGTCACCGGCCGCTGGGTGGCGGCCATGACCGACGCGGTGCTCTCGGGCACGTCGGCCACGAACTGCTGGTGGAACCTGCTCTTCTCGATGTACAGGTCCACCGCCTGGCTGCCGTCCGTGTTCGTGACCGGCACCGGACGGAGTGCCTCACCGAGGGTGCTGCCGGGGAACTTGCCGGCCAGGGTCATGGCGCTCTCGCCCTCGTCGGGCAGGAAGGCCGCGACGAAGACCAGCGCCTTGACGTTGTCCTGGTCCTTCGCGGCGTTGCTGATGACCGCCCCGCCGTAGGAGTGGCCGACGAGGACCACGGGGCCGTCCACGGAGGCGAGCAGTTGCCTCACGTAGGCGGCGTCCCCCGTCAGGGTGCGCAGCGGATTGCTCGCGGCGATCACCGGATAGTCGTGCGACTGGAGCTTCTCGACGACTCCGTTCCAGCTGGAGGAGTCGGCGAACGCGCCATGGACGAGAACGATGGTGGGGTTCTGGGCACTCATGGGACTTTCCTTTCGTGGCTGTTCTTCGGCTTCGGCACGCGGGAGCGGAGGCCGGTGCGGCCCTGTGCGCGTCGATCCGAGGACACGCCGGCCCGCGGGGTCCGGCGGCGCCCGGCGGGCCGTCGTCCGTCAGTCGGTTCCCAGCGCCTTGCGCAGCACGTGGACGGCCTGCTCGATCGCGGCGGTCGACGCCTGGGTCCCCCGCACCGGGTTCAGCATCATGAAGTCGTGCAGGGTGGCGTTGTAGCGCAGGTGGGTGGTCGGCACGCCGGCCTGGATCAGCTTGCGCGCGTACGCCTCGCCCTCGTCGCGCAGGACGTCGTTCTCGTCGACGACGACGAACGCCGGCGGCAGGTCCCGCAGGTCGTCGAGCGTCGCCCGCAGCGGGGAGGCGGTGATCTCGGCGCGCTCGGCCGGGTCGGTGGTGTAGGCGTCCCAGAACCACTCCATGGCCTTCGCGGTCAGGTGCGGCCCGTCGGCGAAGGTGCGGTAGCTCTCGGTGTCCTGGGCCGCGTCGGTGACGGGGTAGTACAGGGACTGGTGGAGGAAGGTCACGTCTCCGCGCCGCTTCGCCATGTGGGTCAGGGCGGCGCTCATGTTGCCGCCGACCGAGTCGCCGGCGACGACCATGCGGGAGCCGTCGAGGCCCTCCTCCGCACCCCGCGTGGTGACCCACTGGGCGGTGGCGTACGCCTGCTCGATGGCGACGGGGTACTTGGCCTCGGGGGAGCGGTCGTACTCCACGAAGACCACGGCCGCCCCGGCGCCGACGGCCAGCTCGCGCACCAGACGGTCGTGGGTCCCGGAGTTGCCGAGGATCCAGCCGCCTCCGTGCACGTAGAGGATCACGGGCAGGGTGCCGGTGCTCCCGGCCGGCTTGACGATGCGGACCCGCACGTCGCCGGCCTGTGCCGGGACGGTGATCCACCGGTCGTCGACGTCCGGCTTCGGGACGGGCTGGGCCTGCACGTCGTCGAGCAGTTTGCGGGCCCCCTCGACGCCCAGTTCGTACAGCAGCGGCGGCTTGGCGGTCGCGTCGGCGAATTCCTGTGCGGCGGGTTCGAGAACGATGTCACTCACGGTTCTTCCTTTCGACGTGGTGCACGGGGAAGGGATGTCACGGCCTTCTGCACAGAAGACCGGTCCGGGGGACGGTGCGTGACGCACCCGGTGGGGAGACGAGCCGCGGCGCGACGGAGGCGGAGGGCCGAAGCGGCGTGGATCCGTGCGGGGTCCGCGGGGAGCCGAGGGCGCTGTCGGCGGTCCGGTGGCCCGGCGCCGTCCCCTCGGACGGGCACCCGGTCACCAAAACGCTCGCGCCGGCCATGCTTCCCACCCTGGCCCCGATCCCGGCCGGACGCTCGCCGGCCGCCCGCCCACCCAGCACGGAGAAGAGGACGGCGGGACCGCGCCGGGACTGCGGCACCTGCCCCTCCGGCGGGTGTCACACATCGGTCCCCTGCCCGGTCAGCAGGGGTGAACCCGAACCACCCGATCCTCAGGAGAGCGTCATGGAACCGCGCGTCGACTTCTTCGGCAACCCCCTCGCGGGCAAGGTGCTGCGGCACATCAACTCGGCGACCAAGGCCGCCTCGGAAACGGGCGTGCCCACGGCGACCCAGGAACTCGTGAAGATCCGCGCCAGCCAGATCAACGGCTGCGGCTTCTGCACGGACATGCACACCAAGGACGCGGCCGCCGCGGGCGAGAGCCAACAGCGGCTCAACCTGGTGGCCGCGTGGCGGGAGGCCACCGTGTTCACCGAGGCGGAGCGGGCCGCGCTCGAACTGTCCGAGCAGGGCACGCGCATCGCGGACGCGGCGGGCGGTGTCACCGACGAGGCCTGGCGGGCGGCGGCCAAGCACTACGACGACGACCAGCTCATCGCGCTGCTGTCGCTCATCGCGCTCATCAACGCCTACAACCGCATCAACGTGATCAACCGCCAGCCCGCCGGCAGCTACCGTCCCGGCCAGTTCGGCTGAGGCCGGGAAGGGGCCGGCCCCGACGGTCCGCCTCCGGGGCGGGACAGCGCGTCACCACGCGCGTGCGACCGCCCTCCGGGCGCGCGGCCGCCGTGGGCGGGCCCGGCAGTGCCCGCGCGGCCCCCCGCCCGGGCCGGACATAGCGGCCGGACATAGCATGAACACGACTGCGGGCCGGAAGGGGCATCGATGCGCACAAGTGACGATGCGGACTCACTCGAGAAGGCGACGCGTGACTTCGTGGCCGCGCGCCCGCAGCTCTTCGGCATCGCCTACCGCGTGCTGGGCAGTGCCACGGAGGCCGAGGACATCCTGCAGGAAGCCTGGGTGAAGTGGCAGCAGGGCAACCGGGCCGAGGTGATCGAACCCGCGGCCTACCTCACCACGATGACCACCCGGCTCGCGCTCAACACGGCCCGGTCCGCACGGGTCCGGCGGGAGAAGTACGTCGGGCCCTGGCTGCCCGAGCCCGTCGACACGAGTGCGGATCCCCAGCTGGGCGCGGAACGGGCGGAGGCCGTCGAACTGGCCGTGCTGCACCTGCTGGAGCGGCTCACCCCCACGGAGCGGGCCGCTTATGTCCTGCGGGAGGCGTTCGACTACCCCTACGGGCGGATCGCGGAGATCCTGGGGACGAGTCAGGCCAACGCCCGGCAGCTGGTGAGCCGGGCACGCCGGCATCTGGCCGCCGAGCGGCGCGAGCGGGTCAGCCGGTCCGCGCACCAGCGCCTGCTGGAGGTGTTCCTCACGGCGGCGCGCACCGGTGACCTGCGCGCCCTGGAGGACGTCCTCGCCGCGGACGTCGTCAGCTACGCCGACGGCGGGGGCGCACGCGGCGCGTCGCGGATCCCGGTCGTCGGGCGGACGCGGGTCGCCCGGTACGTGGTCGCGTTCGCCCCGCGGTTCTGGCCGCGGACCCGGACCCAGTGGGTCGAGGCCAACGGCCGGCCGGCGGTCCTGGTCCGGTCCGGCGAGGACGCCGTGGCGCTGCTGTCGGTCGACGTGTCGGCGGAGGGGATCGACCGGGTCATGTGGGTGCTGAACCCGGCGAAGCTGGCGCCCTTCGTCGCGTCCGTCGCGGCCTGAAGCGCTGAAGCCTCCCGGCGGCCGACGGCACGGCACCAGCGGACGGCCCCCCCTGCTCCCTCGCCACCCGTCGGCGCATCGCGCGGCGGGGTGCCCCGTTCGGGCCCTTTGTCACAAAAGCGGCGGCCGGCCGGTCGTACTCAGTGACGGCCCAAGAGATCGGAGCAACCGTGGCTATCACCGAACAACGCCTCGCCACCCTCGTCCTGGTGATCGGCACCGGCGGCGCGGGCCTGCGGGCGGCCATCGAACTCGCCGAGGCGGGGGTGGACGTCCTCGCCGTCGGCAAACGCCCCAAGGAGGACGCGCACACGGCCCTGGCCGCCGGGGGCATCAACGCGGCGCTGGCCACGACGGACCCCGAGGACAGCTGGCAGCAGCACGCCGCGGACACGCTCAAGGAGAGCTATCTGCTCGCCGATCCGCGCACCGTCGAGATCGTCACCCGCGGGGCGGCCCGTGGCATCGACGACCTGGAGCGCTACGGCATGGAGTTCGCCCGGGAGGACGACGGCCGCATCTCCCAGCGCTTCTTCGGCGCGCACAAGTTCCGCCGCACCGCCTTCGCCGGCGACTACACCGGCCTGGAGATCCAGCGCACCCTGGTCCGGCGGGCGAACCAGCTCGGCGTCCCGGTGCTCGACAGCGTGTACATCACCCGGCTGCTGGTGCACGACGGCGCCGTGTTCGGCGCCTACGGCTTCGACCTCACCGACGGGCGGCGCTACGTCATCCACGCGGACGCCGTGATCCTCGCCGCGGGCGGCCACACCCGCATCTGGCGGCGCACGTCGTCCCGGCGGGACGAGAACACCGGCGACTCCTTCCGGCTCGCGGTGGAGGCCGGTGCCCGGCTGCGGGACCCCGAGCTGGTCCAGTTCCACCCCTCGGGGATCATCGAGCCGGAGAACGCGGCCGGAACGCTGGTCAGTGAGGCGGCCCGCGGGGAGGGCGGCATCCTGCGCAACGCCCTCGGCGAGCGGTTCATGCAGCGCCACGACCCCGCGCGCATGGAGCTGTCCACGCGTGACAGGGTGGCCCTGGCGTCCTACACCGAGATCAAGGAGGGCCGCGGCACGCCCCGGGGCGGCGTCTGGCTCGACGTGTCGCACCTCCCCCGGCAGACGATCATGACGAGGCTTCCCCGGGTCTACCAGACGCTGCTGGACCTGCAGATGCTGGACATCACCCGGGAGCCGGTCGAGGTCGCGCCCACGGCGCACTACTCGATGGGCGGGGTGTGGGTCCGGCCCGACGACCACAGCACCGACGTGCGGGGCCTGTACGCCATCGGTGAAGCGGCGAGCGGCCTGCACGGGGCCAACCGGCTGGGCGGCAACAGCCTGATCGAGCTGCTCGTCCACGGCCGCGTCACGGGTCTGGCCGCCGCGGCGTACGCGCTGGGGCTGGAGACCCGGAAGCGGTCGACGGCAGCGGTGGCGGAGGCCCGCGCCGAGGTGGACCGCCTGCTCTCGGCCGACGGCCCGGAGAACGTGCGGTCGCTGCAGCGGGCGCTGCGCAACACCATGACCGAGCACGCCGGCGTCGTGCGCGACGAGCGCGGGCTGCGTGCCGGGCTGGCGGAACTGGCCGGCATCGAGAAGCGGATGGAGGACATCGGTGTCCATCCCGACATCGCCGGCTTCCAGGACCTCGCGCACGCCTTCGACCTCAGGTCCGCCGCCCTCGCCGCGCGGGCCACGCTGGAGGCGGCCCTGGAACGCCGGGAGACGCGCGGCAGCCACAACCGCAGCGACCACCCGGAGACCGACCCCGGGTTCCAGGTCAACCTGGTCTGGTCCCCCGCGACGGGCGTCACCCGCGAGGAGACCGGTCCCGTCCCGGACGAGATCGCCGCGCTCATGGAGGACGTGTCGACCGTCGGGAAGCTGGCGGAGTAGGCCGCCCGGCCCCGGCCGCCGCAAGCGGCCGGGAGCCACCCCACCGGGCGGTGACACGGTGCCGCGCACCGTGTCACCGCCGGAAGACCAACCGGAGAGGATTCCCATCATGAAGGTCGTAGTCATCGGCGGAACCGGTCTGATCGGCTCGAAGCTGGTCACGAAGCTGGGCGAACAGGGGCACGAGGCGGTCCCGGCGGCGCCGGAGACCGGCGTCGACACCCTGACCGGCGAGGGGCTCACCGAGGTCCTCAAGGACGCGTCCGTCGTCGTCGACGTCTCGAACTCCCCCTCGTTCGCCGACGACGACGTCATGCACTTCTTCCGCACCTCGACCACCCACCTGCTGCGGGCGGAGGCCGAGGCGGGCGTCGCCCACCACGTCGTGCTGTCCGTCGTCGGCACCGAACGGCTCCAGGACAGCGGCTACTTCCGCGCCAAGCAGGCACAGGAGGAACTCGTCAGGGCGTCCGGGATTCCCTTCTCCATCGTCCACGCGACGCAGTTCTTCGAGTTCCTGAAGGGCATCACGGACGCCGCGACCGACGGCGACACCGTGCGCCTGGCTCCCGTCGGGATCCGTCCCGTGCACTCCGACGACGTGGCCGCCGCCGTGTGCCGTACGGCCCTCGGCCCGCCCGCCGGCGGGGTGGTGGAGGTGACCGGGCCGGAATCCTTCCAGCTGGACGAGCTGGTCCGTGACTCCCTGGCCGCCGAGGGGGACCCGCGCCGGGTGGTGGCCGACCCCGAGGCCCCGTACTTCGGTGCCCGGCTGGGGCGGACCACCCTGCTGCCCGGTCCCGGCGCGCGGCCCGGCGGGACGCGGATCGCCGACTGGGCCGCCCGGCAGCGGTAGGCGTCAGCCCGTCCGGTGCCGGACCCACACGTTGGGCTCGACGTAGACGGCTCGGTCCCGCGCGGTGTCACAGTGCACCGGGACGAGGGCGCCCGGCACGTCGGTGTCACCGTCGCGGTCGAAGGGCAGGCCGGTCCACCGCCGCCACTGGTCCAGTGAGCCGCTCACCGTCATCGACGCCGGGGCGACGCGCCGGATGGTGCCGCCGGCCTTGACGTGCACGCGGAGCCAGGGATCGGCCGGGAAACCGTCGTCGCCCCGTCGCCGGACGTAGTCGGTCATGCCGACGCGCGGTTCGAGGTGCTTGGCCGTCGGGCGGACCGGGGCCAGCAACACCTCGTGGCCCTGCCGCCGGGCGGCGTCCCGCAGCGCGGCCGGCATCCGGTAGGACAGGCCACGGCCGAGATACGCGGTGTCCACCGTGATCTCCAGCGCGCTGACCGCCGTGGGCCGCTGCCCCTGGTGCCGGTCGCCGAACGCCCACACGAGCACCTGGTCCCAACCCTTGTCGGGCATCTCCGCACGGCCTTCGGAGCGGCTGTCGAAGGGCACGCTCAGGCCGCGGGCGACGACGCGGTCGCCGTCCGTGGCGACCACGCAGTAGTGGGGGAAGTCCTCGGCCACCCGCCCCAGCAGGGCCTCGGCGACCGGGTCGTGCGGGATGAAGGCCGGCCAGGTGTCGGCGATCTCGTAGAGACGGGGGATCAACGACGGGCGCTCGTCCAGCGGGGTGATCACGGTGCTGTCATGGTCGGTCACGGCGGGGACCCTGCCACAGCGAGCCTTCCGCTGGCCATCGGTTTTGGCCGGGGAACGCCGGGCCGGCGGACGCCCGCCGTGTGCCGTCCTCCCTCCGGCTCAGCCGCGTCCGGCGGGTGCCCACCGGTCGAGGTAGGACAGCAGGCCGCGGAGGTCGGTGCCCCGGGCGGCGTAGCCGACATGACCGTCGGGCCGGACGAGGGCGTGGGCGACGCCCCGCCACGGGCTGCCGGCGCCGAGGTGGTGAACGGACAGCGGGGCGTTCCTGCCGTCGAGGGCGGGGGTGAGCGGTGCGTCGGGCCAGAGGCGGGGCGGGCCGGTGAGCAGGAGGTGCCAGCCCGGCGCGGCCGTGCGCGCGTGCAGTCCGTGGGGGCGGTCGGGCAGCCGGTCCCCCGCCTTCGGGCCGCCCCTGGGCGAGGGGGAGCCCGCCGTGGAGAGTGGGCTGTTCCGGTAGTGGATGCCCAGTTCGGAGACGGTGCGGAAGAGGCGGCGGCGGACCGCGGGCGGGCGCAGCAGCAGTGGCGCGAGGAGCGGGGCCACCCGGGTGCGGCCGAAGCGCAGGACGGGGTGGGTGCCGGTGGCGGCGCTGAACGCGCGGTCGGTGAGTGCGCGCACGCTGCGGCCCACGGGGGCCCGCTCGGTCTCGTAGGTGTCCAGAAGGTCTCCGGGCGCCGCCCCGCGCAGGACGAGGGCGAGTTTCCAGCCCAGGTTCAGCGCGTCCTGGATGCCGGTGTTCATGCCCTGGCCGCCGGCGGGGCTGTGGATGTGCGCCGCGTCGCCGGCGAGGAAGCAGCGACCGGAGCGGTAGCGGGCGGCGCCGCGGTTGTGGAGGCGGAAGCTCGTCATCCAGACCGGGTCCCGCAGTACCAGGGGCTGCCCGCCGGTGCCGCGGTCGGCGGTCTCCTGGAGCAGCGGCAGGTCCACGTCCGTGCCGGGGCGGTCCGGCGGCCGGACGGCGAGCAGGCGCCAGCCGGCCGGGGAACCGAGCGGGAAGAAGAACACCATGCCCTCCCCCGTCATGTACGAGTGCACCGAGCCGGGCTCCAGCCCGTCCGCCTCCAGGTCGGCGAGCAGGAAAGTCTGCGGGTACGCGTGCCCCTCGAAGGGGATGCCGCTCTGCTCGCGCACCGTGCTGTGGGCGCCGTCGCAGCCGGCCACGTAGCGTGCCGTGACGGTTTCCCGCGCGCCGTCCGCGTGGCGCAGCCGGCAGGTGACGGACGTTCCCGTCGCCTCCAGTCGGAGGAGTTCGGTGCCGCGCTCGACGGTCACGTCCTGCGCGGCCAGCCGGCCGGAGAGGATCCGCTCCGTCTCCGCCTGCGACAGGAACAGCAGGAACGGGTACGCGGTGTCGTCCGGCCCGGTGTCGAACAGCCGGAGCTCCGCTACCCGGCCGGGGGTGTGCAGGCGCAGGCGCATGGCCGGGTCGCCCCGGGCCACGAGTGCGTCGGTCGCCCCCAGGGCGGCCAGCATCTCCAGGGTGCGCGGCTGGACGACCAGCGCGCGGGACTCCCGGACCCGGTCGGGGGACCGGTCGACGATCCTGAACGCGACGCCGTAGGCGCTCAGTTGTGCGGCCAGTGCGAGTCCCGTCGGGCCCGCGCCCACCACCAGCACGTCGAGCGGCTGCGTCATGTGCCCACGGTAGTGCAGACCTCGGCAGGCGGGGCGGTGCCGGGCCGCGGCGGCCCGTCGGCGTGCGCGGCGCCTCCGGCGGACCGGTGCGGCGCGCACGCCCCGTGGGCGAGGGTCAGTGCAGGGTGTACTGGCAGATGTGCTTGCCCTCGGCGCCGCCCGGGTCGTCCACGACCTTCTTGCCGTCCACGGTGATGGAGCAGGGCGCGGCGGCCAGCCGGCCGTCGGACTGGGTGACCGGTCCCGGCACGACGGACACGATGGTGCCGACCTTGCGCTGGGTGCTGTTCAGGGTGATGCTGTCCGACTTCTTCCAGGGCAGGGAGACCTGCTCGGTGCGGTTCGTGCCGAGGACGTAGTAGACGCTGGTGCCGCCGCTGCCGCCGACCTCGAGGGTGACCTCGTAGGTCGTGTCGGCCCGGTCGCCGCCGTCCGTCCCCTTCTCTTCTTCCTTCTCCTCGTCCTGACCGTCGGCGGCCGGCGCGGACGACGCGGCCGCTCCCTGACCGTCGGCGGCCGGCTTCCTGTCGTCGTCGCCGCTGCCGCCGCACGCGGTCAGCAGTCCGGCTGCCGCGACGAGCGCGATGATGGTCCTTGCCCTGCGCATGTGGATGGTGCTCCCCCGGGTGGTACGGATGTCCTTCGGGCTGTGGAAACGATCAGCCCGGATCATCGTAAGGGCGTGCGCGGGGTGCCCCGACCGGTGCGGTGCGCGGGCCGGGCGGACCCGCGTCGCAGGCCCCGTGTCCCGTGCGGGTGAGGTCGGCTGCGGCGGGATCGCGTCCCCCGTTCCGCGATCCCACCGCCTCAACTGCCGCTCGGGGCCGCCCGGTCGGCTTCCGCGGCTGCTCCGTCTCCCGCCTGCCGCGGATCCACCGGGTGCCGCCGCGGTTCCGCCGGCCGGCCCCCTGCGGCGCCTCCCCCCGCGCCGCGTGTGGTGCAGTCGGGGAGACGCTACGCGACGGGCCGGGGCGGCCGCGTCCGCCGGTCGGTTGAGGACGGGAGTAAACCGTCGGGGTAGGGGTGCGGTTCCTGCAACTTCCGCGGTACTCGGGCCGGGTGCCCCCGCAGCGGGCGCACGGGCCCCCGGAAAATCGCTGAGCCCGCACGTCGGCCGCGGGATAGGGTCGCACCTCGCGGCGAGTGAGGGGAACCGACGACGATGCAGGCACCTCAGGTGCGGCGGGCGACGGCCGCGGCCAGGGAGGTCGTGTCGTCCCTCGGTCTGCCGGCGGACGACACGACCGTCGTCCAGAACTCGAACAAGCTCACCCTGCGGCTGCTGCCGTGCGACGTCCTGGCGCGGGTGGCCCCGGTGGCGCAGCAGGTCGCGGAGTTCGAGGTCGGGCTGGCCCAGCGGCTCGTCGCCGCCGGGTGTCCGGTGGCCGCACTCGATCCCCGCGTGGAGCCGCGCGTCCATGAGCGGGACGGTTTCGTCGTCACGCTGTGGACCTACCACGCGTCCGTGCCGCCCCGGGAGGCCGCCCCGGCCGACTACGCCGACGCGCTGGCGCGCCTGCACGCCGGCATGCGCACCCTCGACGTGCCCGCGCCGCACGTCACCGAGCGGATCGCGCAGGCCGGACGGCTGCTGGCCGACCACGAGCGCACGCCGGAACTCTCAGAGCCGGACCGGGAGTTGCTCGGCGCCGTGCTGCGCGGTGCGGCCCGGGTGATCGGCGGGCGCGGCGGCCGGGGCGATCAATTGCTGCACGGCGAGCCGCACCCGGGCAACCTGCTCGGCACGCGGAACGGGCTGCTCTTCATCGACCTGGAGACCTGCTGCCGCGGACCCGTCGAGTTCGACCTCGCCCACGCACCCGAGGAGGTGGCCGGGTACTACCCCGGCGTCGACGAGGAGTTGCTCCGCGCCTGCCGGCTTCTCGTCCTGGCGATCGTCACGACCTGGCGTTGGGACCGGGACGACGAGCTGCCCGACGGACGCCGGACGGGCGTGGAGTGGCTCGACCGGATCCGGGCGGCGGTACCGCGGGAGTGGACCTAGGTGTGCTGTCCGGAGCCGGCCCGATCCGGATCGGGAGGCCCTAGCGGCCCCCGGTGCCGGGCGTGACGAGTCCGGTCTCGTAGGCCACCACCACGGCCTGGGCCCGGCTGCCCAGGTTCAGTTTGGTCATGGTGCGGTTGAGGTGGGTCTTGACGGTGGCCTCGCTGATGAACAGGCGGTCCGCGATCTCCGCGTTGGACATGCCCCGCGCGCAGAGCTTGAGGACGTCGACCTCACGGGACGTCAGCGCCTCCAGGTCGGCCGGGTGTTCGTCGACCGTCTGCCGGGCGTACGCCTCGACCAGGCGCCGGGTGACGCTGGGGGCGAAGAGGGCGTCGCCGGCGCCGACCGCGGCCACGGCGGCGAGCAGCCGTTCCGGGCCAGAGTCCTTGAGGAGGAAGCCGGAGGCGCCGGCGCGGAGCGCCCCGTACACGTACTCGTCGAGGTCGAAGGTGGTGAGCACCAGCACCCTGGGCGGTGCCCCGTCGGCCTGGGCGAGGATGCGTTCGGTCGCCTCGATGCCGGTCATGCCGGGCATGCGGATGTCCATCAGGACCACGTCGGGGGCGGTCTCGGCGGCCAGGGTCACGGCCTCCCCGCCGCTGCTCGCCTCGCCGACCACGTCGATGCCGGGTGCGGCACGCAGCAGCCCCACCAGACCGGCCCGGATGAGGAACTGGTCGTCGACGACGAGCACTCTGGTCATGTGGCGGCGTCGTCTCCCTGCACGGTGGCCCGCGCGGTGGTCGGCAGGGTGAGCCGCACGGCGAAGCCCCCTCGGTCCCGCGGGCCGGTACTGATCTGCCCGCCGTAGAGCTTGGCCCTCTCCCGCATGCCAATCAAGCCGTGCCCGCCGCCGGTCCGCACTCTGTCCGGAATCACCCCCTCACCGTCGTCCGTGACCGAAACCGTCACCTGGTGCGGCTCGTACCGCAGCCGCACCTCGGCCTCAGCGCCGGGCGCGTGCTTGAGGACGTTGGTGAGGGCCTCCTGCACCACGCGGTAGACGCACAGCTCGATGCCGGGGGCGAGCGGTCGTCGCGGTCCTTCGACGGTCAGGGTGACCGGGACGCCGGCGCTGCGGATGCGTTCGGCCATGTCGTCGAGGCCGGCGAGGCCGGGCATGGGGCCGGCGAGGGCGGCGTCGTCGGTGGTGCGCAGCACCATCAGCATGCGGCGCAGTTCTTCGAGCGCCTCCTTGCCGACGGCGTCGATGGTGTCGAGTGCGTCGCGCACGGTCCGCGGGTCGGTGTCGAAGACGAAGCGGGCGAGACCGGTCTGCACGGAGATGACGGACATGTGGTGGGCGACCACGTCGTGCAGTTCGCGGGCGATCCGGCCGCGTTCCTCGGCCACCTCGCGGCGGGCGCGTTCGGCCTGTTCCCTGCGCAACTGCCGGGTGAGCCGGGCCGAATGGAGCGCGAGCACCCCGAACCGCCACAGCACGGCCGGGTAGACGACGGCCTGGCCGAGGACGGAGGGCCAGGAGTCGGTGTGGTTCACCGCGCCGGCGCAGATCCAGACCGCGCCCATCAGGACCGCGCAGGGCAGGGAGATCCGTGCCGGGCGCAGCGAGGCCACGGTGTAGACGGCGAGCATGGGGCCGAAGCTGCACACCACGGGCCAGTAGCCGGCGCCGATGTACACCAGCCACACGCCGTGGACGAGCAGGCACACGGTGACCGGGGCCCGGACACGGAACACCAGGGGCAGGTGGGTCAGCAGCACCAGCGCGTAGGCGGCGGCGTCGAGGGGCTGCTGGCCCTGGCGCGCCGCTTCGGGGCCCAGGAGCAGGGCCACCACGGTCAGCGCCGCCGCGATCAGACTGTCGACGACGAGGGGACGGCTCCGCATCGCCGCAGCGTAGCGCCGGTTCGGCCGGAGCGGCGTCAACCGGGTGCGGTACCGCGGTGGTTGGAGACGGCCGCGGACGCGCGCAGGGCGGGGGCCCGCGCGGGCGGGGGGCGGTCCCCGGTCAGGGGAGGGCGGCCTTGCGTTCGGCCTCGGTGAGGGGGGCCCGGTCGAGGTGGGGCTTCTTCGGGCCGAACAGCATGGGTATCAGCATGTCCGGGGAGAACAGACGGGTCGCCGGTTTTTCCATGCTCATGACGTCCAGGAGGGCGGACATCGCCCGCGGGTTGCGGGCCCCGGTGGCGACGGCGCGGTCGACGAAGCGGGCGAGGAACCGCTCGGCGGCCGTGGGCGGGGTGTCGGTGGCGCCGGGGTAGAAGACGTCCTGGCCGACCGCGAGGTCCCAGGCGGCCGCGACGGGGCGGGACGCGGCGCGCTGGAGGCGGCGTGCCGTGCCGGGGGCGGTGAGGCCGGTGGAGCGCAGGGTGTCGCGGACGGCGAGGGCGCCCTGGGCGGCGACGGTCAGGCCGTGCCCGTAGACCGGGTTGTAGGCGGCGACGGCGTCGCCGAGCACGGTGAAGCCGTCGGGCCAGCGCTTCATCTTCTCGTAGTAGCGGCGGTGGTTGGCCGTGCTGCGGGTGGTGAAGACGTCGGTGAGGGGTTCGGCGTGCTCGATGAGTTCGCCGATGACCGGGTCGTCGAGGGCGAGGGCGTAGCGGGCGAAGGCGTCCGGGTCGGCGGTGGGTTCCCCGCCTCGGGTGCCGCCGAGGGTGACGAGCCAGCGGCCGTCCTCGATGGGCAGGACGATGCCGCCGCGGCCGGGCGCCTTCGCCGGGTTGGCCTGCACGTTGACCAGCGGGAAGGTGTCACCCGCGCGCTCCGGGGCCCGGTAGATGCGGGTGGCGTAGGTGACTCCGGCGTTGACGTCGCGTTCCGCGACCCGGGGCAGTCCGAGGCCGGTCAGCCAGGTCGCCGCGCGGGACCCGCGGCCGGAGGCGTCGACGACGAGGGCGGCGTCCAGGGTCTCCTCCGTGCCGTCCCCGCCGCGCACGCGCAGGCCGGTGACGCGGGTGGCGTCGCCGGCCAGGGACAGGGCCGTGGTGCCCTGGCGGAGGGTGATCCGCGGGTCGCCGAGGACGCGGTCGCGCAGGACCGCGTCGAGCAGGTCGCGGGAGCAGACCGCGTTGCGGTGGTGGGTGGACAGGAAACGCCGGAACCACACCTCGTTGGGGGCGCGGGAGACCATGTCGCCCATGATGCGGGCCATGCGGCCGCCGCGGGCGACGACGGCGTCGGTGAGGCCGGGCAGCAGTTCGTCGAAGGCGCGGACACCGCCGCTCCACACGAGGTGCGCGTGCCGGGCCTGGGGCACTCCGCGCCGGGGTTCGGGGCCGTCGGGGAGGTGGTCGCGTTCGACGACCACGACGTCGGCGAACTCGGTGAGTGCCGCGGCGGCGAACAGTCCGGCGGCGCTGGCTCCGATGACCACGGCGGTGGGCCGCCGGGGGGTGACGCGGTCAGGCATGGGCCTTCGGGCTTTCTGTGGTGGTCACCCGTCGGCGGATGCTGTCGAGTGAGCGGGGGCGGTGCAGGGCGACGGAGATGGCGCCCAGATGGTCGGTGACGGCGGAGCTGACCCGGGACGGCTGTCCCGTGGTGCGCGCGGGTGTTCCGTCGCGGTAGGCGTCGATCGCCTCGCGCAGGGCGACGGCGCCCGCGGTGGCGCGTGCCTTCGCCTCGGGCCGGGTGCGGGCCGCCTCGGCGTACACGGCCCGGTACAGGCCGGCGTCGAAGTAGGGGGCGAGCAGGCGCAGCGCGTCGTGGATGCGCTGCTGGCGTTGCAGCACGCGCAGGTCCAGCGGGACCCACAGGCCGAACCGGGCGGGCGCCGCCGGCGCGAGGACGCGCACCGCTCGCGACAGGGCGCGCAGCCTCAGGTACTCGCTCTGGTCGCGTCCCCACCGTTTCAGGGCGGGCCCGGCCTGCGGGACGATGAAGCCGATGGCGGCGAGGACCGCCTCCATGAGGGCGAACGGAGGTGCGGCCTTCGTGCTCAGCCAGTCCCAGTCGACGCCGCACCAGCGGGCGGCGACGGCGGTCAGCTTCGCCACGTCGAAGACCAGCCCGAGGGCGAATCCGGCCTGGAGGAAAACGATGCCCGTCTTGAGCCAGGGGTTGCCCACCTCCTTGAACCACTTCCACAGCATGTAGGCGGCGGTGAGGCAGGACGTGAGGTGCGCGAGGAGGTAGAGCAGGATGTGCTCGCGCATCCACGGGGTGGTGGCGTAGTAGGTGTCGAGGTCGTAGATGCGGGTCCGGGGCACGTCGGCGAGGGCGAAGGTCACCCACAGGGCGACGATGGTCGCCGCGTAGGCCGCGTGGATGCGCCGCAGCCTTCTGCGCCGCCGCCCGGACGGTTCCTCCCGCCAGCGCATGATCATGGTCAGGCCGGTGGCGCAGGAGGCGGTGAGGAACGAATAGGCCCAGGGGGCCGCGAAGTTGGGGATGCCCGTCATCTCGTTGAGGCGCTGGATGTTGACGGGGATGATGACCACGAGCGCGGCGGTGGCCCAGAACAGCAGCAGGGTGGTGGCCCGGATCTCGGGGTCCCGCCAGGCCCGGACGAACGTCGGCAGCTTCAGGAAGAACGCGAGGGCCAGCAGGACGGTGGGGACCGCGTACGGAACGTGGAAGGACGTCATGAGAGGATGCGGCCGCTCCGGCTGGTGAGCGACACGTTGATGCGGCCTTCCACGGTCGACTGGCTGAGCGGGCCTTCCGCGTAGCGGCCCTTCATCCAGGAGCGGACCTCGCGGCCGAAGAGCAGGCCGAAAGTCTCCGCCTTCACTTCGCAGTCCTCGACGGATCCGGTGCGGGCGGCGACGGTCAGCACGGCCTCGCGCGGGACGTCCTGCGAGGTGAGGATCTGCCGCACGGCCGCGTCGACCGCCTCGGGTGCGCCGCCGGGGGCCAGGGTGCGGGCCGCGGCGGGCACACCGGCGGCCCGGTGGCCTCCGTCGCCCTGCTCCTCGTGCCAGAGTTCGTGGCCGAGTATCACCAACTGCGCCTCGGGGACCATGTGTTCCTCGACGACGATGATGGAGTGGTCGCCGCAGTCCAGGCGCATGCCGGAGACGGGGATGTCGGGCGGGAAGGACCGGAAGACGAGACGGATGGGCCGGCCGGTCCGCGCGGTCATGGCGGAACAGAACGCCTCCATCACCTCCCGCGGCTCGGCGGGCCGCCGGACCGAGTCCGCGGCGTGCCGGCCCAGCTCGGTCAGCAGGGACTTCATCGCCTTGGTGCTCAACTCTGCCGGCCCCCTTCGGGAGGCACGACGGACCGCAGGACGCCCTCCAGGAGACGCTCCAACTGCTCGCGGGTCAGGGAGCCGTGCATGCGCAGGTCGGTGGAGCGCACGCCGTAGCGGTCCATCAGGGCCAGCACCGGGTCGTTCTCCGGGCTCTCCAGCTTGCGCAGGAGCGGCAGCAGGGCGTGGTTGAGGGCTTCGGCGGCCGGTGCCGTGAAGAACGCCTCCCCGCCGTCCACGCCGAAGTAGTCGACGAGTCCGTGCAGGAGTTCGACGCTGGGCACCTTCTTGCCGTCGCAGATCTGGCGGGCCCAGTACTCGGAGACCCCCAGCTGCCGGGAGATGTCCGCGGCCAGGTCCGACATGCGCTTGCCCGTGGACGCCATCTCGGCGCGGGCGAGCGCGGCGATCCTCGCCCGGACCCGGTCGTTGACGGACTCGTCGGGTGGTGAGCCGCCTTGCAGCAGGGTGCGGACGGTGGACTCCGGCAGGGCCGTGCCGGCGGCCAGCTCGGTCACGTTCAGCAGGTCCGGCGAGAGCCCCTTCTGCTGGACGACCTCGTCGAGGCGCCGCAGTGTCTCGGAGAGAGGATGGGGTGAGGCCACCTGTGCACTCCGGGTGTTCGGGGACGACGGCTGGTGTGTGCGCAACGACCATACGCGACACGGTCGTTCGGCAACAACGATCGTTGAGGCGGGGCGGTCGATCGTTGTCCGGATCCGCCCGGCGCCTCCTGACCGCCCGTCACCCCAGGGGGCCGGAGAACGCACGGCCGGGGATGCGCCGCCGCGGCACCCGCGCGGCATTCAGGCGGACCTCCTCGGGCGGGCCTCGGGCGGCGTCCGGACAGCGCTCGGGCGACACCCGGGCAGCACTTGGGCAGCACTTGGGCGGCGCAATCAACGATGCTTGCGTAGCCGAAAACGATCGTTGACACGTCGTCATGTCCCGTAGCACCATCTCGCTCAGCGGAACCGCTCGTCCACATGCCGGGGGCGGGCGGTCCCGGGCCGCTCGCCGTCTTCGGACGCCGCGCCGCGAGGCGTGGCGGGCGAGCCGCCGACGGGTCTGCGGTCAGCGGGGCACTCCCCCCGTGCCGCGGGACGCCGCAGATCACACGGGGGACGCCGGGGTGCCGCACGGGGGGCGGCATCCCGGTACCCCTCGCCCACGGACCGCCACGGCCCGCCCGGCAGTGAACCGGCCACGGCGGCACACGACCCGCACGTGCGCGCCCGGCCGACCCGCCCCTGGGCCGCGGGAGCGCACGGCGACCGAAGAGGGAACCGTTGACCACACCGCCCGCCCTGCGCCCGGAGCACTTCACCCGTGCCGAGACCGCCGAGTTCCACCGGCTGATGACCCACCTGGTCGCCACCTGCCGTGCGGTCGCCGACGAGTATCCCGACGGGTGGCGGGCTCCCTCACCCGACCGGCCCGTGGACTTCGGGGCCTCCATGACGCTCATCGCCGATCTCTCCCGCACGCTCGGTCACACCCGCCGGCACATCCGCCGGATCGGCGACGGCGCCCGCTACCGCCTGCACTCCGGCGGGGTCGCGGCGGGTCGCCGACGGTAGGGGGCCCGGTCCGCGACGGAGGCGGACGCTCCGCAGGCGGGGGGCGTCCGAAGCGGGCGACCCGTCCGGGTCAGCCTGCCTTTACCGCTGTCTCACCGCTGGACGACGCCAGGCCGACCTTGCACGGAGGGCATACGCTGTTGCCCATGCCGCAAGACGATGACGACCTGGACAGCCTGGTGCGCAAGCGGATCCGCGCCCTGCGGGTGGCGCAGGGCTGGTCGCTGGAGGAACTGGCCACGCGGGCCCGGCTCAGCCAGTCCACGCTCAGCCGCATCGAGAACGGTCAGCGGCGGCTGGCGCTGGACAGCCTCGTGACCCTCGCCCGCGCCCTGGACACCACGCTCGACCAGCTCGTCGAGACCGCCTCCGACGACGTCGTGGTGAGTCCGATGATCGACAGCGTCCACGGGCTCATGCGCTGGCCGGTCAAGGGCGACCCCGGCATCACGGTGGTGCGTCAGCGCATGACCGAGCCGCCACCCGACAACCCCGCACGGATGCGCGCGCACCCCGGGCGGGAGTGGCTGGTGGTGCTGTCCGGGACGGCCGTCCTGATGCTCGGGCACCGCCGGCTGCGCATCGAGACGAACCAGGCCGCGGAGTTCCCGACGATGCTGCCGCACGCGATCGGCGCCGAAGGGGGCCCCTGCGAGATCCTGGGCATCTTCGACCGGGACGCCCGGCGGGGACACCAGCGGGACGCCGACGGCCGTCCGGCCCGGGGGCCGGACACGGCCTGACCCGGACACGCCCCGCTCCCCCGTCCGCGGGACACGCGTTGCGCCCGCGGCAGCCCGCCGGGCGACCTTCTTGCGCAGTCGGCAAGATGGCGTGCCGTCGACGCAGGGCCGGTCTAGCGTCGCCGTATGACCCGTCCCGCACCGCACCCGGCCCACTCCGGCGACCCCCGGCACCCCCACGACTCCGACGGCCACGCCGAGATCCTCGACCTGGACGCCGAGGTCCTCGCCGATCACCTCGCCGGCATCACCGCATGGCTGCCGCTCCAGGCACCACCGCGCCGCGTCGTGGACCTGGGCTGCGGAACGGGGGCCGGGACCTTCGCGCTCCTGGACCGCTTCCCCGACGCGCGGGTCACCGCCGTCGACGCCTCCCCCCGCCATCTCGAACGGCTGACGGCGAAGGCCCGCGAGCGTGGCCTGGAGGAACGCGTCCAGGTCATCCCGGCCGACCTCGACGCCCCCGACTGGCCCGGTCTCGGCACACCCGACCTGGTGTGGGCCTCGGCCTCGATGCACCACCTGGCCGATCCCGGCCGCGCCCTGCGCGCGGTCCACGACGCGCTCGCCCCCGGTGGGCTGTTCGCCGTCGTGGAACTGGCGGGCTTCCCGCGCTTCCTGCCGCCGGGCGCGCCGTCGGACCGCCCCGGCCTGGAGGAACGCTGTCACGCCGCGCGCGAGGGGCTGCACGCCGAGCGGGTGCCCCACCGCGGCGCCGACTGGGGGCGGCTGCTGGCGGACGCCGGATTCACGCCCGCCGGCACGCGGACCCTCACCGTGCACGTC
>NZ_JAAGMD010000269.1 GCF_010548465.1 Streptomyces sp. SID14436 | reverse complement strand
CCCGCCGCCGCGCCCGGTACGCCGCGCTCCACGCCTCCGGCCCCGCCCGCGCCCGCCCGGCCCGGGCCGCTGCCCGACCCCGGACGCAGTCCGTCCAGGAAACGGCTGGGCCGCCGGTTCGGGCGGCCCCCGGGGGACCGGGACAGCGCCCAGGACAGGTGGAGACGCTCGCGGGCTCGGGTGACGCCGACGTAGAGCAGCCGGCGCTCCTCCTCGATCTGCTCGTCGGTGCGTGCGTAGGTGATCGGCATCATGCCCTCGGCCACACCGACCAGGAACACGGCGTCCCACTCCAGGCCCTTGGCCGAGTGCAGGGAGGCGAGGGTGACGCCCTGCACGGTCGGGGCGTGCTGCGCCCCGGCCCGCTCGTCGAGTTCGGTGACGAGGTCGGCGAGCGTGGCACCCGCTCTCGCGGCCGCGAAGTCCTGGGCGAGGTGCACCAGCGCGGCCAGCGATTCCCAGCGCTCGCGCACCGCGCCCGAACCGGCCGGCGGCTGCGCGCTCCAGCCCTCGCCCGACAGCACGGCACGCACCTGGGACGGAAGGTCGGGCGCGTCGTCGAGCAGCGCGTCGTTCCCCCCGAAGCGGGCCGCGGCGCGCAGCGCGACGATCGCCCTGCGCACCTCGGGACGGTCGAAGAAACGTTCCGCGCCCCGGAGCTGGTAGGGCACCCCGGCGTCGGCGAGGGCCTGCTCGTAGGTCTCGGACTGGGCGTTGGTGCGGAACAGGACGGCGATCTCGCTCGCCGGGACCCCGGCGTCCATCAGCTCCCGGACCCGGCGCGCGGTCCCCTCCGCCTCGGCGGGCTCGTCGGCGTACTCGGCGAAGACCGGCTCCGGTCCCCCGGCCCGCTGGGAGATCAGTTCCAGCCGGTGGTCGGCGGCCCGGCCGCTCGCCTGGGCGAGCAGACCGTTGGCGAGCCGGACGACCTGCGGGGTGGAGCGGTAGTCGCGCACCAGCTTGACGACCGTGGCTCCGGGGTGCCGGGTACGGAAGTCGAGGAGGTGGTCCGGCGTCGCACCCGTGAACGAGTAGATGGTCTGGCTGGCGTCCCCGACCACGCACAGGCTGTCCCGGTCGCCGAGCCACAGTTCCAGCAGCCGCTGCTGGAGCGGACTGACGTCCTGGTACTCGTCGACGACGAAGTGCTGGTACTGGGCGCGGACCTGTTCCGCCACGTCGTGCCGGTCCTGGAGCACCGCGACGGTGAGCAGCAGCACGTCCTCGAAGTCGATGACGACGCGCTCCCGCTTGAGCTCCTCGTAGGCGGCGTACAGCTGGGCGACCTCGGCCGGGTCGCGCGGCGCCTCGCGTGCGCTCTTCGCGGCCGCGAGCGGATAGTCGGCGGGGACGGTCTGGGTGACCTTCGCCCACTCGATCTCCGCGGTGACGTCCCGCAGCTCGCCCCGGTCGAGCCGGATGCGGCAGGCGGCGGCCGCGTCGGCGACCAGCTGGGCCTTGCGGTCGACGAGCCGGGGCAGCGAGCCACCGATGGCTTTCGGCCAGAAGTACTGGAGCTGCCGCAGGGCCGCCGAGTGGAACGTGCGGGCCTGGACACCCACCGCGCCGAGCTGCCGGAGCCGGCCGCGCATCTCCCCGGCGGCGCGGTTGGTGAAGGTGACGGCGAGCACGCTGGACGGCTGGAGGATGCCGGCCCGCACCCCGTAGGCGATGCGGTGGGTGATCGCCCTCGTCTTGCCGGTACCGGCGCCGGCCAGCACGCACACCGGGCCGTGCAGCGAGGTGGCCACCTCGCGCTGCTCGGGGTCGAGCCCTTCGAGCACCGCGTCGGCCGAGTCCGGTACCTGCGGGAAGAGGGGGGAGTGCGTTGCTGCTGTCACACCGCCATGCTGCCAGGTCGCCGGCGACGGGTGAGCCGGTTGTCCACAGGCGGACCCTCGCAGTCGTATGAACGCCGCACGTTGACGGGGTGGGCCGTGCGCAGGCGTCACGCGCGGGTGCGGCGGAGATCACTCCCCGCCGCCGGTGGGGCCCCCGCCCGCCGGGAATGGCGGCGCGGGGGCGTACGTTCCCTGGACGAGGACTTCCCCGAGCCGCCGAAGGAGAGCGAAACGACATGCCGGGCACTGTGACGATGTACAGCACCACGTGGTGCGGCTACTGCCGTCGGCTGAAGAGCCAGATGGACCGCGAGGGCATCGCGTACACCGAGATCAACATCGAGCAGGACCCGGACTCGGCCGCGTTCGTCGAGAAGGCGAACGGGGGCAACCAGACGGTGCCGACCGTTCAGGTAATTCCCTCCAATGGTGGCACTGAGGTCGTGATGACGAACCCGAGCCTTGCCCAGGTGAAGCAGGCGCTCGGCGTCTGACCCTTGCGAGACGCAGCCCCCGACCGGCCTGAGGCTGATCGGGGGTTTTGTGTGCCCCGGGGAGACCGCAGCGACGGGACCAAGGCCCGCCCCCGGCAACCACCGCCGTAGATGCGAGGCCGTTCAACCAGTCGGCGACGGCCGAGAAGCTCGGCTTCTCGATGAAGCGTCGGATCATCTCGATCAGTGTCGGGCCGTACTCGGGGGCGAGTTCCAGGGTGAAGCCCGCGTCGCCCTTCACCGCTCGGCGCCCGAACGGGACAAGGCCACCCGGCCACCGGCCGGTCTTCCGCATGGTCTCCCGGGAAGCCTTGTTGCGGGCCTTGATGGCGTCCAGCTCGGCCTCTGCCACCACGGCCAGGATCTTGGCGATGGTCTTGCCCCACGGCTTCGAGAGGTCGAATCCCTCCTCGCAGGAGATGAGGCCCTTACCGTTCGCCTCGCACCACTCGATGATGTCCGAGAGGTGGCGGACCGACCGTGCGATGCGGTCGATCTTCAGGATGATGATGTGGTCGAACTGATCCTTCTTGTTGTTGAGCCAGTCCCCCAGGGACGGACGCACCCACGGCGAGATGGACGCCGACACGTCGATGTCGACCGCAAAGTCGACCAGCTCCATTTCCTCCGCGTCGGCCCGCTTGCTGATGCGGGTCCGCTGCGTTTCCTCGCCGGTCTGGTTCTCGTTGCCTACAGACAGACGGACCACGCCAAGCGCCCTGGGCTTCTCGCTCACCCTTGCCCCTCCCCGTTACAGGGGCGGCCCCCCTGGCCACCAGGAGGGAAGCCTACAGACCGTGGACCGTATTGTTCCCGGACGGTTCCACGCTCACCAACCCGTCGCTGGCGCAGGTGAAGCAGAAGATCGGCGCCTGAGCGGCCCGCACAGCTGTGGGGTGGTCGTCCCTGTCGGGGCGGCCACCCCTTTGCGTGGGGCGGGCCCTTCAGAAGGCGGTGCGGGTGGGGAGGGGCTTGCCGTACCAGCGTTCGATCAGGCGGGCCGCGATGGAGATGCCGTAGGGCGGCAGGACCTCTCCGGAGGTGAAGGCGGCGTCGAGTTCGTCGCGGGAGAACCAGCGGGCCTCGTGGATCTCGTCGCCGTCGACCTGGATCGTGGTCGAGGTGGCGCGGGCGACGAAGCCGAGCATGAGGCTGGACGGGAAGGGCCAGGGCTGGCTGGCGAGGTACTCGACCTCGCCGACGTCGATGCCGACCTCCTCGTGGACCTCGCGGCGCACCGACTGCTCGATGGACTCGCCGGGCTCGACGAACCCGGCCAGCGTCGAGAAGCGGCCCTCCGGCCAGTGGACCTGGCGGCCGAGGAGGATGCGGTCGTGCTCGTCGACCACGGCCATGATCACTGCGGGGTCGGTGCGCGGGTAGTGCTCGGCACCGCAGGCGGGGCAGCGCCGGATGTGGCCGGCGGCGGCGATGACGGTGCGTTCGCCGCAGCGGGAGCAGAAGCGGTGCAGGCGCTGCCAGTTCTCCAGGGCGACGGCGTGCACCATGAGTCCGGCGTCCCGCGGGGACAGCAGGAGGCCGGCCTCGCGCAGCCCGGCGGGGCGGGCGGAGTCGTCCATGCGGCCGGGCAGGGAGTCCTTCTGCAGGGCGAAGTAGCTGACGCCGTCCTGGTCGATGCCCAGGAAGTAGCGGTGGGCCTCGGTGAGCGGGGCCTCGAAGGAGGGCGTCATGACGATCTCGGTCCGGCCGTCCGCCGTCTCGTCGATGAGGACCTGGCCGCCGGAGACCACGAAGCAGCGGGTGGAGGGGTGGCTCCACGCCGCCGCGAGCCATGCCTCGTCGAGGCGGTGGTGGGCGGCGCGGTCGATGCCGTTCGGGGCGGTGAGCGAGACGGGGCGGTCGGCGGTGTGGTCGGTCCAGGTGGTCACGGGTGCTTCCAACTCCCCCGGTGGAACGGATTGGGTCGCGGGTGGTCGTGCGGGACGTGCGGCGGGCGGCGACCGGTCCGGCGGCACACGGCGGCGGGGTCCTTCCAGTGTGCCCCGCGCGGGCGGCCGGACCGGACGGCTCGACGGGGTCAGGGGACGTGCCGCCGCTGTCCGGCCAGGTCGCCCCACAGGTACGCGGTGGTCTCGACGCCCTTGAGGAGCAGGTCGATCTCGACCTTCTCGTTGGGCGCGTGCCAGCCGTCGGACGGTACGGAGATGCCGAGGAAGAGCACGGGCGCGCCGAGGACGTCCTGGAGGTCGGCGGCGGGGCCGGAGCCGCCCTCGCGTGTGTAGCGCACCGGTCGGCCGAAGGCGCGTTCCATGGACCGGACGACGGACCGCAGGGCCGGGTGGTCGAGCGGGGTGAGGCAGGGCCGGGTGGCGGGGCGGAAGACGACCTCACCGCGGATGCCGTCGGGCAGTTGGTCGGCCACCCAGTGGCGGACGGCCTTCTCGATGTGGTCGGGGTCCTGCCCGGCGACGAGCCGGAACGACAGCTTGACCATCGCCGACGACGGGATGATCGTCTTGCTGCCGGCGCCCTGGTAGCCGCCGCCGATGCCGTTGACCTCGGCGGTGGGGCGGGCCCAGACGCGTTCGAGGGTGGTGTAGCCGGCCTCGCCGTGGGTGGCGTGGGACTTGGCGGTGTCCAGCCACCGCTGCTCGTCGAAGGGGAGCTCGGCGAAGAGTTCCCGCTCGCGGTCGGTGAGCTCGGTGACGCCGTCGTAGAAGCCGGGGACCGCGACGCGCGCGTGCTCGTCGTGCAGGGCGGCGACCAGGCGGGCCACGGCGGTGGCCGGGTTGGGGACCGCGCCGCCGAAGGAGCCGGAGTGGATGTCCTGGCCGGGTCCGTGCAGCCGGATCTCGCACTCGGCGAGGCCGCGCATCCCGGTGCACACGGTCGGGGTGTCCTCGGCCCACATGCCGGTGTCGGAGACGATCACGGCGTCGGCGGCGAGCCGGTCGGCGTGTTCCTCGACGAGGGCCCGGAAGTGCGGGGAACCGGACTCCTCCTCCCCCTCGACGAGCAGTTTGAGGGTCACGGCGGGGCTGGTGCGGCCGGTGACGGCGAGGTGGGCGCGGACACCGAGCGTGTGGAAGAAGACCTGGCCCTTGTCGTCGGCGGCGCCGCGCGCGTACAGGCGGTCGCCGCGGACGACGGGCTCGAAGGGCTCGCTGTCCCAGCCGTCCTCGCGGGCGGCGGGCTGCACGTCGTGGTGGCCGTAGACGAGGACCGTGGGGGCGTCGGGGTCGTCGGAGGGCCACTCGGCGTAGACGGCGGGGGCGCCCGGGGTCTGCCAGATCTCGGTGACCGGGAAGCCGGTGCGCCGGAGTGCGTCGGCGAGCCAGGCGGCGCTGCGGTGCACGTCCGGCGCGTGGTCGGGCTGGGCCGACACGGACGGGATGCGCAGCCACTCGGCGAGGTCGTCGAGGAAGGCGGCGCGGTGATCCTCGATGTAGGTACGGACGGCGTCGACGGCACTGTCAACGGGCTGGCTCATGGTCACGAGCCTAACGGCCCGCGCCGGCCTCCTCGGAGTGCGGTATCTCACCGGACGGGTCCGCGCCGAGGAGCCGTTCCAGTGCGGCGCGGCCGGGGAGGGGGTCGGGGCGGACGACCTCGCCGGTGCGCACGTACAGGAAGGCGGCGCTGACGGATTCCGGGGGGACGCCCTGCTGCTCGGCCCAGGCCAGGCGGTACACGGCGAGCTGGAGCGGGTCGGCGGTGCGGCTGCGGCCGGTCTTCCAGTCGACGATCTCGTAGGTCACCCGGTCGCCGTCGTCGTGCCGGTAGACGGCGTCGATGCGGCCGCGGACGACGCGGCCGGCGATCGTCAGCTGGAAGGGCGCCTCCACGCGGTACGGGGTGCGCTGGGCGTACTCGGTGCGCTCGAAGGCGTCCTTGAGGGCCTGCAGGTCGTGTTCGTCGGCGATCTCGGCGTCGTCGCCCGGCAGGTCGTCGGGTTCGAGCAGGGGCAGGGTGAGGGCTTCGAAGCGGGACTCGACCCAGGCGTGGAAGCGGGTGCCGCGGCGGGCGGCCGGCTGCGGCGGGCGGGGCATGGGCCGGGCGAGTTCGCGGGCGAAGCCGTCCGGGTCGGCCGCCAGGCGCTGCACCTCGGAGGCGGTGAGCGAGGGGGGCAGGACGACGTCGGTGACGCGGTCGCGGGCGCGCAGCAGTTCTCCGGTGAGTGCGTCGAGGTCGCGGTCCCAGGAGGCGACGGTGCGGGCCTCCTCGGGGGTGAGGCGGGGCATCCGGCCGGGGTGGTGGGGCGCGGTTCCGGCCGTGGGGCGGGCCTGCGGGGCTCCGGGGCCGGGGCCGGGGCCGGTCGCCTGGTGCGGGACGGTGGGCCGTGCGGACGGGCCGGCATGCGGGCCGGGGTCGCCGTCCGGGTCCGGGTGCGGGAACCCGGCATGCGGGCCGGGTTCGCGGTCCCAGTTCGGGTTCGGGTTCGGGTCCGGGTTCGGGTCCCGGCTCGGCTCCCGGTTCGGGTTCGGCTCCCGGTTCGGGTTCAGGTGCCGGTTCGGGTTCGGGTCCCGGTTCGGCTCCCGGTTCGGGTTCGGGGTCTCGCCCGGCTGACCGTCCGGGGACGGGGCGTCGGGGAAGGCGGCTTCGGCGGGGAGGCCCTCCGCACCGTCCGCTCCGCCGCCGGTGCCGCTTCCGTCGGAGAAGGCGTCGTCCTCGAGGAAGGGAGCGTCCTCGGGGAACGCCTCGTCGTCGGGGAACAGGGCGTCGGTGAAGGGGTCCTCGTCGGGGAAGGGGGCCTCGGCGAGGAAGGGTTCGTCGTCGGGAGGCGGCGGCCAGTCGGGGTCGTCGTAGGTGTCCGTCGGGCCGGGTGCGGCCGGGGCCGTGCCGTACTCACCGGTGGCGAGGGCGTCGAGATGGGCGAGGACGATGTCGGCGGCCGCGCGGCGCCGGGCGAGGGCACCGCTGTCGAGGGGCAGCGGCCACACCTGGTCGTCGTCGGACCGGTGGAG
The DNA here is from genome assembly GCF_010548465.1 of Streptomyces sp. SID14436. GTDB lineage: Bacteria > Actinomycetota > Actinomycetes > Streptomycetales > Streptomycetaceae > Streptomyces. Next base: position 4,110 of record NZ_JAAGMD010000269.1, on the reverse strand, counting down.
GGCGGGGTTCTCCTCGTCCTCGGCGGGCTCGTCCGCCCATGCCTCGATCTCGCCGTGTCCGGCGGCGCAGTGCTCGTACAGGGCGAGCAGGAACTCGGACGGGCCGCGCGGCTTCTTCTGGCTGGGTCCCCACCAGTGGCCCGAGCCGAGGAGCAGGGAGCGGGGACGGGTGAGGGTGACGTAGCCGAGGCGGAGTTCCTCGGTGTGCTGGTGGTCCTTCATGGCCTCGTGGAAGGACTTCAGGCCCCGCGCGTCGAAGGAGGTGAGGTCGGGCAGGGTCGCGGCGTCGCCGCGCAGCGCGTGTGGGAGCACCTTGCCCTGGGCTGTCCACTTCTCGCGTCCCTGGCTGCTGGGGAAGGTGCCTCTGACGAGGCCGGGGACGGCCACGACGTCCCACTCCAGCCCCTTGGACTTGTGGGCGGTGAGCACCTTGACGGTGTTCTCACCGCCGGGGAGCGCGTTGTCGAGGCCCTTCTCGTACTGGGCGGCGGTGCGCAGGAAGCCCAGGAAGGCCAGCAGGGTGGCCTCGCCGTCGCCGGCGGCGAAGGAGGCGGCGATGTCGAGGAAGTTGGAGAGGGTCTCGCGGCGGCGGGCGGCGAGGGCGTGCGGGGACGCCGACAGCTCGACCTCCAGGCCGGTGACGGCGAGGACGCGGTGCAGCACGTCCATGAGGGGGTCGGCGAGCGAGCGCCGCAGGTCGCGCAGCTCGGTGGCCAGGCGGGCGAAGCGCACGCGCGCGTCGGGTGAGAAGGGCAGGCCGTCGTCGTCGCCGTGTCCGTCCAGCGGGGTTTCCAGGAACGTGTCGAGGGCGTCGGCCAGGGAGATCACCTCGGACGGGTCGACGCCTTCGACGGCCTCCGCGAGCCGGCGGTCGGGGTCGTCGTCGGCGACGGGCGCGTGGGTGACCAGGAGCCGGGCGCGGCGGCCGAGCAGGGCGAGGTCGCGGGGGCCGATGCGCCAGCGCGGCCCGGTCAGCAGCCGCACGAGGGAGGCGTTGGCGCCGGGGTCCTGGAGGACCTCGCAGACGGCGACCAGGTCGGCGATCTCGGGGAGGTGCAGCAGCCCGGACAGGCCGACGACCTCGACGGGGACGTCACGGGCGACGAGGGCGCCCTGGATCTCGGCGAAGTCGGCGGCCGTGCGGCACAGGACCGCGATCTCTCCGGGGGCGGTGCCGGTGCGGACGAGGTGGGCGAGGGAGTCGGCGATCCAGTCGATCTCCTCGGCGTGGGTGGGCAGCAGCGCGCAGCGCACGGTGCCGTCGTGCTCGGCGCCGGGGGCCGGACGGAGGGCTTCGACGCCGGCGTGCATCGCCCGCAGGGGTGTGGCCAGTCCGTTGGCGAGGTCGAGCAGGCGGCCGCCGCTGCGGCGGTTCTCGCTGAGCGACTGGCGGGTGGCGGGCCGGCCGTCGGCGCGGGCGAAGTGCTCGGGGAAGTCGTCGAGGTTGGCGACGGAGGCGCCGCGCCAGCCGTAGATCGCCTGGCAGGGGTCGCCGACGGCGGTCACCGGATGGCCGGTGCCGTCGCCGAAGAGGCCGGCCAGCAGCACGCGCTGGGCGACGGAGGTGTCCTGGTACTCGTCGAGGAGGACGACGCGGAACTCCTCCCGCAGCGCGCGGCCCACGTCGGGGACCGTCGCGAGCCGGGCGGACAGCGCGATCTGGTCGCCGAAGTCGAGCAGGTCGCGTTCGCGTTTGGCGGCCCGGTAGCGCAGGACGAGGTCGGCCAGCTCGCGGCGGGCGGCGGCGGCCTCGGGGATCTTGCGCAGGTCGGCGTTGCTGAGCTTGGTGTTCTCCAGGGCGCGCAGCAGGTCCGTGTCGTGGGCGCGCAGGTCCTCGGGCCGGACGAGGTGCTCGGAGAGTTCTCCGTCGAGGGCGAGGAGGTCGGCGACCAGGTCGGCGAAGGAGCGGGTGAGGGCCGGGTAGGGGCCGGGGGCCTCGCGCAGGACGCGCGCGGCGAGCTGGTAGCGGGTGGCGTCGGCGAGCAGGCGGGAGGTTGGTTCGAGGCCGAGGCGCAGGCCGTGGTCGGTGAGCAGCCGTCCGGCGAAGGCGTGGTAGGTGGAGATGACCGGTTCGCCCGGCGGGTTGTCCGGGTCGAGGTGGTCGGGGTCGGTGACACCGGCCTTGATCAGCGCCTTGCGGACGCGCTCGGCGAGTTCACCGGCCGCCTTGTTGGTGAAGGTGAGACCGAGCACCTGCTCGGGAGCGACCTGGCCGGTGCCCACCAGCCAGACCACGCGCGCCGCCATCACCGTCGTCTTGCCCGATCCGGCTCCGGCCACGATCACCTGCGGGGCGGGCGGCGCGGTGATGCAAGCCGTCTGCTCCGGCGTGAAGGGGATGCCGAGGAGTTCCTTGAGCTGTTCGGGATCGGTGATACGAGCGGGCACACGCAGAGGCTAGCGGCGGCCACTGACAGCGAACGCCCACGCGGCCCCGGGCGGGGGCGAATGCGCAGGTCGGGGCGGGTGGTGCAACGGGTCACACCGGTTCGGTGGAGCGCCTTGGCCCGGCGGGGTTGACCGGTCGCGCGGCGCCCGCGGCCAGCCAGGGGAGGACGGACGCCGGTCGATAGGTGTCCCGGCCGTCCGGCGGAGGACGGACGCCTGTCGGGCGGGGCCCCGGCAGGCCCGGCGGGCTCCGCGCGGCCCCGGCTCATCCGACGGGCCCGAGGCCGGCTCACTCCACGACGTGCCGTCCCTCCGGCCGGGCGCTGCACGACGCGCGGAAGGCGCAGTGCGTGCAGTGCTGGCCGGTGCTGGGGGTGAACCGCTCGTCGAGGACCTTCCCGGCTGCGGTGGCCAGCAGGTCGCCGACCCACTCCCCCTCCAGCGGCTCCTGCGCCTGCACCTTGGGCAGGGTCTCCCCGCCGTCCCGGCGGGCGGCACCCTGGCGCAGGTGGACCAGTTCCGCGCCACCCGGCTCGGGCCGCACCCCGTCGAAGACCTCGTCGACGGCGCCCTCGCGCACGGCGAGCTGGTAGACGGCCAGCTGGGGGTGGCGTTCCACCTCCTTGGCGGTGGGCGCCTGCTTGCCGGTCTTGAAGTCGACGACGTACGCGCGCCCGTCGCCGTCGGCCTCGACGCGGTCCATCTGGCCGCGGATGCGGACCTCGTAGTCGCCGGCTTCGAGGGTGACGTCGAAGTCGTGCTCGCTGGCCACCGGGGTGCGGCCGGTGCGGTCCATGACGTGCCAGCGGAGGAAGCGTTCCAGTGCGGCGCGCGCGTTCTCCTTCTCCTGGGCCGACTTCCAGGGGGCGTCGAAGGCGAGCGCGTTCCACACGGAGTCGAGGCGCTCCATGAGCACGGCGAGATCCGCCGGGGTGTGTCCGGAGGCGACCTCGTCGGCCAGCACGTGGACCACGTTGCCGAAGCCCTGGGCGGCGGTCGCGGGGGCGTCGGCCTTGACCTCGCGGCCCAGGAACCATTGCAGCGCGCAGGTGTGGGCGAGCTGGTCGAGGGCGCTGCCGGAGAGCACGACGGGCTGGTCGCGGTGGCGCAGCGGCACCTTGGACTCGGTGGGTTCGAACATGCCCCACCAGCGGTAGGGGTGCGCGGACGGCACCAGGGGACGGCCGTCCTCGTCGGCGAGGGCGGCCAGCCTGGCCAGCCGGTGGGCGGCGGCCTCCCGCAGGCCGGCCGAGACCCGGGGGTCGACGGTGGTGGCGCGCAGCTCGGCGACCAGCGCGGCCACGGACAGGGGGCGGCGCGGGCGCCCGGTGACGTCCTTGGGTTCGACACCGAGTTCGGTCAGGAAGCGGGAGGGCTGGTCCCCGTCGTCCGCGGGAGCCTTCACTGCGGTGACGACGAGACGCTCCCGCGCGCGGGTGGCGGCCACGTAGAACAGGCGCCGTTCCTCCGTGAGCAGGGCGCCCGGGGTGAGGGGCTCGGCGAGGCCGTCGCGGCCGATGCGGTCGGCCTCCAGCAGGGATCCCCGGCGGCGCAGGTCGGGCCACAGGCCCTCCTGGACCCCGGCGAGGACGACCAGGCGCCACTCCAGGCCCTTGGAGCGGTGCGCGGTCATCAGGCGCACGGCGTCGGGGCGCACCGCGCGGCGGGTGAGGGTGTCGGCGGCGATGTCCTCGGCCTCGAGTTCCTCCAGGAAGTTCAGGG
>NZ_JAAGMD010000239.1 GCF_010548465.1 Streptomyces sp. SID14436 | reverse complement strand
GGCGGCCCGCTCGGGCTGCCGTAGGCGGACCACACGCCCGCGCCCGCCGCCACCACCGCGACGAGGGGCACGGCCACACCCACCGACCCCCACGACGGCCGCAGTCCGCCACCGCCGGCGTACACGGCGGCGGGCGCGGCCACGGCGAGGTAGCCGAGGACGACGCCCGACCACGCCGTCCGGCCGGGCACGAGCGGGGCGTCACCCTCCACGCCCCCGTCGGTGGCGTCCCGGGCCGCCCGGTGCAGCAGCCACACGGGCAGGGTCAGCAGCAGCAGCGGGGGCAGGCCCATGGGGGCCGGGACCCCGGAGAGGGTGTCGGTGCGGACCAGTTCGGCCCCGTGCGCGAGCAGCCACAGCGCCGCCGCGGTGTGCAGGGCACCGTTCGGGCCGCTGTCGGGGTAGGGCGAACTGATCCACAGCAGCATCACGAGCACGGCGAACGCGGCGAGCCCCAGCCCGGCCGCCAGGGCGCCGCCGAGCAGGCCCCCGGACAGTCCGGGCGACCGGTCACGCAACCGGGTGAGCAGGCGAGCCCGCGCCGACCGGCGAGCAGTGGTGTGGATCACGCCCGCCATGCTCCCAACGACACGCGCTTTTCCGTCGTAACAGGCGAAGCCCGGCTGTGTCGCTCAATATACGTTTATGTCATTTTCTGTACGGAGGGATGGCGACCCGTGCCGCGAAGTCCAGCCGCCCCACTGCCCCCGCCCGAGGAACGCCGACGCCTGCGCGCATCCGGTGCGCTGACGCAGGCTCAGGTCGCCGCGCGCCTGCGCGTCAGCCGCGAGACGGTGCGGGCATGGGAGTCCGGCCGCACGGCACCGCGCGGACGGAACCGGCAGGAGTACGCGAAACTGCTGGCCGAACTGGCCGAACTGGCCGACCCGGCCGGGCGGACGCGACCGGAAGCCCCTCCGGCGGCAGCAGCGGACGCGACGACTCCGGCGGCTTCAACCGCTTCACCTGCTCCGACTGCTGCATCTGCTGCATCTGCTGCATCTGCTGCATCTGCTGCGCCTGCTGCATCGGCTCCGGAGGCTGCGACGGCGTCTGCCACCCCTGCGCCTGCTGCATCGGCCCCAGCGGCCCCAGCAGCCCCAGCAGCCCCAGCAGCAGCTGAGCCTAGCGACGCCCGTCGGCCGGCACGCCCGAAAGGCCGGACCGGACGCCGGGACAGCGGCGCTGAAGCCGGCGGCGAACGCAACGGCCACGGCGGCGGAGTGACGGTGTGTCCGCAGGAGCAGGAGGCGGCCGCGGTCCGCACGGCACCGGAACGGGCGCCACGGCCGGAGTCTCCTTCCCGGCCTCCGAGGAAGCCGCGACGGGGACGGAGGACCCGGTCCGGAAGGGACCCGGAATCCGCGCCGGCGTCCGGCAGGGGACCGGAAGCCGGCCGGCGACCCGGGCCCGACGCGGGTTCCGACGGCGGGACGGAACCGCGGAGGACGCGGCGGCCGGAGCCCCAAGCCCTGCGGAACCCCGTGGTCGTGGAACCCGACCCCGACCTCACCGGGGAGACACACCCGGGCACGTCCGCCCTGACGCCCGCTCAGGCCTTCGACGCCCTCTACGCCTTCTGCGCCCCCGCCCTGGTCCGCCAGACCTACCTGCTCACCGGGCGCCGCGAACTGGCCCGCGAGTCAGTGGAACGCGCGTTCCAACTGGCTTGGGAACGCTGGCCCGAGGTGGCCCGCGACCGTGACCCGGCCGGATGGGTGCGCGCCGCGGCGTACGAGTGGGCGCTCTCCCCCTGGCACCGGTTCCGGCCCCGCTACCGGCACCCCGAGCCGCCGCCCTCCGACGCGGCCGACCGCGCCCTCATGGACGCCCTGCTGGCCCTGCCCGCTCCGCACCGCCGCACACTCGTCCTCTACGACGGCGTCGGCCTCGACCTGCCCGAGACGGCGGCGGAGACCGAGGCGAGCACCCCCGCGACGGCCAACCGGCTGCTGCGCGCACGCGAGACCGTCGCGGAACGGCTGCCGGAACTGTCGGACCCGGGGACGCTGCACGAGCGGCTCGCCGTGCTGGCCTCCGCGGAGCGGCTGCGGGCCGCCCAGCCTCCAGCCGTACGCAGCGGCAGTGAGCGCCGGGCCCGCTTCTGGACCCGCGCCGCCATCGCCTTCACGGTCGCCCTGATCGGCACCACGGCGCTGACCCTGCGCACCGCACCCACCCACTACGAGCCGCCGGTGCCGCCCGGCGAGACGGTCCAGGGCGTCCCGCCGCACGTGGCCCCGGGACCGCTGTCGGACAAGGAACGGAAACTGCGCAGCAAGCTGCGCAAGGAACTGCTGCCGGGGCCCGAACGGCTGGCCCCGCAGTCACGGTGACACCGGGCTCCGTCAGGACCCTCCGGTGCGCGGAACGACGGTGGGCCCGCCCCCCGAGGGGGACGGGCCCAGCCGTGTGTCCTGTGCCGGGTCAGCCGGCGAGGATCTCCCGGGCCAGCTTGGCGGTCTCGGTCGGCGTCTTGCCGACCTTGACGCCGGCGGCCTCGAGGGCCTCCTTCTTGGCCTGAGCGGTGCCGGAGGAACCGGAGACGATGGCGCCGGCGTGGCCCATGGTCTTGCCCTCGGGCGCGGTGAAGCCCGCGACGTAGCCGACGACCGGCTTGGTCACGTTCTCCTTGATGAAGGCCGCGGCCCGCTCCTCGGCGTCGCCGCCGATCTCACCGATCATGACGATCAGGTCGGTGTCGGGGTCGTCCTGGAACGCCTTCAGCGCGTCGATGTGGGTGGTGCCGATGATCGGGTCACCGCCGATGCCGACGCAGGTCGAGAAGCCGATGTCACGCAGCTCGTACATCATCTGGTACGTCAGTGTGCCGGACTTCGAGACCAGGCCGATGCGGCCCGGCTTGGTGATGTCGGCCGGGATGATGCCGGCGTTCGACTGGCCGGGCGTGATCAGGCCGGGGCAGTTCGGACCGATGATGCGGGTCTTGTTGCCCTTCTTGCCGGCGTACGCCCAGAAGGCGGCGGTGTCGTGGACCGCGACGCCCTCGGTGATGACCACCGCGAGCGGGATCTCGGCGTCGATCGCCTCGATGACCGCGTCCTTGGTGAACTTCTCCGGGACGAAGATGACCGTCACGTCGGCGCCGGTCTTCTCGATGGCGTCCTTGACGGTGCCGAAGACCGGTACCTCGGTGCCGTCGAAGTCGACGCTGGTGCCGGCCTTGCGGGGGTTCACACCGCCGACGATGTTGGTGCCCGACGCCAGCATGCGCTTGGTGTGCTTCTGGCCCTCGGAGCCGGTCATGCCCTGGACGATGACCTTGGATTCCTTGGTGAGGAAGATAGCCATGGTGTTCTGTGACCTCGTCCCTTACTTCGCGGCAGCAGCGAGCTCGGCGGCCTTGTCGGCCGCGCCGTCCATGGTGTCCACGCGCTGCACGAGCGGGTGGTTTCGGTCGTCGAGGATCTTCCGACCGAGCTCGGCGTTGTTCCCGTCGAGGCGGACGACCAGCGGCTTGGTGACCTCTTCGCCCTTGCCCTCGAGGAGCTCCAGCGCCTGCACGATGCCGTTGGCGACGGCGTCGCAGGCGGTGATGCCGCCGAAGACGTTGACGAACACGGACTTGACGTCCGGGTCGCCGAGGATGATCTCCAGGCCGTTGGCCATGACCTCGGCGGAGGCACCGCCGCCGATGTCGAGGAAGTTGGCGGGCTTGACGCCCTTGTGGGCCTCACCGGCGTAGGCGACGACGTCCAGGGTGCTCATCACGAGCCCCGCGCCGTTGCCGATGATGCCGACCTCGCCCTCCAGCTTGACGTAGTTGAGGTTCTTCTCCTTGGCGGCGGCCTCGAGCGGGTCGGCGGCGGCCTTGTCCTGGAGAGCCTCGAAGTCGGGGTGACGGAACTCGGCGTTGTCGTCCAGCGACACCTTGCCGTCGAGGGCGATGACCTGGCCGGAGGCGACCTTGGCCAGCGGGTTCACCTCGACCAGGAGGGCGTCCTCCTTGATGAAGACGTCCCACAGGGTCACCAGGACGTCGGCCACCTGGTCCGCGACCTCGGCCGGGAACTTCGCGGCGGCCGCGATCTCCTGGGCCTTGGCCTTGTCCACGCCGTCGATGGCGTCGATCGCGATCTTGGCGACGGCCTCGGGGCGGCTGGCCGCGACCTCCTCGATGTCCATGCCGCCCTCGACGGAGGCGATGGAGAGGAAGGTGCGGTTGGCACGGTCGAGGAGGAAGGAGACGTAGTACTCCTCGACGATCTCCGGAGCGGTCTCGGCGATCATCACCTTGTGGACCGTGTGGCCCTTGATGTCCATGCCGAGGATGTCCGTCGCGCGGGCGACGGCCTCGTCCGGGGTGGCGGCGAGCTTGACGCCGCCGGCCTTGCCTCGACCACCGACCTTCACCTGGGCCTTGACGACCGACTTGCCGCCCAGACGCTCGGTGATCTCGCGCGCCGCCTCAGGCGTGTCGATGACTTCACCGGCCAGCACCGGTACACCGTGCTTGGCGAAGAGGTCCCTCGCCTGGTACTCGAACAGGTCCACGCGCTTCCGTCCCTATCAGTGATCTCGCGGTTCGATGGATGCGTGGGCGTGCCGCGAAGGGCAACGTGACGTCCGCTCTGTCACAAGGGAGGCGCACACGGTGTCCGAGCGCGCGGCATGTCCGTCTCGCAGGTTATCCCCGCTTCCCTGGCCACCCTAAATCGCGGGTCACACGTGAGCGGTGATACCTGTCACATGATGCCATTCTGTACGGCACGCCGTGCCGCCTTCGAGGGGCCTCACCGGGCTGGGGTTGACCCGGTGAGGCCCGCTGTACAGCCCGGAGGGAGCGGCGGACCTCTGCCCTCCGGGTGCCGGGGAGCGGCCCCCACCCCAATGGGGGCCGCTCTCCCGTCCGGGGGGATCCGGCCGGACGGTTCCGATGGCTTCGGCCGTCCGGGCCCCGATGCCCCGCGGAGCTCTTTGTTACCCGAAAGTCAGCTCTGCGCCGCACGAGGGGTCGGCGCAGCCTGGCGGCAACGGCGCCCTTTGGGCAGGCGAAACCGGAATGTCCCGGCACCGCTCGCCCCCCGCCGACCGTCTGGCCACTCGGGCAGAACCCGGCCGGCCACCGGAGCGGACGGCAGGCGCGCACGACGTGACGGCGCGGGGGCCGCCCGGGCTCGGCGGACCGTGCTCCGCGGCGCAGACCTGGCCCGACAGCCCCGCAGCGCCCCCCCGCTGCGGCTACCGCCCGCCGACCG
>NZ_JAAGMD010000216.1 GCF_010548465.1 Streptomyces sp. SID14436 | reverse complement strand
GCGTGAGGACAGCCGCGGTGGCGACCGTGGCGGTGACCGCGGCGGCTTCCGCGGGCGTGACGACCGCGGCCGTGGCGGTCCGCGTCGGGACGACCGGGGCGGCAGGCCGGGCGGCTTCCGTGGCCGGGACGACCGGCACGGCGGCGGACGCTTCCGCGACGACCGGGACCGCGACCGCGACCGGGAGCCGATCAAGCGGCTGCCCATCCCCGAGGACATCACCGGCGAGGAGATCGACAAGGACGTACGGCAGGAGCTGCAGAGCCTGCCCAAGACGCTCGCCGACGACGTCGCCAGGAACCTGGTGATGGTGGCCCGGCTGATCGACGAGGACCCCGAGGGGGCCTACGGCTACTCCAGGGTCGCCCTGCGTCTCGCCTCGCGCGTGGCCGCCGTACGGGAGGCCGCCGGGTTCGCGGCGTACGCCAACCAGAAGTACGGCGAGGCACTAGCCGAGTTCCGTGCCGCCCGCCGGATGACCGGCACCGTCGAGCTGTGGCCGCTCATGGCCGACTGCGAGCGCGGGCTCGGGCGGCCGGAGAAGGCGCTGGACATGGCCGGCGCTCCCGAGGTGCAGAAGCTGGACAAGGCCGGGCAGGTCGAGATGCGGCTGGTCGCGGCCGGCGCCCGGCGTGACCTGGGGCAGCTGGACGCGGCCATCGTGACACTGCAGAGCTCCGAGCTGGCGTCCCACTCGGTGCAGCCCTGGACGGCGCGCCTGCGGTACGCGTACGCCGACGTCCTGCTGGCCGTCGGCCGGGAGAGCGAGGCCCGCGAGTGGTTCGCGAAGGCCGTCGAGGCCGACCGGGACGGCAGCACCGACGCCTCCGACCGGCTGGCCGAGCTGGACGGTGTGGCCTTCGTCGACGCGCTGGACGAGGAGGGGGAGGACCCGGGCCAGGACCCGGCCCCCGCGAGCCCCGGCCGGGACGCTGCGGAGAACCCGTCGGACGACGGCCCGTCGGACGAGACCTCGGACGACGGCCGCCCGTCGGACGACGAAACCCTCGACGACGACCCGTCGGAGGGCGAGACCCGCGCCTGACGCCCACGGCCCCCAGACCCGTCCCTGACCCGCCGACACGGCGGTCAGGGACGTGACGGGGTGAGCGCGGGACGAACGCGAGGAACGTGAAGGGAAGAAGGGGGCGGGCCGTCAGCGGCCCGCCCCCTTCCGTCTTCCCGACTTCCCCGTCCCTGCTCCCTGTCCCCCTGCCCCCTCAGAGGTCCAGGGCGCGCAGCACCAGGCCCGAGGCGGGCTTCGGGCCGAAGGACGTCGACTTGCGGGGCATGGTGACGCCCTGGCGGGCGAGGTCGCGGACGACCTCCTCACGGACCGGGTGCATCAGCACGGCGGTACCGCCGTCGTGTTCCGCCTTCTCGACCGTCGCGGCCGTGTCGTGGATGTAGGCGATGTGCGCCGGGGAGTCCTCGGGGATCCGCCAGACGTGGTCGAGGAGGGCGGCGTGCAGGACCGTGGCGTCCAGGGTGCGCCAGGCCTCCGGGCGGTCGGCCGGGACCGTGCGGGCCAGCAGGTCCGGGTCCGGGCGGTCCACGAGGTGGAAGGCGCCGTCCCCGGCGAGCAGGAAGGCGTTGCCGTCGGCGGCGGCCTCCGCGAGGGCCTCCATGGCGGCGGGCAGCGGCACGTCGAGGCGGCGGACGCGGAAGAGGCCGTCGAGGGCGGCCAGGGCGTCCGCGACGGGCAGGCCGTGCAGCAGCCGGTGGATGGCGCGGACGCGCAGCGGATAGCGGGCCGTGTCGACGAGCAGCACCAGCCCGTGGTCCCAGGGGCTGGGGGAGGGGTGCTCCGACCGCAGCCTGCGGTAGGTGGCCCAGCGGTGGTGGCCGTCGGCGATGAGGGCCTGATGGCCGCTCAGTTCGGCGCGGACCGCCTTCAGTTCCGCCGGGTCCGTGACGGACCAGAGCCGGTGGTGGAAGCCGTCCTCCGTGGTGGTCGCGAACAGCGGCGGGCGGGCGGCGGTGCGCTCGATCAGGCCGGCGGTCTCGGTGGCGGGGGCCGGGTCGTCGCCGCGGTAGGTGAGCAGCAGGGGTTCGAGGTTGGCGGAGGTGGCGAGCATGAGGGCCGCGCGGTCGGCGACGATGTGCGGCATGACGTCCTCGTGGGGCAGGACCACCTGCTCCTCGGGGTCGGACACGCGGAGGGTGCCGATGAGTCCGCGTTGCAGCATCCCCTCGTCGTCGCGCTGCTCGTAGACGTACAGGCCGGGCTCCGGGTCCGCGGTCAGGATGCCCTGCGCGCGCCAGCGGTTCAGCGTCTCGGCGGCCTGGGCGTTGCGGGCCTCGGGCGTGTCGGCCTCGGGCAGGATCAGCCGGACGATGTTGTACGGGTCCGCGGACTGGAGGTGGTGCAGGCCGTCGGGGCGGACGACGACGTCGTAGGGCGGGGATGTCACGGCTGCCAGGCTGCCGACCCGGTCCGGGTCGTAGCGGAGGCCTCGGAACGGGGTGAGTTCCAGGCCTCGGTGCGCCTTCGCTTCCGAGGGACCTGCAGTGTTCATCCCGGCATCGTACGGGTGCGGTGGGCATGGGGGATGATCGGGGGAAAGCCGTCGAACGAGGAGCGATGCCGAATGAGCCGGAGCGTCAGGACGAGGCCCGAGGGCAGTGGACAGGCCCTGGCCGAGGCGTACGACACGGCGCTGCTGGACCTCGACGGTGTGGTGTACGCGGGCGGGAACGCGATCGCGTACGCCGTGGAGTCGCTGGCCACCGCCCGTCGGGGAGGCATGCGGCTGGCGTACGTGACGAACAACGCCCTGCGCACCCCGGACACGGTGGCGGCGCATCTGACGGAGCTGGGCATACCGACCGGCGCCGACGAGGTGATCACCTCCGCGCAGGCGGTGGCGCGGCTCATCAGCGAGCAGGTGCCGGCGGGCGCCCGCATCCTCGTGGTGGGCGGTGAGGGGCTGCGGGTCGCGCTGCGCGAGCGGGGCCTGGAGCCGGTGGAGTCGGCGGACGACGAGCCGGTGGCGGTCGTGCAGGGCTACGGCGGGCCGGACCTCACGTGGGGGCGGTTCGCGGAAGCGAGTTACGCCGTCGCCCGGGGGCTGCCGTGGTTCGCGTCCAACACGGACCTGACGATCCCCAGCGGCCGGGGCATCGCGCCGGGCAACGGCGCGGCGGTGGAGGTCGTCCGGATCGCCACCGGGGCCGAACCGCAGGTGGCGGGCAAGCCGCTGCCGCCCATGCACCGCGAGACGATCCTGCGGACCGGGGCCGAGCGGCCCCTGGTGGTGGGGGACCGCCTGGACACGGACATCGAGGGGGCGTACAACGGCGGGGTCGACTCGCTGCTGGTGCTGACCGGAGTGACGGACGGCGCGCGGCTGCTGGCCGCACCGCCGCAGCACCGGCCGACGTACGTGGACGCCGACCTGCGCGGCATGCTGACGGGCCAGCCGGAGGTCGTCGCGGCGGGGGCGGGCTTCCGGTGCGGCGGCTGGACGGCGACGGCGGGCGGCGACCGGCTGGAACTGGACGGGGACGGCGGCGCCCTGGAC
>NZ_JAAGMD010000195.1 GCF_010548465.1 Streptomyces sp. SID14436 | reverse complement strand
GAGGGCCAGCGCCCGGCCGGGGGCGTCGATGTCGCCCGGCACGACGGTCACGCCGAGCCGCCACGCGGCGTGGCAGAGCACCACCGCCTCCGGGCAGTCGGGCAGCAGCAGCGCCAGGTGGTCACCGCGCCGCAGGCCCAGCCGGGTGAGGGCCGGGGCGAGCCGGGCGGCTGCACGCCGCAGCACGCGGAAGCCGATCCGGTGCCCCGGGGCGACCAGGGCAGTGCGGCCCCCGTACCGGCGGGCCGCGCCGTCGAGCAGGTCGGGCAGGGTCTCCCGGGGCACGGGCAGGGGCCACGGGACGCCGGGTGCGTAGAAGCGCAGTCCGGGTTCCTCGGCGGGCCGTCGCTCGAACAGATCCGTCATGACCGGGATGGTGACCGATCGCATGCTGTGACCACTTGTGTCCGGGCGCGCAGGGCCGTCCCGCGCCGTTGTCACTTCAATGACAAGCATCGTTGCCGGATCTGTCGGACACCGACGGGCCCGAGGAGTTACTCCCCGGTAAGGTCACGGAGCCCGCCTTTGATGTCCCTGACACCGAGGGAGCCCCATGGACGACCCCCGCACCAGAACGCCCCCGCGGCGAGACGATGCCCACACCAGGACCCCACCGCCACGAGACGACGCCCGGACGAAGGACCTGCCGGCCGAACTCCAGGACCACCTGCGGCCCTTCCTCGGCGAGATCACCGAGGACGTCGTGCGCGCCATCCGCACCGAGATCCCCGAGTACGCCCGGCCGACGGACGAGACGTACATGCACGTCGTGAACCGGGGGGTCGAACAGGCCCTGGAGGGCTTCCTGTCCCGGCTGTCCGGTTCCGGCGCCGACTGGGAGGACGTCAGGGCCACGTACCGGCGCATCGGGCAGGGCGAGGCCGACGAGGGGCGCAGCCTCGACTCCTTCCAGGCGGCGCTGCGGCTCGGCGCGCGGGTGACCTGGCGCAGGGTGAGCGAACTCGTCGACGTCCACCGGCTGCCGCCGCGGGACCTCATCGCGTTCGGCGAGACCATGTTCGTGCACCTCGACGAGATGGCGGCCGCCACCACCAGCGGATACACCGAGGCCCGGCTGCACGCCGCGGGTGAACTCCAGCAGCGCCGCAGCCGGTTGATCGACCTGCTCACCGGCGACGCGGCCGTCTCCCCCGAGGCGGTCGCCGACCTCGCCCGCACCGCGCAGTGGCCGCTCCCCCGGGACATCGCCGTCGTCGTCACCGAGCACACCGGGGAGCCGGACGCCGTCGGCCGCATCGTGCCGCCGGAGTTCCTCGCCCGGTTGGACGGGCAGCCGGGCATCATCGTCGTCCCCGACCCGGAGGGCCCCGGCCGGGACCGTGCCGTCGCCGGGGTCTTACGCGGCCTGCGCGGCGCGCTCGGCCCCACCGTGCCGCTCGACGCGGGCGCCCGCTCGCTGCGCTGGGCCCGCGACGCGCTCGACCTCGCGCAGCGCGGCATCCTGCCCGGCACCGGCCTCGTCCGCTGCGCCGACCACCTGACCACGCTGCTGCTCTTCCACGACGAGGAACTCGTCGACGAACTCGCCCGGCAGCGACTCGGTCCGCTCGACGCGGTGCGCTCCCCACAGCGCGAGCGGCTCGCCGAAACGCTTCTGTGCTGGCTCAGTTGTGCCCGCAACGCCAGCGAGGTCGCCCACCGCCTCGCCGTGCACCCCCAGACGGTCCGCTACCGGCTCCGCCAGCTGGAAGAGGTCTTCGGCGAACAACTCCGGGACCCGGCGGCGCAGTTCGAGATGCAGATCGCGCTGCGCGCCCGGGAACTGCGCCGGCCGCCGGGCTGACCGCGCCCGCAGGGCCGGCCGGCGGCTCACTCCCCGGCGGACCGTTCGTCGAGCACCGCCACGAAGGCCGAGGCCACCAGCGCGAGGGCGGGGTCGTCGTCGCGGGCCAGCCCGTCCAGCACCTCCCGTACCTCCCGGGCGACCGCTTCCGGCAGCTCCACGAGCGCCTGCACGATGCGGATCCGGGTGCCGGAGTCGGCCGCGGGGGCGGCGAGTTCGCCGGTCAGGGCGGCGATGACGCGCGCCGCGCACCCCGGCTCCCGGGACAGCGCACCCAGGACCTCCGCCGCCTCGACGTCGTGGTCCCCCGCGACAACCATGGCGACCAGCGCGGGAACGGCCCCCGTCGCCCCGCGCCGGCCCAGCGCCAGCGCGGCAGATCCGCGCACCGTCGCGTCCTCGTCGTCCAGCGCGTCGGCGAGCAGCTCGGACGCCCCCGGCGCCTCCCCCAGCTCCACGACCGCCAGCACCGCGCGGCGCCGGATCTCGGCGTCCTCCG
>NZ_JAAGMD010000170.1 GCF_010548465.1 Streptomyces sp. SID14436 | reverse complement strand
CGGCGTCCGAGCCCGGTGGCGCACCACACTGGAGCCCGGCCGCGCCCCGCCCGGACTCCGCCCGCCGTGGTCGGCGGGCGCCCGCCGACCGCCTCCCGACCCGGCCACTCGGGCCTGCCCTACCGGCGGGGCGGCTCCGCTGCCGGCCGAGCGGAACCCCCGGAGAAAACCGCGCGGAGCGCAGCCGCCGAGTCGTCGTCCCAG
This sequence comes from Streptomyces sp. SID14436, assembly GCF_010548465.1. GTDB lineage: Bacteria > Actinomycetota > Actinomycetes > Streptomycetales > Streptomycetaceae > Streptomyces. Next base: position 3,180 of record NZ_JAAGMD010000170.1, on the reverse strand, counting down.
GGCCCGTGTTCGGCTGTCCGTCAGGCGGACCGAGGGGGCGGGAGGCACCGGGTGCCGGATACGGTGGGACCACCATGAGCGCATCGCAGACCACCGACGTACCCACTCTCCTTGTCAAGATCTTCGGCAGGGACAGGCCGGGCATCACGGCCGGCCTCTTCGACACCCTCGCCGCCTACTCCGTCGACGTCGTCGACATCGAGCAGGTCGTCACCCGCGGCCGGATCGTGCTGTGCGCGCTCGTGACCGAGCCGCCCCGGGGCCTGGAGGGGGATCTCCGGGCGACCGTGCACAGCTGGGCGGAGTCCATGAAGATGCAGGCGGAGATCATCTCCGGCATCGGCGACAACCGTCCGCGCGGGCTCGGCCGTTCCCTGATCACCGTGCTGGGTCATCCGCTCACGTCCGAGGCGACGGCGTCGATCGCCGCCCGGATCACCGACAGCGGCGGCAACATCGACCGCATCTTCCGGCTCGCCAAGTACCCGGTGACGGCCGTGGAGTTCGCGGTGTCCGGGGTGGAGACCGAGCCGCTGCGCACCGCGTTGGTGACCGAGGCGGCGCGGCTAGGGGTGGACGTGGCGGTCGTCGCGGCCGGGCTGTACCGGCGGGCGCAGCGCCTGGTCGTGATGGACGTGGACTCCACGCTCATCCAGGACGAGGTGATCGAGCTGTTCGCGGCGCACGCGGGCTGCCAGGACAAGGTGGCCGACGTGACGGCCGCCGCCATGCGCGGGGAGCTGGACTTCGAGCAGTCCCTGCACGCCCGGGTGGCGCTGCTGGAGGGGCTGGACGCCTCCGTGGTGGACAAGGTGCGCAGCGAGGTGCGGCTGACGCCGGGGGCGCGCACGCTGATCCGTACGCTGAAGCGTCTCGGTTACCAAGTCGGTGTGGTGTCCGGCGGGTTCACCCAGGTCACGGACGATCTGAAGGAGCGGCTGGGGCTGGACTTCGCCCAGGCGAACACGCTGGAGATCGTCGACGGGAAGCTGACCGGCCGGGTCACCGGGGAGATCGTCGACCGGGCGGGCAAGGCCCGGCTGCTGCGCCGCTTCGCGACCGAGGCGGGGGTGCCGCTGTCCCAGACGGTGGCGATCGGTGACGGTGCCAACGATCTGGACATGCTGAACGCGGCCGGGCTCGGGGTCGCCTTCAATGCCAAGCCGGTGGTGCGGGAGGCCGCTCACACGGCGGTGAACGTGCCCTTCCTGGACACGGTGCTGTATCTGCTGGGCATCACGCGCGAGGAGGTCGAGGCGGCGGACACCGTCGACCTGGGCTGAGCGCGTCGCCGCCCGTTGCGTGCGGAAGCGGTGCGCCGTGGGTGCGGCGCACCGCTTCCGTGCGTGCGGGGTCCGGCACCGGTGGTCACTGCCGGACCAGGGTCAGGCGCGGTGGGTCACTCGCTGGGCGCCCAGTAGTCGACCAGGGTGGCGACGCCCGGTTCCAGGGACTTCCAGGAGCCGGTGAAGGTGAGGACGGCGAAGGCAGCGGCGGGGTAGCCGCGGCGGTCCATCCGCTCGCGGGCGTCCCCCTCGGCCGAGCCGGCCAGGATGTCGGCGAGGCCCTGGATGCCGGGGTTGTGGCCGACCAGCAGGACGTTCTGCGCGTCGTCGGAGGTCTCGTTCAGCAGGGCGATCAGCTCACCGGGCGAGGCCTCGTAGATCCGCTCCTCGTAGACGGTTTTCGGTCGCTGCGGGAATTCCTGGACCGCCAGCTTCCAGGTTTCCCGGGTGCGGGTCGCGGTGGAGCACAGGGCCAGGTCGAAGGCGATGGCGGAGTCGGCCAGCTTGCGTCCGGCGACTGCGGCGTCCATGCGGCCCCGCTCTGCGAGCGGGCGCTCATGGTCGTTGACCGGGGGCCAGTCGGCCTTCGCATGCCGGAAGAGGACAATCCTGCGGGGTTCTGCGACGCTCATGTCACCCAGCTTCGCATGAAACAGGCCACGGGGCGCAGGTAGTTGGCGGCCCCTGCCGGGGACTCATCGGGCCAGGAGCTGCTGCGCGCGCTCGACGAGGTGCGCGATCGCGGGTTCGCCGGACGTGGCGTGGGCCTCGGAGGGGTTCAGGACCAGGAGCAGCAGCGTGACGAAGGCGAGCGTGGGCAGGGCCAGGGCCCACCACGGAAGCCGGATGCCGGAGCCGCCCCGGGGGGCCGGGTGGGGCCTGGGGTGGGTGCGCGCCGTCATGGTGGCCTCCGCTCCGCGAGGGGTCCGTGCACCGCGTCCTGCGGTCACTCACGAAGGTACGGACCCGGCGGGTGCCGACCCATCCGGTGATCCACCCACTTGACCCTGAGCCTGTCCCCCTAGGGGATACGGGGGCCAGCCCCACCATGGCCCGGGCGGCCCGGGGCGGTGGTGGGACGGGCGGGGGTCACGGGGCGAGGAAGCTGGCGATCACGCCGATGACGATGAAGATCGCGAGGAACGAGCCGAGGACCAGGAGCAGCTTCTTCTGGCCGTTCTGCGGATTGGGGTCGAGGACTGGCATGCGGCCAGTGTCCCACCCCCGGGGCCCGCTCGGCGGTGCGGGGGGGCTCAGCGCGCCGCCGCTCCGTGGCCCGCGCCGGGGTGCGGGGTCGGGCTCAGCGCGCCGCTTCGTCCTCCACGGTGCGGGCGCGGCCGGCCAGCCAGCCGAACACCGTCTGCGGCACCATCAGAGCGGCCATCAGCCCGATCGGCAGTCCCCAGCCGCCGCTGTGCTGGTAGAGCACGCCGACCAGCAGGGGCCCCGGGATGGAGATCAGGTAGCCGGTGCTCTGGGCGAAGGCGGACAGCTGGGCGACGCCCGCGCCGGTCCGGGCGCGCATGCCGACCAGGGTCAGCGCGAGCGGGAAGGCGCAGCCGGCGATGCCCAGCAGCAGGGCCCAGGCCCAGGGCGCGGCGGCGGGCGCGAGGTACAGGCCGGCGTACCCGGTGAGGCCGCAGGCGCCCAGGACGAGCACGATGGGCCCCTGGTGGGGCAGCCGGGTGGCCAGCCGGGGTATGACGAAGGCGAGCGGTACGCCCATGACCATGGTGACCGCGAGCAGCAGGCCGGCCGTACCGGCGGGGACGCCCGCGTCCCGGAAGACCTGCGGCATCCAGCCCATGGTGATGTAGGCGGCGGTGGCCTGGAGCCCGAAGAAGACGGCCAGCGCCCACGCGGTGCCGCTGCGGACGATGCGCAGCGGGGGCGG
>NZ_JAAGMD010000146.1 GCF_010548465.1 Streptomyces sp. SID14436 | reverse complement strand
TGCGGCTCGCGGGCCCGCGCGCCCTGTGGCTGGCGCGGCTCAACCCGGACTGGCGCTTCGCGCTGCGGGCCACGTCGGACGGTGGCCCGTCCCGGCCCGGCACCGAGGACCCGGCGGCCGTCCGGCGGCTGTGGCAGGAGGGCCTGTTCGCCGAACGGGTCGCGCTGCTCGCCGCCCTGCGTTCCCGCCGGCCCGCCGACGCCCGTGACCTGCTCGCCGGCACCTGGGCCACGGAGCGGGCGGAGGACCGGCTGATGTTCCTGGACTCGTTGCGCACCGGGCTCGGCCCCGACGACGAGCCGTTCCTCGAACAGGCCCTGGCCGACCGCAGCCGCAATGTCAGGGCGACGGCGGCAGAACTGCTGTCGGCCCTCCCACGGTCGGCGCTGGCGGGCCGGATGGCGGACCGGGCCACGGCGTGCGTGGCCATGGACCACACCCGGGACACCCCGACGATCGTCGTCGAGGCCCCGCACGCCTGCGACGCGGGCATGGAGCGCGACGGCATCGCCGCCAAGGCACCCGCCGGACGGGGGGAACGGTCCTGGTGGCTGGGGCGGCTGGTCGAATCGGCACCGCTGGACACCTGGCCGCGGCGGCTCGGCGGGCGGACACCACGGGAGATCGTGGCACTGCCGGTGGCCGACGACTGGCAGGGCGAACTGCACGCGGCCTGGTGCCGGGCGGCGGTACGCCAGCGGGATCCCGCCTGGTCGCGCGCCCTGCTGGGCGACCCTTCGGCGCCGGAGGCCGGTGGGCCGGGCGCCGTGTCGCTGGCCGAGCGGGCCCGGCTGCTCGCCACGCTCGCTCCGGACGAACGCGCCTCCTGGGTCGCCGGGTTCATCGAGACCCACGGCCTGTCCGAGGCGTTCCAACTGCTCGGGGTCTGCGCGGTCCCGTGGGCCGGACCGCTGGGGCGTGCCGTGGTCGACGCGCTCAACATCGCTCGGGACGCGGGGAGTTACCCATGGAGTTTCAGTGGAGTCATGGGACTGGCCGAGCGCTGCCTCGACCCTGGCGAGGCGGTGCGTCTCGAGGCGCTGCTGGCCCTGCCGGACGAGCCAGAGGACGCCTCACCGGGGGCCGGCGGCTACTGGGCGGAGGCGTTCCAGCGGCTGGTCACGACGCTGCGCCTGCGCGCGGTGATGCTGGAGGAACTGGGTCCGCCACGGACGCCCTGAGCCACACCGCCACCGACGGCGGGCGGCGTCCCGCGGACCGGTCCGTGCCGAAGAGCGGGGCCCGGTGCCCCGCACCGCCGGGCGGGGGGACGCCGGCCGCGCCCCTCACCGGTTCGGGTTCCGCGCCCGTACTCGGCGCGGGCCGGGGATCACGCCTCGGCGGGCTGCCGTACGTTCGCACGCACCCAGTCGACGATCGACGCGGTCGTCGCACCCGGCGTGAAGATCTCCGCGACGCCCTTCTCCTTGAGCGGCGCGATGTCCGCCTCGGGGATGATGCCGCCGCCGAAGACCAGGATGTCCGCCGCGTCGCGCTCCTCGAGCAGTCGGATCACGGCGGAGAAGAGCGTGTTGTGCGCGCCGGAGAGGATCGACAGGCCGATGGCGTCCGCATCCTCCTGGATCGCGGTGTCGACGATCTGCTCGGGGGTCTGGTGGAGCCCGGTGTAGATGACCTCCATACCGGCGTCGCGCAGCGCCCGCGCGATCACCTTGGCCCCGCGATCGTGGCCGTCGAGCCCCGGCTTGGCCACCACCACGCGGATCGGACCGGCTGCCACACCCATCACTGCCTCCATGAAGCGACTACATCCATCCGTACCGACAAGTACCGCACACATTCGGCATGCCGTACACCTCACGCCTGCCGGCCCGGCTGCACCGGCCGCGTGTGCGGTCCCTGCCTGCGCCCGCCGCGCCGGGCGCACGACCGTGGCGCGGAGGCCCCGGCCGGGTCCGCCCGGGGAGTGAACGAACGTTATCTCCAGCATCCCGCACCCGGCCGTTTCGCGGTGCGCAGCGAGGGGGAAATCACACACAGGGACACGTTCACCGCGCAGCGTTCCCGGACCCCCGGGTCCGGACACCACGTGCTCGTGCGACACGCGGGCAACAGTGGGAACATGCGCATAAGGGACCCGCGACGAGGTCGCCGCAGTACCGCGACCGTCCGACGCGACGCGTGCGCGCAGCGTCGGCCCTCGTCGTCGCGACGTCCCATGAGGGCACACGGGGGACAGGGCTGTCCTTCCGCGTGCCGACAGGAGGTCGGCCCATGAAGGTCACCCAGGCAGCTCTCCCTCTTCTTCCGCTGTGCCGGCGTCTCCTTCCGACCCGGCTCGCGGATCTCTCCCTCGCCCTGCTCAAAGCCACCGCCCTGGAACTCGCGATCTTCGCGGGCCACCTCCTTCTCTATCCCGCCGGCATCGTGCAGGAACGCCGGGGCTCCCGGCCCGTGCTCCCCGCGCCCGAGGGCACCGCGCAGCTGCCGGCGGAGGCCAAGCCGCCGGTCGTCCTCCTGCACGGCTTCATCGACAACCGCTCGGTGTTCCTCCTGCTGCGGCGCAGCCTCGCCCAGCACGGCAGGCAGCAGATCGAGTCGCTCAACTACTCCCCGCTCACGTGCGACATCCGCACCGCCGCCGAACTGCTCGGCCGCCATATAGAGGAGGTGTGCGAGCGCACCGGCAGCCGTCAGGTCGACGTGGTCGGGCACAGCCTGGGCGGTCTGATCGCCCGGTACTACGTGCAGCGGCTCGGCGGGGACGGCCGCGTGCGCACGCTGGTCACGCTCGGCACCCCGCACTCCGGCACCCGCGTGGCGCCACTCGCCAACGCGCACCCCATCGTGCGTCAGATGCGGCCCGGCTCGGAGGTGCTCGAGGAGCTCACCCTCCCCGCACCGGGCTGCCGGACGCACTTCGTCGCGTTCTGGAGCGACCTCGACCACATCATGGACCCGCTGGAGACGGCCTGCATCGAGCACCCGGACCTCACCGTGGACAACGTGCGGGTGAGCGGCGTGGGACACCTCGCCCTGCCGGTGCATCCGGCCGTGGCCACCGGCATCCGGCAGGCTCTGGACACGGCCCGGCCGGGAGAGCCGACCGCCGGCCGCGCGGGCGGGCTGACGGTGGCCTGAGGCTGGCGCGGCCGACACGCCCGGGGCACATGCCACCTGCCGGCGGCGCCCCCGTTCCCCGGCCGTCCGAACAACAACCGTCCCGTGGGGCCTACTTGTCGCCGTCGACCTCACCCTTTTCTCGAACGCATTTCGAACGCAGAGCCAAGACCTCGTGTGGGCGCCGCCAAAACGCAACCGAATGCCCGTTTCCTGCGAGCCTGAAACCTGTGGAAGATTGTCGCGCCCGCATACCGCCGGGTACAGTCGCCGCACTGCTCTGGCAGCCACCATTGTCGAGGCGAAAGAGAAGTTGGTGAACGACCGTCACCCGTCGGGGACCATGCCCCCGGCCCCGGCTTCCGACGCCGCCTCGGCGCCCTACGCGGCCTACGGCACGCAGGAAGCCCAGTACGGCGACTTCACCACGAACGGCGCCTACGACGCCACCGGTTATGCGGCCGGCTCCACCACCAGCTTCGCGACCGACCCGCTCTTCGGCGACCTGCCGGGCGGCGCCGGGGCCGAGGGCTCCTACGACTCCGGGCAGTGGACCACCGACGGTCACGGCACCGCCCCCTACGACGCGTACGCGGCCCAGCACTACGCCGCCTACGACACCGGCTTCCACGACGCGACCGGCTGGGCCACCGGCCAGGCACAGATGGCCGTGATCCCCACGCAGGTCGGCGCCCCCGACATCAGCGGCCAGTGGGACGCCTCCGCCTGGCTCCAGCCCGAGCAGTCCGGGCTCCCCTCGGACGGGACCCAGCAGTGGGACTGGGGCACGCAGACCTTCGACAGCGGCACCTACGACGCCACCCAGTGGAACTCCGACGGCAGCGCCGCGGGAGGGACGCCCGACTCCTACGAGCCGCAGGCCGTGCCCTTCGACCAGCAGGCCACCGCGACCTTCCAGCAGACCCCCGGCGACGAGCCGGACGGCCACGACGCCCCGGCGGACGACCTCCGGGACACCGGCGAACTGCCCTCGGTGTCCCTGCTCGGCGACCAGGAGGAGATCGCCCCGGCGTCCGCGCTGCGGGTGGCCCCCCGCAGCGGCTCCCGCTCCCGTCGCCGTACGCCCCCGAAGCGCTCGGCGCTGCTGACCGTGGCCGTGCCGTCGATGTGTGTCATGGGCGTGGCCGGCATCGCCGCCGCCTCGGTCGGTGACCTGAGCGGCGACTCGGGCGGCCAGGACACGAACACCTCCGCGGCGGACGCCCAGCCGGTGAAACCGTCCGCCGCGAACATCAAGCTGGACACGCAGCTGGAGAGCCTCGCCGCAGGGGCCGACGACTTCGCCGACCGGGCCAGCCGTACCCAGGAACGCATCGACCTCAAGGCGCAGCAGGAGGAGGACCGCAGGCGCGCCGCCGAGGAGGCGGCCCGCAAGGAGCGGCTGCGTCCCAAGTTCGCGCTCCCGGTCGCCCTGCACGGACTGAGCGCCTTCTACGGCCAGGCGGGCACCAACTGGATGTCCGTGCACACCGGCATCGACTTCCCCGTGCCGTACGGCTCGACCGTGATGGCCGCGACCGACGGCACGGTCCGCACGCAGTTCAACGTCTCCTACGGCAACATGATGATCGTGACCGCGAAGGACGGCACGGAGACGTGGTACTGCCACCTCTCCAGCTACAAGGTCGCGCCGGGCACCACCGTGAAGGCCGGCGACCCGATCGCGTTCTCCGGCAACTCGGGCAAGTCGACCGGACCGCACCTGCACTTCGAGGTCCGTCCCGGCGGCGGCTCCACGATCGACCCGCTCGCCTGGCTGCGCAGCCACGGCCTCAACCCGTCCTGACGCACCGGCGCACACCGCCCGCGGCACCGGCCGGGGCCCGCGCCGTACCGCGCGAGGCCCCGGCCGCCCCCGTTACAGCTTCTCCACCGGCGCGTACCGCAGCAGCAGCCGCTTCGGCTTGGTGTCGCCGAAGTCGATGGTCGCCTCCGCGTTCGCGCCCGTGCCCTTGACCCCGACCACGGTGCCCAGCCCGAACTGGTCGTGCGTGACCCGGTCGCCGACCGCCAGCGACACCACCGGCTTCTCGGCCGTCCGCCGGGTGGCGAACCCGGAGGCACCCGACGCCGACGAACGGGACCGCGACGACGACAGCGAGGCCGCGATCCCCGACGCCGGTCCGGAGGACACCGGTGCGCTCGCCCCGGTGCGCTTCCAGTCCAGGTACGTCGCCGGGATCTCCTCCAGGAAACGCGAGGGCGGGTTGTAGGAGGGCTGGCCCCAGGCGCTACGCAGCGTCGACCGGGTGAGGTACAGCCGCTCCCGGGCGCGCGTGATGCCGACGTAGGCCAGGCGGCGCTCCTCCTCCAGTTCCTTCGTCTCGCCGAGGGCGCGCATGTGCGGGAACACGCCGTCCTCCATGCCGGTGAGGAAGACCACCGGGAACTCCAGACCCTTGGCGGTGTGCAGGGTCATCAAAGTGATGACGCCCGAGCCGTCCTCCTCCTCGTCGGGGATCTGGTCGGAGTCGGCGACCAGGGCGACCTGCTCCAGGAAGTCGGCCAGGGTGCCGGTCTCCCCCTCGGCACGCTCCTGCTCGAACTCCAGGGCCACCGCGGCGAGTTCCTGGAGGTTCTCGATCCTCGTCTCGTCCTGCGGATCGGTGGACGCCTGCAACTCGGCGAGGTAGCCGGTGCGTTCGAGGACCGCCTCCAGCACCGTGGCCGGGCCGGCCCCGGACTCGACGACCGTGCGCAGGTCCTCCATCAGCGTGTTGAACCGCTTCACGGCGTTCGACGAGCGGGCGGCCATGCCGTACGCCTCGTCGACCCGCTTGAGGGCCTGCGGGAAGCTGATCCTCTCGCGCTGGGCGAGCGCGTCGATCATGGCCTCGGCGCGGTCGCCGATGCCCCGCTTGGGCACGTTGAGGATGCGGCGCAGCGGCACCGAGTCCTCGGGGTTGGCGAGCACCCGGAGGTAGGCCAGGACGTCCCGGACCTCCTTGCGCTCGTAGAAGCGGACCCCGCCGACGACCTTGTAGGGCAGGCCGACGCGGATGAAGACCTCTTCGAAGACACGGGACTGGGCGTTCGTGCGGTAGAAGACGGCGACGTCGCCCGCCTTGGCCTCACCGGCGTCCGTGAGCCGGTCTATCTCGTCGGCGACGAACTGCGCCTCGTCGTGCTCGGTGTCGGCGACGTACCCGGTGATCCGCGCGCCGGCGCCGGCGTTGGTCCACAGGTTCTTCGGACGGCGGGACTCGTTGCGCTCGATGACCGCGTTGGCCGCGCTGAGGATGGTCTGCGTGGAGCGGTAGTTCTGCTCCAGCAGGATCGTGGTCGCGTCCGGGTAGTCCTCCTCGAACTGGAGGATGTTGCGGATCGTCGCGCCGCGGAAGGCGTAGATCGACTGGTCGGCGTCACCCACCACGCACAGCTCGGCGGGCGGAACCTCGGCCTCCGGCGGCACGTCGACGGGGTGCTCCGAGGTGCCGACGAGCTCGCGGACCAGCGCGTACTGGGCGTGGTTGGTGTCCTGGTACTCGTCGACCAGGACGTGCCGGAAGCGGCGGCGGTAGTGCTCGGCGACGTCCGGGAAGGCACGCAGCAGATTGACCGTGGTCATGATCAGGTCGTCGAAGTCCAGCGCGTTGGCCTCGCGCAGCCGCGACTGGTAGAGCGCGTACGCCTGGGCGAGGGTCTTCTCGAAACCGTCGCCCGCCTGGGCCGCGAAGTCCTCCTCGTCGATCAGCTCGTTCTTCAGGTTGCTGATCTTCGCGCTGAAGGACTTCGGCGGGTACCGCTTGGGGTCGAGGTCCAGGTCGCGGCAGACCAGGGCCATCAGACGCTTGGAGTCGGCGGCGTCGTAGATCGAGAACGACGACGTGAAGCCCAGCTTCTTGCTCTCCCGGCGCAGGATGCGCACACACGCGCTGTGGAACGTCATGACCCACATCGCGTTCGCCCGGGGGCCGACGAGCTGCTCGACGCGCTCCTTCATCTCGCCCGCGGCCTTGTTGGTGAAGGTGATCGCGAGGATCTGGCCGGGGTGGACGCCCCGCTCGCCGAGCAGATGGGCGATGCGGTGGGTCAGCACGCGGGTCTTGCCGGAGCCGGCACCGGCCACGATGAGCAGGGGGGAGCCGGAGTGCACCACGGCGGCGCGCTGGTTGTCGTTGAGCCCCTCCAGGAGGGCGGCGGAGTCCACCACGGGGCGGGGGGCGCCGTCCCGGTAGTAGGCGTCACGGTCCGGCGGCACGTCGAACTTCCCGCCGAACAGGTCGTCCGGAACCGGCTCCGGTCCGTGCTCGTCCTCGGGCGGCGGCGGGGGCTCGTCCACGGGGCCGCGCTGGGCCTGGAGGTCCGCCAGGAAGCTGTCGTCAAAGAGGCTGCTCATCGCTCTACGAGTTTAGGGCGCCCCACCGACAGCCCGGGGCCGCCCCGGAAACATCGCGCGGTTCCCTCCGTCCCCTGCCGTTCACGCCGCCCGCGCACCGTCCAGCGTGGCATGGTCACCGAGGGTGACCACATCGATCAGGTCACGAAAATGTATCGGGCATATCACCCATCAACCTTCACAAGGGCCACATCAGTTGGCTACGGTGCGGGCGGGCCGCTCGTCCCCCGCCGGCGAACCTCGCCGGGCCGTGCGGCCTCCGCCGAGTCCGTCACTGTCCGTCGTGGCAGCCGGAGCCGGGGAACCACCGAGACCATGGGGTGAATCGGCCCACTCCCTCGCGGAGCGGCCGTAGGGCAACCCTTCCGAAGCACCCGCCCGAACCCTCCCCGGGGCCCGCACGGCTCCGGGCGGGAGCCCCGCCGTTCCCCGCTGGGCGGAGTTCTGGAAGGAGTCGCCTCCCTTGGCGTCGCACCGCAAGTCGCGCACCCCCGGCACGCGCGTGGCAGGCATACGCACTCCCGCGCTGGCCACGGCCGCCCTCACCTCCGTGGCCCTGTTGTCGCAGACGGCCGACGCCGCCCCGGTGGACGACGGGAAGCCCAGCCTCGAAGAGGTCGAGAAGAAGGTCGGCGACCTCTACCGGCAGGCGGAGTCGGCGACGGAGAAGTACAACGCGGCCAAGGAGAAGACCGCCAAGCAGCGCGAACGCGCCGACGCCCTCCTCGACGACGTGGCCAAGCGCACCCAGAAGCTGAACGACGCGCGGGAGGAGCTGGGTTCCTACGCCGCCGCCCAGTACCGCACCGGCGCCGGCGTCCCCGACACGGCCACCTTCCTGCTCGCCGACTCCCCGCAGGACTTCTTCGACGGCAGCCGGCTGATGGACCGGATGACCGGCCGCCAGAAGGAAGCGGTCGACGACTACGTCACCCAGCAGTCCGAGACGATGAAGAAGCGCCAGGAGGCGACCGAGAGCCTGGCGACGCTCACCGAGACGCAGAACGACCTGAAGACGGCCAAGGCGACCGTCCAGCGCAAGCTGGCCGACGCGCGCGAGCTGATGTCGAAGCTGACCGCCGAGGAGAAGGCCCGGCTGGCGGCGATCGAGAAGAAGAAGCAGCAGGAGGCCGCCCGCAAGGCCGCCGAACTCGCCCAGCAGCAGGCCGAACGGCAGCAGGCCCAGGAGGACGCCCAGCAGGACGGCGGCGGCCAGGGCGGCACCTCCGGGTCCACCGGCTCCACGGCCACACCCCCCGCGTCGTCCGACACCGGCTACGCCACCAAGGCCGACAAGGCGCTCGCGTTCGCCCGCGGGCAGATCGGCAAGCCGTACGTCTGGGGCGCCACCGGCCCCGGCTCCTACGACTGCTCGGGGCTGACCCAGGCCGCCTGGAAGGCCGCCGGTGTCGCGCTCCCGCGCACCACCTACGACCAGGTCAAGGCCGGCACGACGGTCCCCCTGGCGCAGGCACAACCCGGTGACCTGGTCTTCTTCTACGACGACATCACCCACGTCGGCTTGTACATCGGCAACGGCAAGATGATCCACGCCCCGAAGCCGGGCACCTTCGTCCGCGAGGAGTCGGTGTACTACGACGGCGAGGGGTCCATCCACAGCGTGGTGCGCCCGGCCTGACGCCCCGGGGCCCGATCCCCCGGGGACCGCCGGCCGACGGCACCGCCCTGGCGGAGGCGCTGCAGATCGTCACCGCCGTGACGCCGAGCGCGTCCGCTACCGAGGGTGGGCGTGCACCGCCGGCGGCCGGGAGACGGGCGTTCGGGCGCCTCGCGCGCGCCCGGTGATCAGCGCGGGGGGGCGCTCTTCTAGCATTCCGCCCATGCGCCGCCCCTCTTCCTCCCCCGTCCGCGCCTGGTGGGCGCAGCGTTCCCCGGCGGCCGGAGCCGCCGTGATGGCCACCGGCATCGTGTCGGTGGCCCTGCACCTGGCGGGCTACGAGATCCTGTCGCGCATCACCCTGGTCCTGGCCTGCGCCGCGTGGCTGGGGCTGGCGGCGGAGTTCGTCCTGCGGCTGCTGCGGGAGCGCGAACGCTGGATCTCGGAGGCGGCGACACCGGGGGCGCTCACCGCCGTGGCCGCCACGACCGTGCTCGGCGCCGGGTTCGCGGCTCTGGACCTGCTCCGCCTGTCCGAGGCGCTGCTGGCGCTGGCCACGGTGCTCTGGCCGGTCCTGCTCGTCCTGGTGGTCAGCCGCTGGCGGCCGCGGATGCCCGGAGCGGTGTTCCTGTGCTGTGTGGCCACGGAGGGACTCGCCCTGCTCGGTGCCACGCTCGCCGCGGCGGAGTCGACGGCCTGGCTCGCGCGCCCCGCGATGGTGCTGTTCTGGTTCGGGCTGGTGCTCTACGTGCTCGCCCTGTTCCGCTTCGACTGGCGGCAGGTTTTCGAGGGGGCGGGGGACCACTGGGTCGCGGGCGGGGCGCTCGCCATCTCGGGGCTGGCCGGCTCGAAGCTGCTCGCCGCCGACAGTTCCCGGCTGTACCTGTGGAACGAGGACGACAGCGGTGTGCTGCGGTTCGTGACGCTGAGCCTGCTGGTGCTGGATCTCGCCTGGTACGTCGTCCTGCTGGCCGGTGAGATCGTGCGGCCCCGGCTCCGCTACGACACCCGGCGGTGGGCGACGGTGTTCCCCCTGGGGATGACGGCGGCGGCGACGCTGTCCGCGTCCGCCGCCGTGGGCGTCCCGTGGCTGGAGCACCTGGGACACGTACTGGTGTGGGTGGCGGTGGCCGCCTGGCTGGCGGTCGGCGCCGGGGCGCTGGGCTCCGCGCGGACCGCCTGGGCCGCCCTGCCCGTGCCGGAGAGGATCAGGTCCAGAGCACGGCGATGAAGATGTTCGCCGTCGTCAGCAGGCCGACCAGCCCGAACAGGCCCTTGTCCACCTTCTCGTCGTCCCGCTTCACGTAGACGAGTCCCAGGATCACGATCAGCAGGGCCAGCTTGATGCCGATCTTGATGTGGTTGACGGTGTGGTCCTGGGCCTCGTTGAGGCCGACCAGGATGACTCCGGTGACCAGCATCGTCAGCGCGCCGTGCAGCATGGCGGGGCTGAAGCGGGCGGTGCCCTCGCCCATCGCCTTCATCTGCGTGAGGAAACCGCCGAGGAGCGACGCGATGCCGATGATGTGCAGGCCGACGAAGAGGTGGATGAGTACGTCCATGAGGCCGGAGCCTAGCCAGGCCCTTCACGGCTCCCGGCACCGGGCCGGTGATGCCGGTACGGCAGCCGTCCCGGCCCCCGCGTCCGGAGCCCGGACCGATGCCCCCTGGGCCGCGGGCCGGCGGCCCCGCGGGAGCGCCATAGCATCCGGTTTCCCGCGCTCCCGGTGCCTTCCCCGCATCGGTCACCGGGCTCGGTGAAGGCGGCGGCGACGCGACGGGATCACGCTCGCATCCGGTCGTCGCCGGTCCACCCGCATCACTTCCGCGCAACCCGGGGACGGGCCCCCGGCACCGGGTCTAGCGTCCTTCCCCAGGTGACCGGCATCCCACCGCCGCCCGGACCAGGGGCGGCCGCCGGACACCACCGCCGAAGAAGGTCCGGCGGCGGCCCGCTCCCCCCTGTGCACACCGCCGCCGGACGCGCGGCGCACAGCCGTCCCAACCCGGGGCGGGGCCCGCGTCCCGGGCCGTGCCGGCGGGTCAGACCAGCCGGCGGGCCGTCGCCCAGCGGGTCAGCTCGTGCCGGTTGGACAGCTGCAGCTTGCGCAGCACCGCCGAGACGTGCGACTCCACCGTCTTCACGGAGATGAACAGCTGCTTGGCGATCTCCTTGTAGGCGTATCCGCGGGCGATCAGCCGCAGCACCTCCCGCTCCCGCTGGGTGAGCCGGTCGAGGTCCTCGTCAACGGGAGGGGCGTCGGTCGAGGCGAAGGCGTCCAGCACGAACCCGGCCAGGCGCGGCGAGAAGACGGCGTCGCCCTCCTGGACGCGGAAGATGGAGTCGACGAGGTCGGTGCCCGTGATCGTCTTGGTCACGTAGCCGCGGGCGCCGCCCCTGATCACCCCGATCACGTCCTCGGCCGCGTCCGACACCGACAGGGCGAGGAAACGGACCGGCTGCTCGGTGTCGCCCATCAAGGGGGCGCAACGACGCAGCACTTCCACCCCGCCACCGCCGGGCAGGTGCACGTCGAGCAACACCACCTCGGGCCGGGTGGCGGTGATCACGGTGACCGCCTGGTCGACGTCGGCGGCCTCGCCGACGACCTCGACACCGGTCTGCTCGGTCTGCCCGATCTCGGCCTGGACGCCGGTGCGGAACATGCGGTGGTCGTCGACCAGGACGACCCGCACGTGGCGTCGCCCGGCGGCGTCGGCCGGTGCCGCGGGTCCGGCCGCCTCCGCCGGTCCCGTCGGTCGGTTCGCCTCGGTCGGCTCGCTCATGACTTCTCCGCCCTCTCCATCTCCAGCTCGACCTCCGTGCCGCCGTCCGGCACCGCGCGCAGCCGCGCCGTGCCGCCGTTGCGCTCCATGCGGCCGATGATCGATTCTCTGACGCCCATGCGATCGGCGGGTATCGAGTCGAGGTCGAAGCCCGGGCCGCGGTCCCGGACGGACACGAACACCGTCTTCCCCTCGACCTCGGCGTAGACCTGCACGGCACCCCCCTCGCCACCGTACTTGGCGGCGTTCACCATCGCCTCGCGCGCGGCCTGCATCTGCGCGCCGATCCGCTCGTCGAGGGGGCAGTCGCCCACGACGACCACTTCGAGGGGGACGCCGTGCTGGTCCTCGACCTCGGCGGCGTTGCGCTTCACGGCCTCGGCGAGGGTGCTGGGCTCCTCGTCCTCGTCCTTGCCGTTGCCCTCCGGCTTGTAGAGCCAGGCGCGCAGGTCGCGCTCCTGTGCCCGGGCGAGGCGGCGCACCTCTCCGGGGCTCTCGGCGTTGCGCTGGATCAAAGTGAGGGTGTGCAGCACCGAGTCGTGGACGTGGGCGGCGACTTCGGCGCGCTCCTGGGCCCGGATCCGCATCAGCCGTTCCTCGGACAGGTCCTGGGTCATGCGCACGAGGTAGGGGCCGGCGAGCAGCGTGATCCCGACGAGGACGGCGAGGGCCGCCTGGAGCACCGCGCCGAGGTGGGCCCCGGAGCCCTGGAGCACGAAGATGCCGGAGACGCCCGCCGTCACCAGCAGCACACCGGCGCCGGCCCGCAGCAGGGTGACCGTGCGGCGGCGCCGCCCCACCTCCACCCAGCGGGCCCGCCGGGCGTTGTCGGCCTGCCGCCAGACGAGGGCGACGCCCGCCCCGACCAGGACGGTCGGCCAGAGATAGGCCCGGGCGCCGTTGGTGAGGTTCACGTTGCCGACGAAGACCATGGCCACGACGACCATGAGGAGCAGGGCGACGATCTGGCCCTTGTCGGGTCTGCGGGTGACGAGTCTGCGGCGGCCGTCCGGCGAGGTCTCGGTGGCGACCAGGGACGGGGGCCGCTGCGCGTCCACACCGCCGACGCCGAGGGGCACGAAGAACCAGAACGCGGCGTACAGCAGCGCGCCGAGCCCGTCGGCCGTGAACAGGCCGACGAAGACGAGCCGGACCCAGATCACGGGCAGCCCGAGGTGCCCGGCCAGCCCCCGCGCCACTCCGCCCAGCCAGCGACCGTCGCTGCTGCGGTAGAGCTTGCGCGGCGGCCGCGGCTCGACGACTGGCGCTGCTGCGGCTTCCGACATGTCAATGATGGTCACACGGGCCCCGCTGCCGGGGCATCAGGGTCGGTCCCTAAGACTCCCCTGATCTCCGGGACCGGCCCTCTCGAACACCGTCCGGGCGTCCGCTCGGGGTCGATATCAGGGTCGGACCAGGGTCGTCCCGACTGCCGTCCGGACGCCTCGCCCGTCACCATGGACGCATGACAGATCACCAGCACGCCGCGACGGGTCCGGGACCCGGCTCCGGCCCGCACCCCTCTCGGGGCGCCGGGCCGCAGGATGCCGCGTCCGCCGCGGATGCGTCCCGCGCGCACGGGCCCGCGGGTGCGCACGGCAGGGGCGGAAGGGAAGGACCGGCCGCCCCGCCGGGTGCCACGGCCGGGGAGACCGCCGCGTCCGCCGCCACCGGAGTGCCGCTCCCCGGGGACACCGAGCCGCCCCGCCGCTTCCGCCGCGACCGGGAGCACAAGCTGCTCGGCGGTGTCTGCGCCGGCCTCGGCCGGCACTGCGACATGGACCCGGTGATCTTCCGGATCACCCTCGCCGTGCTCTCCGCGACCGGCGGCATCGGCCTGATCTTCTACGGCTTCGCCTGGCTGTTCACCCCGTACGAGGGCGAGGAGGAGAACGAGGTCCGCAGGCTGCTGACCGGCCGGGTCGACGGCCACGCGCTGGCCGCCGTCCTCTTCGCCCTGGTCGGGTGCGGGGTCTTCCTCTCCATGCTCAACAACGGCGGGGTGCTGACCTTCGCCGTCATACTGGCCCTCCTGCTGGCCGGCGCGGGCTACTGGTCCCGGCAGCGGGGCGCGCCCGGCCCCGACCCGCTGGCCGCCCAGGCCGTCGCGGACGCCCCGCCGGAGCCCCAGGCGCCGCCGATCGTCACCACCTACCCCTCCTGGTGGCGTGAGCCCATCGTCAAGGACGGTCGGCACGTCGGCGGCACCGGCTACCTGTGGGGTCCGCGGGATTCGGGGGACCGGGACATCGCCACGGCTCTGTCGATCGTCCTCGCCCCCCGCCTCCACAAGGACGCCGGTGCTCCGGTGCCGCAGCCGCCGAAGCCGCGCGGCCCCCGCGGGATCGGCGGGTGGGTCTTCCTGTTCGCCCTGCTCGCGGCCGGTCTCGGCACGGGTCTGACGTGGCAGGGTCAGCCGCTCGGCACCAGTCTGCAGACGGGTCTGGCGGCCGCGCTCGCCGTGTTCGGTCTGGGTATCGCGCTGAGCGCGTTCCTGGGGCGCACGGGCGCGGGGTCGATCGTGCTGGCCGTCCTCACCGCGGGTCTGCTGACGGGAGCGGCCGCCCTGCCCGACGACATCGGGACGCAGTGGATGCGCACCACCTGGGAGCCCGCCTCGGTGGCACAGATACGCCCGGACTACGAGCTGGGCACCGGCACGGGCACCCTGGACCTGTCGGACATCGAGGTGCCGGAGGGGAAGACCGTGTCGACACGGGCGAACGTGGGGGTGGGCCGCGTGCACGTGATCGTGCCCGAGGGCGTGACGGTGCGGCTGAACGCCGAGGTGGGCCTGGGCGACATCCAGCTCCCCGGTGAGGGGAAGGGGGACGTCGACGTGGCTCCGGGCAAGCACAAGGAGGTGACCCTGGACCCGCCCGCGGGCGTGGAGAAGGGGGGCACGCTGGATCTGGAGCTCCATGTCGGTGCCGGACAGGCGGAGGTGAGCCGTGCTGCATCATGAGTTCCAGCCGGGCAAGCTGGTCGCCGGCGCGGCCCTGATCGCGGCCGCCGTGCTCTTCCTGGGGGACGCGGGCGACGCGTGGGAGACACCCTGGTTCGTCCTGTTCCCCGTGGTGGGCGGCGGCCTGTGCCTGGCGGGCGCGGTGGCGCTCGTGACCGGCCGGATACGCCGACGCAGACGTCCGGCCCGCACGGGCGGGTCCGGCGGGCCGGGCGGGGCGTTCACCCGCGGGTGACCGGCCCGTGGGTCAGCGGTAGTCCCCCGTGCGGCGCCGTCGCCGGGCCCGTAGGGCGGCGTCCAGGGAGAGGACGGGCGCGCCCGCCAGCACCAGCGGGATCCAGGCCATGAGGTAGGGCAGGTCGTTGCCGTAGTAGTACGGGTCGGACGCCCAGCTCACGGTCAGCCACAGACTCAGTGAGATCAGCGCACCGCCCAGCGCGGCGAGGCGGGTGAGGAGACCGACGAGGACGCCGAGGCCGACGGCCAGTTCCCCGAAGGCGATGGCGTAGCCGAAGCCCACAGGGTTCTTCAGGGACAGGTCGATCAGGGCGGGGATGGCGGAGGAGTCGCGAACGGCACGCATCATGTCGCCGATCGAGCCGGCGCCCGAGTCCTTCAGGAAGGCGCTGTCCGTGAGCTTGTCGAGCCCGGCGTAGACGAAGGTGACGCCCAGGAAGATCCGGAGGGGGAGAAGCGCGTACCGGGTGGCTGTGTCCCGCCAGTCGCCGCCGCCCGGATGGGAGGAGTACGTGTCCGTGCGCATACTGTGAGTCATCGCTACCCGCCGCCTCTCGCCGCCTGCCGAGACCCCCTCAACAGACCATACGTACGACAATCCACCACGGCTCAATCATGACCGCCCGGTATTGCGGGCGATCAACAGCAAACCGACAGGTACGCGGGGTCCGGGCCGGGCCGAGGCGGGGGCCGGTCGCTGCCGAGGCCGGGCCGGTCGGTGCCGAGGCCGGGCCTAGTCGGTCACGTCGATGGCGTAGCGGTTCGTCTCGACGCCCGCGGCCGTCACGACCTGGACCTCCACCCGGCCGGGCTCCACCTCCGCCGGCACCGGCACGGTCAGCAGGGTGTCCGTCGGATTGTCGAAGCCGCCCGCGACGGGCACCAGCGGCACGTGCACGTTCACCGCGCCGACGCGGACGACCATCCGGGACAGCCGCTCGGCGCCCTGCGCCCCCGGCGGCACGAAGCCGGTGCCGCGGATCTCGATGTCGTCCCCGGTCCGGATCGGTGCGTCCAGATCCCCGGCCTCGCGGGCCCGCACCACCGAGAGGATCACCGGCCGCCCGACCTCGGCGTACTTCCCGGCGAGATAGGTCGCGGCGGAGACCAGCACCACGGCCGCGAGCCCCCACGGCAGGTCGGGCAACTGGTCGGGGCGGCGGGCCAGCCGCACCGCGGCGAAGGCGAGGGCGACGGCGCTGATCACCACGTACTGGATGTCCGCGAAGCTGCCGCGTCCCGCGTCGTCGGTCAGCAGATCGGCCGCCCGGGGCCGGTCCGCACGCACCTTCTGCAGTCGCTGCCCCAGGACCCGGAGACCCACCACCCGCCGCACCAGCACGGCGATGCCGCACACCACGGCGAGGACGGTCACCACACCCGCCCCACGGGCCAGTTCGAGTCCCGCGATCAGCGCGTCGCGCTCCGCCGGGCCGGACGCGGCCGCCAGCCGCCCCACCAGGACCAGGACCGCGTAGGCGAGGAACAGCACCCAGGCGGCCGCCACCGCACGGGACGTGGAGAGACGGTTGTCCTCGCCGATCACCGGGGCCAGCGCTCCCCCCGCGCGCCCGGTGGAACCACGAGGCGGCGGTGACCGCGCCCGCCACGACCACGGCGGCCAGCAGCCCGGCCGAACGCGCGCTGGTCCAGCCCGCGCCGATCGCCGTGAGCGCCTGGACCAGGAGCAGCGCCACGACCCCGGCCCAGACCGTCACAGCCGTCCGCTGCCACAGCCGCGCCAGCCAGGCGGTGCCCTCGGCGCGGCTGCGCTCGGCCACCAGTTCCGCGGCCTGGGTCAGCTCCTCCGAGACCCACTGCCGGGACGCCGACGCCGAGTGCGCCACCGCGGCCGGCAGTCCCTGGCCGGCGGCGAACTCGTCCCGCCGCAGCAGGAACGCGGCGACCGCGCGCCGGTGCCCCTCCCGGGCCCCGTGCGGGCAGTCCCCGCAGGTACAGCCGCCCTCGTGCGCGCCGGGGTCTACGCCGCCCTGTCTCGCCTCCTGCACCGCCACGCCCGAAGCCCGCCTCTCCCGCACCGCGTTCCCACGCCATCCTGCCGCCCGGGGCAACTCCCCCGCGACGACAGCGAATTGTGCCCTACCTCGCGCCCTCCTGGTCCGGCAGGTGTGGTCAGCACGGGTGAATTCCGAGGCGCCGCGTTGACCCTGCTGGCAGGTCGCCCCCCCCCCGTCGTCCGACAGGGAAAGCACCGGTGCCCCCGGAAACGCGAGCGGGCAGGCAGGCGCTCGGCCGGCAGGCAGGCCGGGGGCTCGGGCACGGTGAATCGAACACGGCGACTTGGGCCAGGGGTCTCGGGCCCGTGGACTCGGGCGCAGCCCGCTCGCCCAGCAGGTCGGAGCGCCGAGGGCCGGATCGGGATCGTTCGTGCGGCCAGGGCGGGCTCAGGATCGGCCCGCTGCCCGGCAGGCCGAGGCCCGGCCGACTCGCCCGGCAGCCGCGAACCCGCCCGCCCTCGGCCTTGGCGCGGACCAGCCCATCCGCCTTCGCGGCGCGGACCCGACCGCGCACCGTCGTGGCGTCGACCCGCCCCCCGCCGCGGCGCGGTCCCGCCTCCGCTAGGCCGTGTCTTTCGGATCACTCCGACTCGGATCGAGGGGTGATCCGAAGGACACGGCCTAGTCCAGCAGGTCCGGCTCGCTGCGGCTGATGTCCTGCCACAGCGGCTGGTAGTTGATCCAGGCCACCAGGTCCCCGCCGACCTGTTCCCGGGTGGCCACCGCCTGCCGGTGGTCGATCAGGACCGGCCGGCCCGCCGCCTGGGCGGTGAGCTGGACCTGGGCGGAGCGTTCCATCGACAGGAACCACCAGGCCGCCGCGTCCACCGAGTCGCCCACGGTCAGCATGCCGTGGTTGCGCAGCACGAGTGCCTTGTGGGAGCCGAGCACCGCCGCGATGCGCCGCCCCTCCTCCACGTTGACGGTGACGCCGGTGTAGGCGTCGTAGAGCGCCACGTCCTCGTAGAAGGCGCAGCTCTCCTGGGTGAGCGGCTGCAGCAGGTCGCCGAGGGCGGCGAGGGCGCGGCCGTGCACGGAGTGGCAGTGGGCGACGGCGACGACGTCGGGCCGGGCCGCGTGCACCTGGGCGTGGACGGTGAAGGCGGCCTGGTTCACGTGGTGTCCGCCCTCGACGACCTGGCCGTCCCGGTTGGCGAGGACCAGGTCGCTCACGCTGACGTGGCGGAAGGGCATGCCGAACGGATTGACCCAGAAGCAGTCGCTGAACTCGGGGTCGCGTGCGGTGATGTGCCCCGAGACACCGTCCTCGAAGCCGAGCCGGCCGAACAGCCGGAGCGCGCCCGCCAGCCGTTCCTTGCGGTGCCGGCGCTCGTCCTCGACGGACTCGTGCATCGGCGGCATGGCGAACCGCAGCTTCTCGGTGGGCAGCGGCGAGGGCGGGGTGGGCCCGTCCATGAGTCCTCCCGCGGGGGGTGTGCGTACGGGGCGGAAGTTACCGTCGGGGCGCCCCGGACGACAGATCTGTGCCGTAAAGATGCGGCGCGCGGCGTAATCCGGAGGAAACCCGACAGGAGCTGTCGGGTTTCCGGGGCACGCTGACGGCATGACAACGAACTGGGAGGCTTTCGCCACCGCCGAACCCGGCCTCGCGAGGACCGTCGAGGAACGCTTCGGTGCCCACACCCATCACGTCCTGGCCACGCTGCGCAAGGACGGCTCGCCCCGCACCAGCGGGCTGGAGGTGCGGTTCCTCGGCGGCGAACTGTGGCTGGGCATGATGCCCGGCTCGCTCAAGGCGCTCGACCTGCGCCGGGACCCCCGTTTCGCGCTCCAGGCGAATCCCGGGGAGGGCACCACCATGGGCGGCGGTGACGTCCGGGTGGCCGGCCGGGCGATCGAGGTCGAGGACGCCGCGGCCAGGGCCGCGTACGCCGAAGAGGTGGAACCGCCGGAGCCGTTCCACCTCTTCCGCACCGAACTGACGGAGGTCGTACGGACCTACGTGGAGGACGAGAAGTACCTCGTCGTGCAGGTCTGGAAGCCCGGAGCGCCGGTGCGCACGCTCAAACGGACCTGAGCCCGTGGGGGCTCACTCCCACTCGATGGTCCCCGGCGGCTTGGAGGTGATGTCCAGGACGACCCGGTTGACGTCCCGCACCTCGTTGGTGATGCGGGTGGAGATCTTCCCGAGGACGTCGTAGGGCAGCCGCGACCAGTCGGCGGTCATGGCGTCCTCGGAGGACACCGGGCGCAGGACGATCGGGTGGCCGTAGGTCCGGCCGTCGCCCTGGACGCCGACGCTGCGGACGTCCGCGAGCAGGACCACCGGGCACTGCCAGATGTCACGGTCGAGACCGGCCGCGGTGAGCTCCTCGCGGGCGATGGCGTCGGCCTCGCGCAGGAGGTCGAGCCGCTCCTTGGTGACCTCGCCGACGATCCGGATGCCGAGGCCGGGACCGGGGAACGGCTGACGCTGGACGATCTCGTCGGGCAGGCCGAGTTCCTGGCCGACCATCCGCACCTCGTCCTTGAAGAGCTGGCGCAGCGGTTCGATCAGCTTGAACTCGAGGTCCTCGGGCAGCCCGCCCACGTTGTGGTGGGACTTGATGTTGGCGGTGCCGGTGCCGCCGCCGGACTCCACGACGTCCGGGTACAGGGTGCCCTGGACGAGGAACTCCACGGCCGGGCCCTCGTCGGCGATGATCTCGGCCTGGGCCTGCTCGAAGACCCGGATGAACTCGCGGCCGATGA
This sequence comes from Streptomyces sp. SID14436, assembly GCF_010548465.1. Classification (GTDB taxonomy): domain Bacteria; phylum Actinomycetota; class Actinomycetes; order Streptomycetales; family Streptomycetaceae; genus Streptomyces. The sequence goes on along the minus strand of NZ_JAAGMD010000146.1, from coordinate 8,653 downwards.
TCTTCCGCTTCTCCTCGGGGTCGGACACGCCCTGGAGCGCGGTGAGGAACCGCTCGCTCGCGTCGACCACCTTCAGCTGGACGCCGGTGGCGGCCACGAAGTCCTTCTCGACCTGCTCGGTCTCGCCCTTGCGCATCAGGCCGTGGTCGACGTAGACGCAGGTCAGCTGGGATCCGATGGCCTTCTGCACGAGGGCGGCGGCGACCGCGGAGTCCACGCCGCCGGACAGGCCGCAGATGGCCCGCTTGTCGCCGACCAGCTCGCGGATGGCGGCGACCTGCTCCTCGATGACGTTGCCGGTGGTCCAGTCGGGGGTCAGGCCCGCACCCCGGTACAGGAAGTGCTCCAGCACCTGCTGGCCGTGCGTGGAGTGCATCACCTCGGGGTGGTACTGGACGCCGTAGAGCTTCTTCTCGTCGTTCTCGAACGCGGCGACGGGCACGACGTCCGTGGAGGCGGTGACGGTGAAGCCCTCGGGGGCGGCGGAGCAGGCGTCGCCGTGGGACATCCACACCGCCTGCTCGGCCGGGGTGCCCTCGAAGAGGGTGGAGGACACCTTGGAGACGTGCAGCTCCGTGCGGCCGTACTCGCGGGCACCGGTGTTGTCCACCTGCCCGCCGAGGGTCTGGGCCATCAGCTGGAAGCCGTAGCACATGCCGAAGACCGGGACGCCGGCCTCGAACAGCGCCGGGTCGACGGTCGGGGCACCGTTCTCGTACACGGACGAGGGGCCCCCGGAGAGGATGATCGCCGCGGGGTTCTTGGCGATGATCTCCTCGACCGGCATGGTGCTCGGCACGATCTCGCTGTAGACCCGCGCCTCGCGGACGCGACGGGCGATGAGCTGGGCGTACTGCGCGCCGAAGTCGACGACCAGGACGGTGTCGGGCGCGTGGGCAGCGGGAGTCGCTGAGGACACGAGGTGCCTTCCGGCGGTGGGGCGGGAGCTTGTGCCTCCCGATTCTACCGGGGGAAGCCGACCGGGCCGTCCGCCCCCGTCAGCCCCCGTCGGCTCCTGTCCGTCCCCGTCAGCTCCCGTCTCACCATCCGGTCCGGGTTGGACGCGCGCCCGGGGCGCGGCATACTTGCCCCCATGCTCACGCACCCGGCCTTCCTCTTTACCTATGGCAACCGGCCCACCGGCTGCCATGGTCGTGCTGCTTGAGCCACTGACAAGCGACTTCCCAGGCGCCCCGGGCCGACAAGGCCCGGGGCGTCTGCGTTCGTCGGGGCCTTGCCGCTCCGGGGCACCGCATCCCGTCCAGCGAGGAGCCCCGATGACCACCACTGCCACCCCCGCCGCCGTCCCTGCCGCCTCCGCCGCCGCCGACGGCCCGGCCGCCGTGTCCCCGGAGCGGACCGGCGCCCGCACCGCCGAGGCCGCCGAACTGATCACCGGTGCCCGGGAGCGGATCGACGCGTTGGACGACCGGATCATCGGCCTGGTCCAGGAGCGGATCGCCGTGTCGGCCGTCATCCAGCAGGAACGGATCGCCTCGGGCGGGCGGCGTGTGAACCTGTCCCGCGAGATGGAGGTCCTCGCCCACTACCGGGACGCCCTGGGCCGGCCGGGCACCGCCCTGGCGATGACGCTGCTGGAGCTGTGCCGGGGCAGGATCTGACGTTCCCGGCACAGACGTACGCATGGTTCTCACCCGTACGGCGCGTGACCGCCGCCCCGGACGCTTCGTTGGAACCGGTGTCCGTGCCAGCCAGGGGCGGGCCCGAAAGAACCACGCGTGGCTCGCCGGAGCGATGAGACGTACGGATCGTGCCGTGCGTCGTGGGACCTCGCTCCGGACAAGTGACCGGACGGCAGGGGACAGCAGCCCGGTCACCCAAGAGAACGGTCGGCTCCGGGGACGCCCGGGGCCGACCGGCGGAAATCACCCGAGTCCGGGTCGAAAGGTTGCGGAGGCGGCGCACGTCGAGCACGATGCGTACAAGCCCAAGTCCCCCCGCAGACAACTGCATTGCCCTGCGCCGGCGCACCACCGCCGGACCGCCGGAGGTCACCGGCCGACGCGCGCATCCGCCGGATCCGGCCACCGGCGGCGGTGACAGGGCGTTCGAGACCAGCGGCGCTACCCCCCGGCGCCGCTCCCAGGCACCGGCGCAGCCCTGACGCCGGTGCTGACGAAAGGAAGGGCCCCGCGGCTCCGCCCCGCGGGGCCCTTCGCCTGCCCGGACACCGGGCGCACTGCCGGCCCCGGAAGAGAGCGACCGTCGGCACGGACCCGCCCTTCGAGTGATCCACGTCACACAGAATTTCGTGATTGACGGGACAACCATCCACCGGGCTCAGCGATCAAACCCACCGAAAGCCACAGGCCCGTCAGCGGCCGTCGGAGGACCTGCGCTCGGAGGGGGGCGCAGGTCCTCACCTTTTTCCGGCCGTCCGTCCCGCGGGAACGGGTCAGCGCCGTCCAGCACGCCGTCACTTCTTCGGCGGCACCGCGGGGATCCCCAGGAACGGCAGCTTCAGCGCACCGAACGCGTCCGCCGGCACCGCCGGGGACTTCGGCTCGACCGGCTGCAGACGCCGGTAGGCCTCCCCCTGCCCGGGGCGCGGGTCCGCCTCGCCCTTGTTGGGCCAGTAGGACATCGCCCGCTCGGCCTGGGCGGTGATGGTGAGCGACGGGTTCACACCCAGGTTCGCCGAGACCGCGGCCCCGTCCACCACGGAGATGCCGGGGTGGCCGTGGAGACGGTGGTACGGGTCGATCACGCCGGTGTCCGGCGAGGCACCGATCGGGCAGCCGCCCAGGAAGTGGGCGGTGAGCGGCATGCCGGTCAGCTCGCCCACGTTGGAGCCCGCGAAGCCGTTGATCTCGGCCGCCAGCGCGGACGCGCCCTCGGTGGCCGCCTTGATCTGCTTGGGGTTGGGCGCACCGTGCCCCTGGCGGGCGGTGAGCAGCCCCTTGCCGACACCCGACGGTTTGAGCTTCGTCGTCAGGGAGTTGTCCAGCGACTGCATGACCAGGGCGATGATGGTCCGCTCCGACCAGCGCCGGTTGGACAGCGAACGCACCATCAGCAGGGGATGCCGGGCGGCGTTGCCGAGCCAGCCCAGCACCCGGGCGGCGCCCGAGCCGCTGCGCGCGTACGGCACCTGGAGGATGGACAGGGCGCCCATCGAGTTGGAGCCGTAGCCGTAGCGGACGGGCTCGATGTGGGTGTTCTCGTCGGGGTGGATCGAGGACGTGATGGCCACCCCGCGGGTGAAGTCGGCCCGCGGCGCGCCCGTCGCCTTGCGGTAGCGGCGGTTGTCGGTCTGGGCGCCGACCAGGGCCTCGGAGTTGGTGCGGGTCAGTTCGCCCAGCTTGTCCGAGAGGTGCGGCAGCCGCCCTGCCGCCTTCATGCGGTGCAGCAGCGTCTGGGTGCCGTAGGTGCCCGCGGCGAGGACCACCCGGCGGGCCCGGAAGGTCCGGCCGCGCCCCTTGCGGCGGTTGTCGGTCGGCACGGTGGTCACGGCGAAGCCGCCGCGCGGGTCCTCCGTCACCGCCGTGACCGTCGTCATGGGGTGGACGACCGCGCCCGCCTTCTCGGCGAGGTGGAGGTAGTTCTCGTTCAGGGTGTTCTTCGCGCCGTGCCGGCAGCCGGTCATGCACTCGCCGCACTCGGCGCAGGCCCGCCGCGAGGGGCCCGCCCCGCCGAAGTACGGGTCGGGCACCTCCTGGCCCGGTGCGGCCTTCGCGGTCCCGTCGGCGTCCTCGCCGTCGCCGAAGAAGACACCGACCGGTGCCATGTGGAAGGTGTCGCCCACACCCATCCGCTCGGCCGCCGCCTTCAGGTGGACGTCGGAGGGGGTCATCGTCCGGTTCAGGCGGACCCCGAGCATGCGCCGGGCCTGGTCGTAGTAGGGCTTCAGCTCCTCCTGCCAGTCGGTGATGTCCCGCCACTGCGGGTCCTCGAAGAAGGGCTTGGGCGGCACGTACAGGGTGTTGGCGTAGTTGAGGGAGCCGCCGCCCACCCCCGCGCCGGCCAGCACCATGACGTTGCCCAGCAGGTGGATGCGCTGAATGCCGTACATGCCCAGCCTGGGGGCCCACAGGTAGTTCTTCAGGTCCCAGGAGTTCTTCGGCAGGGTCTCGCGGGTGAAGCGGCGGCCCGCCTCCAGGACACCGACGCGGTACCCCTTCTCGGTCAGGCGCAGCGCCGAGACCGACCCGCCGAAGCCGGAGCCGACCACGACGACGTCGTAGTCGTAGGCCGCGTCGTCCGTCGCGGCGGCCTCGTCCGTCACGGTGGCCTCGTCCGTCACGGTGGCCTCGTCCGTCACGGTGGCCTCGTCCGTCACGGTGGCCTCGTCCGTCACGGTGGCCTCGTCCGTCACGGTGTCGTCGGCTGTCTCGGTCCCGCCGGCCGTCGCGCTGTCTCCGTCCTTCGTGGCGCTGTCGGCCGCTGCGGGTGCGTCCGGGGCAGGGGCGTCCTGCGCGGGCTCGTCCGTCACGGGCGCGTCCGGGGCGGGGGCGTCCTGCGCGGTGTCAGCGGGCCCGGGGGCGGAGTTGTCCTGTGACACGTGCTCTCCTCGTCGAAAGCCGGCCGGAGCATGAGCCCTGCGCCGGAAGTGGTGCGGGTACGGGCTCAGCGGAAACGGAACGCCTTCATCAGGCGCAGGCTCCGGCTCATGAACGCCGCGTACTGCGCGTCGTCCATGCCGAGCGAGGGCGCCATCGGCAGCAGCCGCTGGTGGGCGACGGTCTGGGACTCCGTGTACTTGAGGATGCCCTCCGAGCCGTGCCGCCGGCCGAGCCCGGAGTCCTTCATGCCGCCCATCGGCGACTGCACACTGCCGTACGCGGACGCGTACCCCTCGTTGATGTTGACGGTCCCGGTGCGCAGCCGCGCGGCGATGTCCCGGCCGCGCCGGGGGTTCTTCGTCCAGACCGAGGAGTTCAGGCCGTACGGAGTGGAGTTGACGTGCTCCACCGCCTCGTCGTCGGTGCGGAAGCGGTAGACCGAGACGACCGGGCCGAAGGTCTCCTCGCCGCACAGGCTCATGCTGTCGGTGACGCCCTCGAGGATCGTGGGCTCGTAGAAGAACGGGCCGGCGTCGGGACGGGCCACCCCGCCCGCGACGACGGTCGCTCCCTGGGCGACGGCGTCGTCCACGTGCCGGGTCACCGTTTCCAACTGCTGGCCGCTGACCAGCGAGCCCATGTCCGCGCCGTAGGCCAGCGCGCTGCCCAGCCGCATCGCGCGCGTGCGGGCGGCGAAGCGCTCGAGGAAGGCGTCGGCGATCGACTCGTGGACGTAGAGCCGCTCGATGGAGATGCACAGCTGGCCCGCGGAGGAGAAGCAGGCACGGACGGCACCGGCCGCGGCCTTCTCGATGTCGGCGTCCTCCAGGACCACCATGGCGTTCTTGCCGCCCAGCTCGAGCGACACCCCCACCAGCCGGTCGGCGGCGACCGTGGCGACCTCCCGGCCGGTGCGGGTGGAGCCGGTGAAGGAGACGTAGTCGCCGCGCTTGACGACCTCCGGGCCGACGACCGGACCGGTGCCGAGGACGGCCTGGAGCACGTCCGCGGGCAGCCCGGCCTCGATCAGCAGGTCACGGGCCCACAGCGCGGTCAGGCAGGACTCGGTGTCGGGCTTCATGACCACCGCGTTGCCGGCCACCAGGGCGGGCAGCGCGTCGCCGACGGACAGTTCGAGGGGGTAGTTCCAGGGAACGATCTGACCGATCACGCCGCGCGGATGACGCAGTTCGGTGACCTTGGTCAGCGCCGGCACGGCTCCCGCGTGGCGCCTGGGCCGCAGGTACGCGGCGGCCCGGCGGCCGTAGTGGCGGGCGGCGACGGCGACCGCCTGCACCTCCTCGTGGGCGTGCAGCCGGGCCTTGCCGGTCTCCAGCTGGATGAGGTCGAGCACCTCGGCCTGGCGCTCCAGCACCAGGTCGTGGAAGCGCAGCAGGACAGCGGCGCGCTGCCGGACCGGCGTCAGCGCCCAGGCGGCCTGGGCGGTGCGGGCCGCCTCGAACGCCAGCGCGACGTCCTCGGGTGTCGACTCGGGCAGGTCGGCCAGCTTCTCGCCGGTGAACGGGGTGTGGTTGGCGGTGCGCCCCGAGCCGACGACGCCCTTGGTGAGCCGGGCCACCAGCTCCGGCGTGACCACGTCGGCGGCGGTGCGGACACCCTCGGGGGCGGGGGCGAGGGGATTGGTGCCGGTCGTTTCCCGGGTCTGCGCGTCGGTCATGTGCCGCAGGGTATGCCGGGGCGCACGCTTTGTGTACCCGTCGGTAACAGATTCACCGACCGCTCACACCGCGCCAGTGATTGCTGGCAACAAACGCCCTGATCAGGGCATTGGCAGCGGCCGAAGGCCCGTCGCACACGGCAGGATCTCAACTCGGTCACGGAACCTCCCGACCGGCCGCCGGGGTGCGGCCGGTGCGGGGCCAGTGCCGGGCCCCGCACCGGGCGGCGGGCGCCGCGAGCCCGCCGCCGCGTCAGAGCTTGTCGACCTCGAGGTTGTCGATCACCGTCTTGGCGACCTCCCGCCCCCGCTCCGTGAAGTCGCCCTTGCCCGGATAGCTGACCGTGAGCTTGTACATGTCGCCCGCGGAGGACCGGTAGTAGAAGATCCGCAGCTCGCGGGGACGGGGGTTCTGGCTGTCGTCGGTGGAGTAGACGATGGTGTTCTCGGCGGCCTTCCTGCCCTTGTACGTGAGGTTGGGCCGGGGGTCGGTCTTCGGTCCCGACGGCATGTTCAGGTCGTAGCTGCCGCGGTCCTTGAACTTGGCGTCGTCGTCGTACATCTCCGCGTCCGCGGAGCCCGCGATGTTGTTGCCGGTGTCCTCGGCCTTCTTGTCCAGGTTGAGGCCGACCCAGACGCTGCCGCTCCAGTCGGTGTATCTGACCCAGTGGTCCGTGTCCCTGGACTTCTCGTCCGGCACGGAACGCTGGTAGTCCTGCGGGACCGCCAGGCTCACCGCCAGGTCCTTCTCCTCCCGCGTCTTCCAGCCGTCCGGGAGCGGGCCCGCGAAGGGGTCCGCGATCACCAGGTACGCGGCCACCGCACCGGCGACGACCGCCGCTCCCAGCCCGATCAGGGTCTTGCGGCCCAGCCGGACGCCCTTCCCTCCGGAGCCGGGGACGGGCACCTGCACGACCTGGGTGGGGGGCGGCGGCGCCGGCGGGTTCGCGGCCGCCTCCAGCAGGGCCCGCACCCGGGCGGCGTTGGGCCGTCGGGACGGGTCCTTGTCCAGCAGCGCGGTGATGACCTCGGCCAGCGGCCCCTGGGCGGTGGCCGGCGCGGCCGGGGTCGCGTTGAGGACCGACTGGAGCGTGGCCGGCGTGTTGCTGCGGCGGAACGGCGACACGCCCTCCGTCGCCGCGTACAGCACCACACCGAGCGACCACAGGTCGGAGGCGGGGCCGGGGCGCTGGCCCAGCACCCGTTCCGGCGCGATGTACTCGGGCGAGCCGACGAAGCCGCCGGTGTCGGTGAGGTTGGTCTCGCCCTCGATCTGGGCGATGCCGAAATCGGTGAGGACGACCCGGTCGTGCCGGCCGAGCATCACGTTGTCCGGCTTGACGTCCCGATGCAGGATGCCCGCCGCGTGTGCCGCCTCCAGGGCGCCGAGCACCTCCAGGCCGACCCGGGCCGCCTCCCGCGGGGAGAGGGTTCCCTCCTCCTGGAGCACCGCGCCCAGCGAACGGCCCTGGACCAGCTCCATCACGATCCACGGCTGCCCGTCGACGACCGCGACGTCGTGGACGTTGACGACCGCCGGGTGGTCGAGCCGGGCCGCGGCCCGCGCCTCGCGGCGCATCCGCTCGAACGCGTTGGCACGTTCGCGGTCGGGAAGGTGGTCGGGAACGCGCGGCTCCTTGACGGCGACCTCCCGGTCGACCGTCTCGTCCTTGGCCCGCCACACGGTGCCCATGCCGCCGTGCCCCAGCTTGCCCAGCAGCCGGTACCGGCCGGCGATGACCCGCCCCGTGCCCGGCTCGTGCGACGCCCCGGACGAGGGCGGCGGTGCCTGCTGCGCGGAGCGGGGATCACCCGGCGCGGCCCCGGGGGCGCCCGGTGCGGGGACGGGGGCGCCCGGTGCGGGGACGGGCGGGTGTTCCTGCGAGGGCAGCGGCGGGTGCTCCTGGGCCCGGGCCCCCGACCCGTCGTGACCGTGGGACGGGACCACCTGGGTCGGCGCCGCGTACGGGTTGCCGGGGTGCGGCACGGCCGCGGGCGGCTGCGGACTCGGCGGTTGCAGATCAAAACTGGTCGCGTCGTCGGCGCCGTGGCGGGGTCCCCCGTTGCTGCTCATGGGTCCATCCATATCGCGCCATGCCCTGACCGATCCACCGGGGGCCCCGTCCGGTCACAGACCCGTGACCCGGCACGCGGCTTATCTCCCTTCTATACGGAACGGGCCGCCGAATGCGGGCAACTGGGCCCCTGCACCGGACACCACCGCGCGGGTCAGGACGGGGTGGGTCGTCACGACGCGGAGGCGGACGCGGTGGACGGCGGCGACTGTCCGGCCACGGGAGGCCGACCTGCGGGGCCGGCGGCCGGGTCCGCCGTACCCGGCACCGGACTCGCGGTCGTAGCGGGTGTGGTGCGGGCGCGGGCGTCGGGCGTCGTGCCCGCCGGGGCGGCCGGGGTGGTGCGCGCCGGCGTCCCCGGGGTGCTGTCCGGGTGG
>NZ_JAAGMD010000127.1 GCF_010548465.1 Streptomyces sp. SID14436 | reverse complement strand
GCCGGTGGCCCGCCCGCCGTGGCCAGGGCCGTCGTGCCGGCCGCGGCGCCGCTGTCCGACTCCGGTGCGGGGCCGCGCTCCTCGGGGCCGCGGCCGGTGGCCCGTACGGCGTCACTCACCGCGCCTCCCGGGGTCGTCGGTCTGCGATGCCCGGGGGCCGCCGGTGTGTCTCGTGGGGTGGGGACGGAAGGGGAGGAGGAGCGGAGACATCCCAGCCGCCTCACCCGTCGCACGCCGGCTAAACCTGTGGCGTCGACCACATACGGCCGGACGGGCGCGGGGCGATGGCCGTCCTCCTCCGAACGGGTGGTCCCTGCTGCCGCTGCTCTCCTTCCTGTCGGTTTTTCAGCGGTTTCCACCGGTCTCTCACCGGTCTCTCACCGGTGTCTCACCGGCGTAGTCCCGTGTGTCACGGCCGCCGCACCATGAGGCTCGCCACCTCGTAGGACATCTCCTCGGTGTCCTCGTCCGGCGGCGGGTGGTACCGCCCGGCGCACACCGAGAGGTTGACGATGAGGTGGGCGTGCCAGCCGCGCCCCACGCCCCGCCGGTCGGCGAACGCCCGGTCGCCGTTCACCCACCAGACGACGGAGCGCGCACCGAACTCCACCCGCAGGTCGACCCAGGCGCCGGGTCGCACCGACCGGTGCCGGTAGTAGTGGCCGGTGTCGCGGACGTGGTTGCTGAGCTCCAGCAGGTCGGGGTTGTCGGGGTGGTACTCGAAGACGTCGATCTCCTGGTCGCCGTCCCGCCAGGTCCAGATGGCCGGCCAGGCCCCGGTCTCCCGGGGCAGCCGTACGCGGGCGTCCAGCACGTCCCCGGCCCGCGCGACGAAGCCCTCCGCACTGCCCTCGGTGGTGAGCAGACCGGTGTTCCACCGGCCGTCGGGTCTGCGCGTCGCGCGGAAGGTGCCCCCGCGGCAGTAGTCGTCGTCCGGCACCAGGTGGTCGAGTTTGTCGTCGCCGGGGTTGGTGGGGCCGCCGCCCGGATAGGCCCAGGAGCGGCCCGCGACCCATTGCCGGGTGGACGCGAAGTCTGCCGTGAAGACCACGTCGTGGGCCGGACCACCGGGACGGTCGTGGAGCGCCCCGGACGCCGGGCCGGGTGTCGGAGGGTTCTCGGGCGAGGAGGACGGAAGGTGCCACGCCGGTTCGTGCATGACCGGGTTCTCTCCGCCCGGAGGCCCGCACATGCCCACGCCCCGCCCGGGTCCCGGCCAAACAACGCGTTCGGGTGAACGGCCGGGAGGAGGAGGGGGCGGACGGCCGTGGGGGCGAGCGCCGACGTACCGACCCGCGCGCCCCGCGGCCGGACAGGACCGCCCCGCCCCTCGGCCACAGGGCGCGTCCTCGTCCTCGCGTCGCCGCGCATCCGGTCGGTTCAGCCACGGGTCACGGCGCCCCCGGTCGGGTCCGCGCCGAGTGTGTGGCCGAGCAGGTGCAGCGGCGCGGCCCTCACCCCGGCTCGCTCGACGGCCCGCCAGTGGGCCCGCGCCACCTCCGCGTCCACCAGGCCGTGCACCAGAGGAAGCTCACCGGAGGCGGAGGTGGAGGCGGAGGCGGTGGCGGCCCACAGCAGGGACTCGGTGCGGCACGAGGCCAGCGTGCCCTCGATCCAGGGCTGGGCGAGGTGCCCCGCCGCCGCGACGGCCGGCAGGTCCGCTGCGGGCTCCCGCCGGGCGGTGCCGACGTGCAGCAGTCCGCCGCCGACGACCAGCACGTCGTTGTGCTGCCGCATCCGGGCCAGCGCCCGCCCGGTGTCGAAGCAGTGCGGGAAGGAGTCGTCGACCACCACGGCTCCGGGGCGCAGCCGGTCGACGTCGAGCACCGTCGTGGCCCCGCTCACCGCCGTCACCAGCAGATCCGCGTCGTACACGGCGTCCGGCAGCACCTGCTGGGTCTCCACGACCCGGACGTCGCGGGTCAGTCCGCGTTCCCGCAGCCGGCGGCCCAGTTCCGTCAGCCGGGGCCCGCTGCCGGCCACGTCGCACAGCAGCAGACCGCGCGGCGGCCGGGCCGCGAGCGACAGCAGCAGTTCGAGGGAGGAGGCGCCGATCGATCCCAGCCCGGCGAACGCCACGTCGAGGTCCCCAAGGTCCCGGCCGGTCGCCTCCAGCGCCGCGTGCACGGTCTTGACCACGGACACCACCGTCGTCGCGTGTCCGGTCGTCACCGCCGCCGGCTGCCGCCCCGCACGCAGCACGTCGAAGCCGTAACCGGTCAGTGAGGGGATCATGCCCGCCAGCGACACGCAGCGCGCCCCGCCCGACGCGGCGAGCGACACCGCGCGGGAGACGTGGGCCACGAGGTCCGGGCCGCCGGCGAGTTCGTCGGCGAAGACCGGCACGCACACGAACCCCGACCGCCCCAGGCCGGTGGACACGGTCTCCAGTAGGCGCGGCGCCCCGTCCGGGAACAGCAGGCCCCGCACCTCCGCTCGCGGCAGCGCGCCCGCGGGGAGACCGGCCAGCCGCGCCAGGTGGTCCGGCGACGGCAGATAGCCGACGAGCGCCGCGTCCATGGCCGCCACGGGGCTCCCGCTCCGGCGCCCGGCGGTGCGCCCGGCCTCCGGCGCAGCGGCCGCCCGGACGAGACGGTCGC
>NZ_JAAGMD010000104.1 GCF_010548465.1 Streptomyces sp. SID14436 | reverse complement strand
GGCCGCGCGGCCGTCCGCGCCGTGGCCGCGCACCCCGCGCCGGACCTCACGGCGGTGCCGGCCGCCGACCCGGCCAAGGTGGGCCGGGACGCGGGCGAGCTGGCGGGACTCGACGAGCGGCTGGGGGTGGCCGCGACCGACGACGTGGGCGCGGTGCCGGCCGCCCGCCCCCGCGCGGTGGTCTCCGCGGCCTCGGGCGAGATCCGTCCCGATGCCGCGCCGGAGGACATCGCGCGGGCGGTCCGGTCCGGGGCGGTGGTGGTCACCATGGACCACCACCCCCCGATGCTGCTGGAGTCCGTGCCCACCGCGGTGTGGGGCGGCCAGGTGCGCATGATGGCCCGGGCCCTGGGCGCCGAGCTCGACGAGGTGACCGAGACCGGGGAGCGACGCCCGCTGCCCGCCACGGTCGTCACCGCGGCGATGGGCGAGTTCCGCGCCGGCACCCAGGGCGCCGTCCGCGAGGGTGCCCGGGGCACGCGGCGATCGGGATCCGCCGGCGCCCTGGGGGAAGGGGGTGCGGCTGTCTAGGCTGTGGCCATGGAGCAGCGCGAGTTCATGCAGCGGGGCGTCGGGATCCTCACCGAGGCGCTGGAGATGCGGCGGCAACTGCGGGCCGACCCCGACGCGGTCACCAACAGCGGCGCGGTCTCCAAGCTGCTGGAGGAGATGCTGCCGCACATCGAGCTGCCGGCCGACGCCGGCGCCCGCGAGGTCGCGGACATCGTCACGGCGAAGCTGGGGCCCGCGATCGTGCAGATCACCTCCGCGCTGGCGTTCGCCTTCGTCCAGCTCGCCGAGGTCCACGACGCGGGCCGCACCGACGTGTCCTCCACGGACGTGCTGCGCTCCATCTCGCTGCACTACGAGACGAGGGCGGGGGAGTAGGCCGGCCCCGCCGGGGCTCCGCCGCGCCGCGGTGGCGGTGCGGCGCCGGGGCGCGACCCGTCCGCCCCGCGACCGGCTCCCGGTGCCGGGAGTCTTGACTCCTTACGCGCCAGTAGCGATCCTCGGCCCGTACTGTGCGCGGTCATGACAAGTCGGGGGCCCCGTTCCCCGCCCGTCGAGCGGCCGTGCCGACCGCCGACGGAGGGACGTGGGCCGTGACCATCGTTCGACGCTCCACCGGCAGACGCCGACCAGTCGCCTTCCTGTCCCTGATCCTGCTCGTCCTGGCCGCGGCCCTCGGTCCCACACCGAGCGCCGCCGCCGACGGCGACTGGTGGGACCCGACGGCCCGCCCGTCCCCGGACTCGGGGATCGGCGTCACCGGCGAGCCGTTCAAGGGCACGAACTCCGCCGGAGAGGTACGCGGGTTCGTCGACGCGCACAACCACATCATGTCCAACGAGGCGTTCGGCGGCCGGCTCATCTGCGGCAAGCCGTTCTCCGACCGCGGCGTCGCCGAGGCGCTCAAGGACTGCCCCGAGCACTACCCCGACGGCTCGCTCGCCGTGTTCGACTTCATCACCAACGGCGGCGACGGCCGGCACGACCCGGTGGGGTGGCCCTCCTTCAAGGACTGGCCGGCCCACGACTCCCTGACCCACCAGCAGAACTACTACGCCTGGATCGAACGCGCCTGGCGCGGCGGACAGCGCGTGCTGGTCAACGACCTCGTCACCAACGGCGTCATCTGCTCGGTGTACTTCTTCAAGGACCGCAGCTGCGACGAGATGACCTCCATCCGGCTGCAGGCGCAACTCACCTACGACATGCAGGACTTCGTCGACCGGATGTACGGCGGCCCCGGCAAGGGCTGGTTCCGCGTCGTCACCGACAGCGCGCAGGCCCGCCATGTCGTCGAACAGGGCAAGCTGGCCGTGGTGCTGGGCGTCGAGACCTCCGAGCCCTTCGGGTGCAAGCAGATCCTGGACATCGCGCAGTGCGACCGGGCCGACATCGACGCCGGACTCGACGAGCTGTACGACCTGGGCGTGCGCAGCATGTTCCTGTGCCACAAGTTCGACAACGCGCTGTGCGGCGTGCGCTTCGACTCGGGCGCCCTCGGCACCGCCATCAACGTCGGCCAGTTCCTGTCGACCGGCACCTTCTGGCGCACCGAGAAGTGCACCGGTCCCCAGCGCGACAACCCCATCGGCCTGACCGCAGCGCCCGGGGCGGAGCAGAAGCTGCCCGACGGCGTGGACCTGCCCAGCTACGCCGAGGACGCGCAGTGCAACGTCCGGGGGCTCACCGACCTCGGTGAGTACGCCGTGCGCGGCATGATGAAGCGCAACATGATGCTCGAGATAGACCACATGAGCGTCAAGGCCACCGGCCGCGTCCTCGACATCCTGGAGGCCGAGTCGTATCCGGGCGTCATCTCCTCGCACAGCTGGATGGACCTGGACTGGACCGACCGCGTCTACGGTCTCGGCGGCTTCATCGCCCAGTACATGAACGGCTCCGAGCACTTCGTCGCGGAGGCCGGACGGACCGGGGCACTGCGCGAGAAGCACGGCGTCGGCTACGGCTACGGCACCGACATGAACGGCGTCGGCGGCTGGCCCGCGCCCCGCGGCGCGGACGCCCCGAACCCGGTCACGTACCCCTTCCGCAGCGTCGACGGCGGGTCGGTCCTCGACCGGCAGACCACCGGCGAGCGCACCTGGGACCTCAACACCGACGGGGCCGCGCACCACGGGCTGGTGCCCGACTGGATCGAGGACATCCGGCGGGTCGGCGGCCAGGACGTGGTGGACGAACTGTTCCGCGGCGCCGAGTCCTACCTCGGCACCTGGGGCGCCTCCGAGGCCCACCGCTCCGAGGTGAACCTCGCCGAGGGCGCCACCGCCACCGCCTCCTCCGCCGAGTGGAACCCGTTCACCAGCTACGCGGCGGGCCGCGCCGTCGACGGCGACCGGGGCACGCGCTGGGCCAGCGACTGGAACGACGGCCAGTGGCTGCGGATCGACCTGGGCGAGACCCGGCGGATCGGGCGGGTCACGCTCGACTGGGAGCGCGCCTACGCCCGTTCCTACCGCGTCGACGTGTCCACGGACGGCACCACCTGGCGCACCGTCTGGTCCACCGCCTCCGGCGACGGCGGCCTGGACACGGCCCGGTTCACCCCCGTGCAGGCCCGGCACGTGCGGGTGCAGGGGCTGGAGCGGGGAACCCAGTGGGGCTACTCCCTGTACGAGGTCGGCGTGCACAGCCGGTGAGCCCGCCGGGGGCCCCGCCACGTCCGGGCGGGACCCCCGGGGCGGGCGGGACGGTCCCGCGCCCCGGTCAGCCCCGCTGCGGCAGCGCACCGTCCAGCAGCTCCCGCACCGCGTCCAGGGCCGCCTCCCGGTCGGCGGGCACGAGCCCGATGCGGGTCCGGCGGTCCAGTACGTCGGCCTCGTCGAGGGCCCCCTCGTGCCGCAGCGCCCACAGCACCTCGGCGCCGGTGACGGGGTGGGACGGCAGCACGCGCTCCCGCA
>NZ_JAAGMD010000082.1 GCF_010548465.1 Streptomyces sp. SID14436 | reverse complement strand
TCGCCGTCCGCGGACCCGGCGGACCGGGCGCTGCCCCGGGTGACCCGGCTGGACCTGGCGAACCTGACGGTGCGGACGTATCCGCTGCTCGCCGACCCGCTGTGCCCGTCCTGCGCCGGGCGGCCCCGGCCGCGGGCCGCGCACGAGGTGCGGCCGCTGTCGCTCGTCCCGCGTCCCAAACCGGACCCGGACGGCTACCGGCTGCGGCCGGCCTCCGCGCACCCGCTGCCCACCGACGCGCTGGCCAACCCGGTGTGCGGTGCGCTCGGCGCCGGCACCTGGACCGACGTCACCTCGTCCACCACGGCACCGGTGGCCGGCAGCGCCTTCGTGCGGGGGTACGCGGGGCTGCACGACGTCACCTGGAGCGGGCAGGAGAACTCCTTCGCCACCAGCCGCCGGCTGGCGTTCCTGGAGGGGCTGGAGCGGTACGCGGGCACGCACCGGCGCGGCGGCTCCGCCCCCGTGACCGGCAGCTACGAGGAGGTGAAGGCCGACGCGGTGGACCCCGCGGTGTGCGGGCTGTACGCCCCGGAGACCTACCGGGACGATCCGCTGGTGGAGCCCTTCGACCCCACGAAGCCCATCCCGTGGGAGTGGGGCTGGTCGCTGCGCGACGCACGGCCGGTGCTGGTGCCGTCGCGGCTGGTCTACTACAGCATCCCGACGGCGGGCGACAACTTCGTCTTCGAGTGCTCCAACGGCTGCGCCATCGGCGGCTGCACGGAGGAGGCGGTACTGGGCGGCCTGCTCGAACTCGTCGAGCGGGACGCCTTCCTCAACGCCTGGTACGGGGCGGCCCGGCTGCCCCGCGTCGACCTGGCCACCGTGGGCAGCGCCACGGCCACCGCGATGGCCGAGCGGGCGGCGCTGCAGGGCTACGACGTCCACGTCCTCGACAACCGGATCGACCTGGCCGTGCCGGCCGTCACCGTGGTCGGGGTCCGCCGGGACGGCGGGCCGGGCACCCTGTCGTTCGCGGCGGCGGCCTCCCTGGACCCGCGCGCGGCGATCGAGGGCGCCCTGTCCGAGGTGCTCAGCTACATCCCGCACCTGGCCCGGCAGACCGCCGAACGGCGCACCGAACTGGAGGCCATGGCCGACGACTTCGC
Organism: Streptomyces sp. SID14436; assembly: GCF_010548465.1. Taxonomy (GTDB): domain Bacteria; phylum Actinomycetota; class Actinomycetes; order Streptomycetales; family Streptomycetaceae; genus Streptomyces. Next base: position 624 of record NZ_JAAGMD010000082.1, on the reverse strand, counting down.
CCTCGTCCGGCATCTGAAGGACCACCCCCAGCTGTACGGCCTGCCGCGGATGGCCCGGTACGCGGCGCGCTACCTGGAGCCGTCGCCACCCCGGCCGTTCGAGGAGCTGTACGGGGACTGGGAGCGGCACGGCCGCCCCCGCACCGGCGATCTGCGCGACGACGTCGTCGCCGTCGTGGACGAGCTGGTGACGGCGGGCCACGACGTGATCGTCGTCGACCAGACCTCACCCGAGCAGGAGCGGATGGGGCTGCGGACGGTCGCCACCGTGGTGCCGGGACTGCTGCCGATCGACTTCGGCTGGAACCGGCAGCGGGCCCTGCTGATGCCCCGGCTGCGCACCGCGCTGCGCCGGGGCGGGCACCGGGAGAGCGACCTGACCGACGCGGAACTCCTCCGGGCCCCGCACCCCTTCCCCTGACCCGACGTCCCCGTCCGGGTCCTCCCACCGCACGCGGGAGGACCCGGCCCGAACGGAAGCGCGCCGATGAACCCACCGTCCGGCCCCGTCCCGTCCCCCGACGCCCGCGCCGTCCCGCCCGGCCGGGCGGACGGCGGTGCCGCTCCGCCGGGCGCGCGGTCCCTGCTCGACCGCGCGGGGGACGTGCTGCGGCCCGCGCTCGC
>NZ_JAAGMD010000056.1 GCF_010548465.1 Streptomyces sp. SID14436 | reverse complement strand
CCGTCGAGGTCGGCGTAGGGCAGGGTCTCCTCGCCGCCCGTGACGACCACGTGGTGCAGGCGCGGATTGGCGGCCAGGGCGCCCGCCCGGCCGACCTCCTCGTCCGGCCCGCCGGCCACGAGGTCGTTGAAGGTGACGGCGAGCAGCCGCTCCCCGGCCCCGGTGCCGTGCCCCAGCACGGTGCCCGGCATCCCGGGCAGTCCCGCGGCGAGCAGGGCGAGCGTGCCGGAGGCCGGGCCGCCGGACAGGTCGGCCCCGATGCCGGGCACCGGCATGCCGCGCGCCGCCCGGCGTTCGGCCGGTCCCATGCCCGGTACGGGCCCGGGGTCGATGTCGGCGCCCGGGACGTGGCGGGGGGCCGCGAGCCGGGTGCGCACCGCCTCGACGAGGGCGTCCCGTACGGCGTCCACGGCGCTGTCCGGGTCGGCCGGGGGCGCCGCGACGGCGAGCGAGGCGACGGGTTCGTAGCCGGCGATCTCCCGGGCTCCCGCGCGCAGGATCAGCGCGTGGCCGGGCGGGACCCGCTTCACGCCGTCGTAGGGCGTGGAGTCGTAGAGGGCGGCGGGGACGTCGGGGGCGGCGAGCAGGGCCGCGAGGTGGCCGAAGTCGAGGTTGGCCTCGACGAGGTCGGCGAGGGGGAGCGCGGCTGTCGCGTAGGCGGTGCCGCCGGCCCAGGGGGTGTGGAAGACCGGCCGGGCACCGGCGAGGTCACCGCAGACGGTGACCCGGCGGCCCACCTGCACGACGGCGGTGTAGCTGCCGGGCCAGGCGGTGAGGTGCCTCAGTGCGCCGCCGCGCGCCGCGAACAGGGCGACGCGCAGTTGTTCGTCGGTGGCGCCGCAGGTGCCGAGGACGGCGATCCGGGTCTGCGGGTCGGCCTGCACCACCCGCACCTCGTCGGGGCGCCAGTCGCCGACCGCCCACAGCGGATCGGGGTCGCCCCACAGGAGTTGGGACCCCACGGGCTGCACGGTCTCCCCGTCGGTCCCGGTCGCCCCGGCCGTTCCGACGGCCACGGGCCCCGCGGCGGTGCTGCTCCACCCCACCAACCACCGCATCGCCGCCTCCACAAGCTGTGGACAACCAGTGCACCGTACGAACCGGTTCCCCATGCTGCCATGAAGGAGGCGCTGGAGAGGGGTGCCGGAACGGCATGTGCTCCGGTGAATGCGCCCCGGCGGATACGCCTCCCCCGAGCCGAACATCCGATCGCCCGGGGGGAGTCGACCGCGGCCGCCCTCTCCGGCCCGAGCCCGTTGCGACGTGAATGCGCCCCCGAAACGCGCCCCGAATACCCCCAACGCGCCGTCAAGTGCCGTGGTGGGCAAGGTGTTACCCCATGGAAGGTGGGGTCGATTTTCGGCCAATTCGGAGCGGTGAGAGCACCCTCGAACACGCTCCGTGCAGGTTCTGCGCACCGCCGAGCGGTCGCACGGTCCGGGAGGCGAGGCACACCCCCCGGACCGTTCCGCCGCCCGCGGGGATGTAGGCGGCGGTGTCCCCCAGCCCACTGGATCCAGTACAGCGGGCCGACCCACGCACGGACCATGGAATCGCTCCCGCGACGGCCGGAGAAAGGCGCACGCACGGGCGCACGGCCACACGACCGGAGCACGCCGCAACTGCGCGTATCGGACCCGCACTTCAGTACGGACCACAATCCCGCCATCCGGAAGAATGCCCCTTAACGCTTGGGATGCGGCGAACTACGCTGGGTTTACGAATGCCGCACGGTTATGCCAGCGCGGCAGCCGTCTGTGTCGAGGGGTGGCGCATGTCCAGGGAGCAACGCGGGCCGAACGAAAAGCTCGGCGCCGTTCTCGCCCTCGCGGGAATCTCCAACGCAGGGCTCGCGCGGCGCGTCAACGACCTCGGCGCACAGCGGGGACTGACCCTTCGCTACGACAAGACGTCGGTGGCGCGCTGGGTGTCCAAGGGCATGGTGCCGCAGGGCGCCGCGCCCCACCTGATCGCCGCCGCCATCGGCCAGAAGCTGGGCCGGCCGGTGCCGCTGCACGAGATCGGCCTGGCGGACGCGGACCCCGCACCGGAGGTCGGCCTCGCCTTCCCCCGGGACGTCGGCCAGGCCGTGAAGTCCGCCACCGACCTCTACCGGCTGGACCTCGCCGGCCGCCGCGCCGGCTCCGGCGGCATCTGGCAGTCCCTGGCCGGCTCCTTCGCGGTGAGCGCCTACGCCACGCCCGCCTCGCGCTGGCTGATAACCCCGGCCGACAGTTCGGTGGCCCGCGAGGCGAACGGAGCGGAGAACGCCGGCGCACCGATCAAAGTCGGCCACAGCGACGTGCAGAAGCTGCGCGAGGCCGCCGAGGACGCCCGGCGCTGGGACTCCAAGTACGGCGGCGGCGACTGGCGTTCGTCCATGGTCCCCGAGTGCTTACGGGTCGAGGCGGCACCCCTGCTGCTGGGCTCGTACTCCGACGACGTCGGGCGGGCCCTCTTCGGCGCGTCCGCCGAACTCACCCGCCTCGCCGGCTGGATGGCCTTCGACACCGGCCAGCAGGAGGCCGCCCAGCGGTACTACATCCAGGCCCTGCGCCTGGCCCGCGCCGCCGCGGACGTCCCCCTCGGGGGATACGTGCTGGCCTCCATGTCCCTCCAGGCGACCTACCGCGGCTTCGGCGACGAGGGCGTCGACCTCGCGCAGGCCGCGCTGGAACGCAACCGGGGCCTGGCCACCGCCCGCACGATGAGCTTCTTCCGCCTGGTCGAGGCCCGCGCCCACGCGCGCGCCAGTGACGCCCAGGCGGCCGGGGCGGCCCTGAAGGCGGCCGAGAGCTGGCTGGAGCGTTCCCGCCCCGGCGACAGCGACCCGTCCTGGCTCGGCTTCTACGGCTACGACCGGTTCGCCGCCGACGCCGCCGAGTGCTACCGCGACCTCAAGGCGCCCCGCCAGGTCCGCCGCTTCACCGAGCAGGCCCTGTCGAAGCCGACGGAGGAGTTCGTGCGCTCGCACGGGCTGCGGCTCGTCGTCTCCGCGGTCGCCGAACTGGAGTCGGGCAACCTGGACGCGGCCTGCGAGCAGGGCGTGCGCGCGGTGGAGGTGGCCGGCCGCATCTCGTCGGCCCGCACCACCGAGTACGTCAAGGACCTCCTGCACCGGCTGGAGCCCTACGGCGACGAGCCCCGCGTGGTGGAACTGCGCGAACGCGCCCGGCCGCTGCTGGTCGCCCCGGCCTGACCCGCCGGCCGGGGCGGGCGTGCGGGCGGGGCCGGGCGCCCCCCGGTCCGACGGCCTTGTCAGTGGCGCGGTGCACCATGGGTGCCGGAAGAGGTGCGAGCCGGGAGGTGGCGCGGGTGCGGCGGGCGTACGACTGCGATGTGCTGGTGATCGGCGGCGGCATCGTCGGCCTGTCCACGGCGTACGCGATCAGCCGCGCGGCCCCGGGCACACGGATCACGGTGCTGGAGAAGGAGTCCGGCCCGGCCCGGCACCAGACGGGCCGCAACAGCGGCGTCATCCACAGCGGCATCTACTACCGCCCCGGCTCCCTCAAGGCCCGCTACGCGGTGCGGGGCGCCGCCGAGATGGTCAAGTTCTGCGCGGAGTACGACATCGCGCACGCGGTGACCGGCAAGCTGATCGTCGCCACCGCGCGCGAGGAGCTGCCCCGCCTGCACGCCCTGGCCCAGCGCGGCCGGGAGAACGGCCTCACGGTCCGCGAGCTCGGCGCCGCCCAGACCGCGGAGTACGAGCCGGAGGCCGACGGCCTGGCCGCCCTGCACGTCGGCGCCACGGGCGTCTGCGACTTCGCGGCGGTGGCCCGGCACCTGGCCGAGGCGTCGGGAGCGGAGATCCGCTACGGGGCGCGGGTGGTGCGCGTCGACCGCAGACCCGACCGGGGGGTCGCCGTGCGGACCGCCCGGGGCGACGTCGTGCGGGGCCGGGTCCTGGTGAACTGCGCCGGGCTGCACTGCGACGAGATCGCCCGGCTCACCGGCGACGAGCCCGGCGTGCGCATCGTGCCGTTCCGCGGCGAGTACTACGAGCTGGCCCGCCCGGACCTGGTCCGCGGGCTGGTCTACCCGGTGCCCGACCCCGCGTTCCCGTTCCTGGGCGTCCACCTCACCCGCGGTGTCGACGGCGGCGTCCACGTCGGGCCGAACGCGGTGCCCGCGCTCGCCCAGGAGGGCTACGACCGGCGCACGGTCCGCCCGCGCGAGCTGGCCTCCACCCTGACCTGGCCGGGCTCCTGGCAGCTGGCCCGCCGCCACTGGCGCTACGGCGCGGGTGAGCTGCACCGCTCGCTGTCCAAGCCGGCGTTCACCCGGGCCGTGCGGCGGCTGCTGCCGGCGGTGACGGAGGAGGACCTGGTGCCGGCCGCGGCCGGGGTCCGGGCCCAGGCGGTCCTGCGGGACGGCACCCTGGTGGACGACTTCCTCATCCGGCAGACCCCGAGAGCGGTCCACGTCCTGAACGCCCCCTCCCCCGCCGCCACGGCCTGCCTGCCCATCGGCCGCGAGGTCGCCCGCCGGGCGCTGGCCGCGCTGGCGGAGGGGGCCCGCTGAG
>NZ_JAAGMD010000031.1 GCF_010548465.1 Streptomyces sp. SID14436 | reverse complement strand
TGGCCGCCCCTCTGACGGCCGGTCCGGTGACGTCCGGCCCGCTGCCGGCCGTCGTCGTGGCGGCCGTCGTCCTGTGCGGTCTGGCCGGTGCCGCGTACCTGTGGGCCTCCGCTGCGCTGCGCCTGCGCGGTGACGCCTGGCCGCGGCACCGGGACGCCGTCTTCGCCGCCGGGGTCGCGCTGGTGGTGTGGGGGCTGTGCGGTGAGCTGCCGGGCGGACCGTTCGCCGCGCACGCGGCCCGTCACCTGCTGGTCGCCATGGCCGGTCCCGTCCTGCTGGTGGCCGCCCGTCCGCTCACCCTCGCCCTGCGGGTGCTGCCGCCGGGGGCGGTCCGCCGCGGGCTGGTGCGGGTGGCGCACTCGGCTCCGGTCGGGTGGCTGCTGTTCCCCCCGGTGGCCGCGGTCGTCGACATCGGCGGGCTGTGGCTGCTGTACCGCACCGGCCTGCTGTCCGCCGTGCACCACCGGCCCGTCCTGGGCGCCCTGCTCGACCTGCACATGCTGGCGGCCGGTCTGCTGTTCTCCTTCGCCGTCTGCCTCGTCGACCCGGTGCGCCGCCGGTGGGGTCTGCCGCTGCGGGCGGCGACGCTGCTGCTCGCCGGGGCGGCCCACGCCGTCCTGGCGAAGAGCCTCTACGCCACCGGGCCGCCCGGCACCGCCTTCGCGGCGTCCGACCTGCGGCTGGGCGCGCAGATCATGTACTACGGCGGGGACGCGGTGGAGGTCGCCCTCGCGTGCGTGCTCGCCGTGCAGTGGTACACGGCCACCGGCCGCCGCCGCGCCCGCGCCGCGGCCCGGTCAGGGGGCGGGCACCCGCGTCAGGCGAGCGGCCAGGGTGGCGGCGAACTCCTCCGCCCGGGACAGCTGGGTCCGTAGGTCCTCGACCCGCTTCTTCGCGGCCCGGTCGAAGTCGCGCAGCCGCTCCAGCAGTTCCTCGCGCCGGTCGGCGGGGAGTTCGTCGCCGGTGGCCGTGTCCAGGCGGTCGGTGATGTCGAGCAGGTCGCGCATCTCGTCGAGGGTGAAGCCGAGGGGCTTCATGCGGCGGATGACCATCAGGCGGGCGACGTCGGCCTCGGTGTAGAGGCGGAAGCCGCCCTGGGAGCGGGCGGAGGGGATGACCAGACCGGTCTCCTCGTAGTGCCGGATGGTGCGCAGCGACAGCTCGGTCCGTGCGGCGACCTCGCCGATCTGCATGTGCTCGCTGCTCACGCGGGATGCCTTCCTCGTCTGTCGCCGGCCGCGGACGGCCGCCGCCGAAAACCTACCCTAACGTTAGGGTAGAGTTGCCCGGCGTCGGGCCGGCCGTGGGCCGTGCCCGTTCCATGGTGCGGGATGCGGTCCCGTGATTGTCAGCCGTGTCGGGGCCGATGGCGCCCCCGGCGACGGACCGTCGCCCCCGAGCATCGAGCATCCCAGGAGAGAGCGTGCGCGTGCCGACCTGTGTCGCCGCCTTCTGTCCGCCGTGACCCCGCGCCTCCCCGTCGCGTCCGGGCCCCGCCGGGGTCTTCCGGCCGCCGCCCCCTGACGCCGGTCCGCGCCGCTCGCGGACCCGGAGCCCGCCCGGGCTCCCCTCGCGCCCTCAAGCCTTCCCGCGCGCCCACCGTCCCGGCCGGGTGTGCCCGAGCACGACAGGTTCCCTTCCCTTGTCCACTCCCGTCCTGTCCCCGGCCGCCTGGTTGCGCGGCCCCCGACGTCCCGTCTGGCTGTCCGATCCGAAGGTGCTGCGCACCGAGGTCCTGGCCGGCCTGGTGGTCGCCCTGGCGCTGATCCCGGAGGCGATCTCTTTCTCGATCATCGCCGGGGTCGACCCGGCGGTCGGGCTGTTCGCCTCGTTCACCATGGCCGTCACCATCGCCGTCGTCGGCGGGCGGCCGGCGATGATCTCCGCGGCCACGGGTGCCGTCGCCCTGGTCATCGCGCCGCTGAACCGCGAGCACGGCTTCGGCTACCTCGTCGCGGCCGTCCTGCTGGCCGGTGTCTTCCAGATCGTCCTGGGGGCGCTCGGGGTGGCCCGGCTGATGCGGTTCGTGCCGCGCAGCGTGATGGTCGGCTTCGTCAACTCCCTGGCCGTGCTGATCTTCATGGCGCAGGTGCCGGAGATGACGGACGTGCCGTGGCCGGTGTATCCGCTGATGGCCGCCGGACTGGCGCTGATGGTGTTCTTCCCGAAGGTCACCACGGTGGTCCCGGCGCCCCTGGTGTCGATCGTCGTCCTGACCGTGATCACCGTCGCGGCCGGGATCGCCGTGCCGACGGTCGGCGACAAGGGCGAGCTGCCCTCCGCGCTTCCCGTGCCGGGCCTGCCCGACGTGCCGTTCACCCTGGACACGCTGACCACCGTCGCCCCCTACGCGCTGGCCATGGCGCTGGTCGGCCTGATGGAGTCGCTGATGACGGCCAAGCTGGTCGACGACATCACCGACACCCGCTCCAGCAAGACCCGCGAGTCCGTCGGGCAGGGCGTCGCCAACATCGTGACCGGCTTCTTCGGCGGCATGGGCGGCTGCGCCATGATCGGCCAGACGATGATCAACGTGCGGGTGTCCGGTGCCCGGACCCGGCTGTCGACGTTCCTCGCCGGGGCGTTCCTGATGGTGCTGTGCATCGTCTTCGGGCCGGTCGTCTCCGGCATCCCCATGGCGGCGCTGGTGGCGGTGATGGTGATGGTGTCCTTCGCGACCTTCGACTGGCACTCCGTCGCGCCGCGGACGCTGCGCCGCATGCCCGTCGGCGAGACCACCGTCATGCTGGTCACCGTCGCCTGCGTGGTCGCCACCCACAACCTCGCCGTCGGTGTCGTCGTCGGCTCGGTCACCGCGATGGTCGTCTTCGCCCGGCGCGTGGCCCGCGTCGCGGACGTCACCGCGGTCACCGACCCCGACGGCTCCACGGTCGTCTACCGGGTGACGGGCGAGCTGTTCTTCGCGTCCTCCAACGACCTCGTCGGCCGCTTCGACTACGCGACCGACCCCGACCGGGTCGTCATCGACCTGTCCGCCGCGCACGTCTGGGACGCCTCGTCCGTCGCCGCCCTGGACGCCATCGAGACGAAGTACGCGCGCCGCGGGAAGACCGTCGAGATCGTCGGCCTGAACGAGCCGAGCGCCAGGATCCATACGACGCTGAGCGGGGAACTCGCCGGACACTGACAGGACCAGGACAGGACGGCCGGAGACGGAACAGCCGGAGACGGAACAGCCGGAGACGGAACAGCGCAGTGCGGAATACCCCCCTGGGGTATAGCGTTGTGTGTGCCCGAACGGACGGACGCACCCGCCGGGGCGGCCCGGCGCGGAGCCGATTGGGGATGAGGACCATGGACCACCACGCGCGCCATGCCCACCACGACACACCTCACGCGCGGCCCGGCGGACCCCCGGCACCCCACGCGCCCGACACCCCGCGGGCGGCCGGCGCCGAGTGGTCGACGGCCGTGCGGGCCACCCTGCACTGCCTCACCGGCTGTGCCGTCGGCGAGATCCTCGGCATGGTCATCGGCACCGCGCTGCTGTGGGGAAACGTGCCGACCATGGTCCTCGCGATCGCCCTGGCCTTCGTCTTCGGCTACTCCCTGACCCTCTTCGCGGTGCTCCGCGCGGGCCTGTCCCTCAAGGCCGCGGTCAAGGTCGCGCTGGCCGCCGACACGGTCTCCATCGCGGTGATGGAACTGGTCGACAACGGCATCATCGCCCTCACCCCCGGCGCCATGGACGCGGGCCTCTCCGACGGGCTGTTCTGGTCGGCGCTGCTCGGCGGCTTCGTCGTGGCGTTCCTCGTCACCACGCCGGTCAACAAGTGGATGATCGGCCGCGGCAAGGGCCACGCCGTGGTCCACGCCCACCACTGACCCGGCCCGCCACCGGCCCCGCCCGCCGTGACGCGGCGGGTGGCGTCCGTCAGGCGTCCAGGCCCGCGTCCCGGGCCAGGAGGGCGGCCTGCACGCGGTTCTCGCACCGCAGCTTGGCGAGGATGCGGCTCACGTACGTCTTGACCGTCGCCTCGCTCATGTGGATCCGCCGACCGGCGTCCGCGTTGGACAGGCCCTCCCCCAGCAGGGCCAGGACCTCCCGCTCCCTGTCGGTCAGTATCTCCAGGCGCCGGCGGGCCCGTTCGGCGCGCTGGGCCGCTCCGCCGGACGCCAGCGAGTCCACGACGTGCCGGGTCGCCCCCGGGGACAGGTACGCCTCGCCGGCCGCCGCGGCCCGTACCGCGCCCATGAGTTCCGCGGGCGCCGAGTCCTTCAGCAGGAACCCGGCGCTCCCCTCGGTCAGGGCGCGCAGGACGTTCTGCCGCTCGCCGAACGTGGTCAGGATCAGCACCCGGGCGCGGGGGACGGCCCGGTGCAGTTCGGCCAGGGCGCTCAGCCCGTCCATGACCGGCATCTGCAGGTCGAGCAGCACCACGTCGACGCCGTGGGTGCGGGCGAGGTCGACCGCCTCGCGGCCGTTCGCCGCCTCGGCGACGACCTCGATGTCGTCGGCGGAGGAGAGGATCATCCTGATGCCCGCCCGGATGAGCGGTTCGTCATCGGTCACGAGAACCCTGATCACGACTCTCCCGTGCGGTCCTGGACGGCCATTCCTGCGAGCACCGGGACATCATCCACGATCCGGGGTCCCGCCGTCCCGGCCGGTACCGGCCCACCGGCCCGCCGGCCCGGACAGTGGGCGCCGGTCGCGCCCGCGCCCACTACACCGTGACCTCGAAGGACTTCTTCTCGATGAGCCTGCCGTCCTTGAAGCAGAACCGGAACACCGGCTCCTTGTCCCAGTCGTCGGCGACCTCGGTGGAGCGGTAGGTGACGCACTCGGCCCCCGCGGGCTCGGGCGGGGCGCCCTTGTCCAGACCGTCCATCAGGAAGGAGTCCCCGCTGGGCAGCTGCGCGCGGACATGGGCCTCGGACCGGCCCACTTCCACCGCCCGGTACTCGTGCGGCTCGATCATGGACTTCTCCGCCTCGCGGAACAGCATGACGGCCCCCACGACCAGTCCGGCCAGCAGCAGCACACCGGCCAGCACGGCCACTCCGCAGCCGATGGCCACACCCTTGCGTCTCTTGTCCCTGTTCATTGCTCTGGCCAACTCCTTCGGGAGAGCGATCCGTTCGAGAACGCGATCACTCTGGCCGAGGGCGCCGGCCGGGCTCTGCCCCCGAAGGTCGCCGGCCGGTGCGACGAATGTCGTCGGCGCTCCGGGCGGCTGCTGCGCGGGGCCGTCGCCCGGCGAGGTGTACGGCAGGACGCCCGCGAGGCGGAACCCGCCGTCCTCCGTGGGGCCCGCGTGGACCATGCCGCCGACCAGCCGGGCCCGCTCCGCCAGCCCGGTCAGGCCCTGTCCGCCGCTCGTCACCCCGTGCGGCGCGGGCCCCGTCCCCGGCCCGTTGGCGACCTCGACGACCAGGGAGTCCGGCTCGTAGCGCAGACCGACGCCGATGGAGGCGCCGGGCGCGTGCTTGTGCGCGTTGGTCAGGCCCTCCTGGACCATCCGGTACGCCGCGTGGCCCGCCGCGGGGGCGAGGGGGCGCGGCTCGCCCGTGGACCGCAGCTCCACGGTCGCGCCCGCCTTGCGGCAGGTCTCCACCAGGCCCTCGATGCCGGCCACACCGCGCGAACGCTGCCCGGCCCCCGCGTCGTCCGGGCCCGGGCCGCCCGCGGGACCGGACGGCGCCTCGACCCCGTCGCGCAGCACGCCGACCACGTCCCGCAGTTCGTGCATCGCCGCCACCGACGCCTCGCGCAGCACCCCGACCGCCTCGCGCTGCCGGTCGGTCAGCTCGCGGTCCACCTCCAGCGCCCCGGTGTGCACGGCGATCAGCGCGAGCTGGTGCCCGAGGCTGTCGTGCATGTCCTGCGCGATGCGCTGCCGCTCCCGTATCCGGGCGTGCTCGGCGACGATCTCGCGCTCGCGCAGGAGCTGGGCGTGGTACTCGCCGAGGATGTCGGTCAGGGTCCGGCGCTGCGACAGGTACCGGCCGGCGAGCCCCGGCACCATGATGAAGAAGAGCTGGAGCAGCGCGCCGAACGCCATGAGCGCCAGGGACAGGTGGGGCAGCTCCCACAGCCCGGACAGCAGGGCGAGCAGATAGGCGAGGGCGAAGATCCCGAAGGTCCGGCGGGCCCCGTCGATGCGCCGCCCGGCCGACCAGGCGGCGACGAACATCACCGCCGCCATCGGGGCGAGCACCGACGCGGCGGCGACGACGACCAGCACGGTCGCGGGCAGCACCCGGCGCAGCGGGGTCAGCAGCACGACGAGCAGCGCGGTCCCGGCCGTGCGCAGCGCCCCGGCGTCGCTCACCAGGTCCATGCCCAGCGACTGCCCGGCCAGGACGAGGACGAGCAGCGATTCCCCGACGATGCGCCGGGCGGGCCACATGCCGGGGGCGAAGAGTGCCCTCACCGGTGCGGCCGGACGGAAGGCCCGGCGCGCGCCCGCCTCCGGCGCCCGGACGGCGGGGGCGGCCGGGGGCATGGATTCCATGGATTCCGCGTGAGTCACGGCAGCACGCTACGGCCTGCCGGCCGCCCGGTGCTGTGACCTTTGGTCGCGGCCGGCGGCGACGAAAGTCGCACCCGCCGTACGGCACCTGTGCCTTGGGCCCCCGTGAGCCCAAGGGCGGGGCGCCGTACTCGGGTTCTCCTACTCAGGCGCCCGGCCCGGCCGGGGGTTAGGCTGCGGCCACTCGGAGAGGGCGGCGCACGGGGAGGGGGACGGCGGATGCGGCAGGTCGGTGACGGGGGCGGCCTGGAGCCACTCGGCCCCGGGGACCCGCGGGAGATCAGCGGCTACCCGCTGGAGGCCCGCATCGGCGAGGGCGGCATGGGCACCGTCTACCTGTCCCGCACGCGCGGGAACCGTCCACTCGCGCTGAAGGTGATCCGCCGGGAGCACGCCAGGGACCCGCAGTACCGCCGGCGCTTCGCCCTGGAGGCGCAGGCCGCCCGGAAGGTGGCCGGGTACCACCTGGTGCCCGTCCTCGACTTCGACACCGACGCCGAGCAGCCCTGGATCGCCTCCGCCTACCAGCCGGGGCTGCCCCTGGACGCCCTGCTCGACCGGTACGGGCCGCTGCCCCTCCCGGCCGCCCTGCAGGTCACCGGGTGTCTCGCCCGGGCGCTGCACGCCGTGCACGCCGCCGGGTACGTGCACCGGGACGTCAAGCCCAGCAACGCCCTGATCGGCACCGACGGCCCCTGGCTGATCGACTTCGGGATCGCCCGCTCCGCCGACACCACCAACCTGACCGTGACCGGCGGCATCGTGGGCACGCCCCGCTACATGTCGCCGGAGCACGCCCTCGGCCGGGAACCCGGCCCGGCCAGTGACGTGTTCGCCCTCGGACTGCTGGCCGCGGTCACCGCAACCGGCCGCCACCCCTACGGGGACGGCACCGGCCTCGGGGTGGCCGCACAGATCGCCGCCACCGACACCAGCCCGCCGGTGCTCGACGACTATCCCGAGCCGCTGCGGGGGATCCTGCGGGCCACCCTGGCCGCCGACCCCGGCCGCAGACCCGGGGCGGACGAACTGGCGGCGCTGTGCGAGGAGTCGGCGGGCCGGCCGCTGACCGACTTCGCGGGGTGGCTGCCCGCGCCCGTCGCCTCGGCGGTGGCCGCGGCGGAGGAGACGGCGACCGTCGTCGTGCGCCGCC
>NZ_JAAGMD010000010.1 GCF_010548465.1 Streptomyces sp. SID14436 | reverse complement strand
CGAGGAGGCGCGGGCCGACCTGCGGGTGCGGTCCACCGGGGCGCTGGCCGCCGCCCTCACCGGCCGCCAGAGCGAGGTGCTCGGCTCGGTGGACGAGCTGGCCCGGGCGTCGGAGGCGGCCTGGGAGCGCGCCGCCCGGGAGCCGGACGCCCCCGTGCCGTCCTGGACGCTGTACCGGCTGCGCCCGGACGAGGTGGAGTTCTTCCAGGGCGACGCCCGCCGCCGCCACGTCCGGCTGCGGTACCGGCGGGTGACGGAGGACGCCGGGGACACGGGGACCGCCGGGGCCGGGGAGCGGGCGGCGGAGCGCTGGACGCGGGAGCTGCTCTGGCCGTGAGCCGCGCCCCCGCCCCGCGTGTCCCCCCGCCGGGGCCTACCCCGTGAAGTCGTACACCGCGAAGTCGGCGACCGGGCGGTAGCCGATGCGCTGGTAGAGGGCGTTGCTGGTGGGGTTGGCCAGGTCGGTGAAGAGCAGGACCTCCTGGGCACCGTCCGCCGCCACGGCCCGGCTCACCTCCGCCGTGGCCGCGCCCGCGTAACCGCGCCCGCGCAGGGGCGGCGGGGTGTAGACGCCGACCACCCGGCTCTGCCCGGCCACGATCGGGGAACGGCAGGCCATGGCGACCGGGGTGCCGTCGGGGGTCTCCCAGAAGGTGGCCTGGCCGCCCGCGACACGGGCCTCGGCCCAGCCGTCCGGGTCCTGGAGGTGCGCCTCGCCCAGCTCCTTGCAGAAGTCCACGTACCAGCGGGCCAGTTGGGCCCGGTCCGCCGGTCCCGCCACGCGGGGCCGGCCGGGCGGCACCGGCTGCGGCACGGTCAACTCGCCCAGGCGGTACAGCCGCTGGCGTTCGCCCACCGTGGCCGAGGTGCCCGTCCGGCGGGCCCAGCACTGTGCGAAGGCGGCGGCGGTGGCCCGCTCGCCCTGCACGCCGGGCAGCTCCCGGCCGAGGTCCAGGAGGTGCGCGGCCAGGGCGTCCGCCTCCTCGGCGGACAGCTCCGTCAGCTGAAGCCGGTGCGGCGGGGTGCGCAGGAAGGCAGCCCGGACGGCCCCGTCGCGTTCCAGGACACCGAACTCGGGGACGCCGTCACCGTAGGTGTGCGGTCCGCGCGTGCGGAGCGCCTCGGTGACGGTGAGCATCAGGGTGTGCCGGGCGGTGCGCGACCGGAGGAAGGAGCCGGCCCGGGCGAGGAAGGCGTCGACGTCCCCGGGACGATGCCAGTGCGTGGTGTCCATGCCTCATGATGCCGATCGGCCGCGCCCCGGCGCCTCCGGATTTCGCCCGGGCCCGCCGTGCCGTGCGGGCGCCGGGTACGGCGGCTCCGGGTCCGTGGCCAGGCGGGCGTGCAGATGGGCGTCGCGGAAGGCGTCCCGGCGGCCGGACGCGAACAGCGCCCCGCGCAGGGTTCCTTCGAGGGGGAAGCCGCACCGCTCGGCGATCCGGCAGGACGCCTCGTGCCCGACGACGTGGCCCAGTTCCAGCCGGTGCAGGCCGAGTTCGGTCAGCGCCCAGCGCGCGGTCAGCAGCAGCGCCCGGGTGGCGACGCCCCGGCCGCGGGCCTCCGGGAGGATCCAGTAGCCCACGCGGGCGTGGCCCAGCACGGGGTGGATCTCGTTCAGGCCGATGTGACCCAGCGTCGTGCCGTCGGCGGCGTCCATGACGCGGAACGACGCCGTGGAGCCGTCCGCGTCCCGCCGGGCCCGCCCCCGCAGGGCGGCCCGGGCGGCGGCACGGTCCGTGGCCGGCTCCAGGGGCGTGTTCCAGCGCAGGAAGTCCGGGTCGGTGGTGCCGCGCAGCCAGGTGTCCGCGTGGGCGGCCGAGTCGGGGTCCCAGCGGCCCAGGCGGAGGCCGTGGCCGTGGAGTTCGGGGCGGGCGGGGGGCGCGAGGGGGCGGGGCGGCGCGGTCCGCCGGTCGGTGTGGGACATGCGGCCATTCAAGCGGGCGGTGCCGCGCGGAACACCGGAATTCCGTCCCGGAAGCAGACCGTGAGAGCGGCCCCGGACCGCAGGCCGGATCCGTCGTACGGCGCCGCTCCGGTCTCCGGGGCGCCGGCCGGGGAGGTCCGGCCGTCGGGCCGCGGGGCCACGATCTCCGTCGTCATCCGGGGGCCCTCGGCGAGGTCGACGACGGCCGGGACGCAGGGGGGTGCGGCCGGCGGAGGGCGGCAGGTCGGTGCGGTGCACGACGGACCAGACGTCCATGGGCACACCCGCTCCCGGCCGGCACCTGCACTCCGCCACATCTGACGGGACGTCAGTTCAGCGGACCGGGAGCGGATGCGCAAGACGGCCGGAGGAACGGCGCCTCCGGCGACGCCGGGCGCGGGGCGCGGGGCGGACCGGGCCGGGCCGGCCCACCCCGCCCGGGACGGCCACGTTCCCGCTCAGATGTGATCAATCCGCAACCAATTCCGGTCTTGACCGAGACCCATCAAGCAGGTGCGCGCATACGCTCGCGTTCATGACCGACTCCGCCTCCCACAGATCCACCCCGCCCGCGGCACCGCAGCCCGCCGACCGTCCCGTCTACGTGATCGGGGGCGGCCCGGGCGGACTCGCCGCCGCCCAGGCCCTGCGCGCCCGGGGCGTACGCGCCGTCGTCCTGGAGCGGTCCGACGCCGTGGGCACCTCCTGGCGCCACCACTACGACCGGCTGCGCCTGCACACCACCCGGCGCCTGTCCGCCCTGCCGGGCCTGCCGATGCCCCGCCGGTTCGGCCGCTGGGTGTCCCGGGACGACGTGGTCCGGTACCTGGAGAAGTACGCCGAGCACCACCGTCTGGAGATCGTCACCGGGGTGGAGGTCGACCGCGTCGAGCGCACCCCCGACGGCACCGGCTGGCTGCTGCGCGCCACCGGGGGCCGGGAACTGACCGGCGCCGCGGTGGTCGTCGCCACCGGCTACAACCACACGCCCCGGGTGCCGGACTGGCCCGGCCGCGCGTCGTACACCGGCGAGTTCCTGCACGCCCACGCCTACCGCAACGCGGTCCCGTTCGCCGGCCGGGACGTGCTCGTCGCGGGCGTCGGCAACACGGGCGCCGAGATCGCCGTCGACCTGGTCGAGGGCGGCGCCTCGCGGGTGCGGCTGGCCGTGCGCACCGTGCCGCACATCGTGCGCCGCTCGACGGCGGGCTGGCCCGCGCAGTACTCGGGCGTGCTGGTGCGGAGGCTGCCGGTCCGCCTGGTCGACCGGATCAGCCGGGTGCAGGCCAGGGTGGCCGTGCCGGACCTGTCGGCGCACGGGCTGCCCCGGCCGGACACCGGGCTCTACAGCCGTGTGCTGGAGGGCGCCATCCCGGTGCAGGACGTGGGCCTGATCGACGCGGTGCGCAACGGCAGGGTGGAGATCGTGGCCGCCGTGGAGGGCTTCGAGGACGGCGAGGTGCTGCTCGCCGACGGCACCCGCATCGGGCCCGACGCGGTCGTCGCGGCCACCGGCTACGTCCGCGCCCTGGAGGGCCTGGTCGGCCACCTGGGCGTGCTCGACGACCGGGGCAGGCCGGTCACGCACGGCGGCCGCTCCCCGTCCGGCGCGCCGGGCCTCTACTTCACCGGGTTCACCAACCCCATCAGCGGCAATCTCCGCGAGATGGCCCTCGACGCCCAGCGCATCGCCCGGGCGGTGCTGCGCCGCGGCGCCCCGGGGGTGTCCCGGCTGCCCGGGTGACGTCCGCCCGCGCGGACGGTCCCCGGCTGCTCCTTCGCCGACTCGGCCCGGTCACAGCCATTCCTGACGCTGCGTCATTTCAGTAACCTGGCAGAGCGTCAGGTTCATGCTGTCTCCTCGCCTGCTCCAGGAGCGGCATCGGGTCGGTGCCCACCGTCGTGGGCAGGGCGTCGGCGATCCGCTCGGGCGTCCAGGCGCCCTCGGCGTAGGCGGCGCGCAGTTCCCTCGGCTGGGCCCACACCGCGATCTTGGGGCCGGCGACGGTGTGCACCTGGCCGGTGACGCCGGCGTCCCGCGCGCGGTCCGACAGCAGGTAGACCACCAGGGCTGCCACGTCCTCGGGCCCGCCGATCCCGGCCAGTTCGGTGGGGACGCCCGCCGACATGCGCGTACGGGCCACCGGGGCCACGGCGTTGGCGGTCACGCCGTACTTGTGCAGGCCCAGGGCGGCACTGCGCACCAGGGAGATGAAGCCGCCCTTGGCCGCGCTGCAGTTGGCCTGGGAGACCGAACCCTGGTGGTTGCCGCTGGTGAAGCCGATGAGGGTGCCGGAGCGCTGGGCGCGCATCCTCGGCCACGCCGTCGGCGACGTCACCGGAAGGATCCGCGCCGTCGACGGCGACGCCGTAGTCGTTGACGACGAGGCGGGCACCCTCGGCGGCCGCCGCGAGCGCGACCGCGCGGCCGATGCCCCGCCCGGCTCCGGTGACGGCGACGACCTTGTCCGACAGGAAGTATCCGTCGCCGGGGCTGTCGATCCGCACCCCGGAGTGGTTCCACGCGCGCGACGTGGCGGCGGTCGCCGCCGACACGCTCACCTTCGAGGTCTTCCCGCCGGAGGTGGCGGACCTGTGTCTGCCGGTGCACGCCCTGCACCTGGTGGAGATGGGCATGCCGCAGGGCCAGAACCGGAACCTGGAGGAGTTGTCCACAGCCTGTGGAGAAACCGGCCGCTACACCTTCCTGCCGGCGGCGACGCCCGAGCCGTTCACCGGGGGCACCGGAGCGCCCGTGGCACCGGGCGCCGTGCTGTAGGGGCCGCCGCGACCCGAAGGGTGACGTCGGCGGCGGTGCGGCGCCGACACGCCCCGAGTACGGCCCTTCCGCACCGCCGTTCCGACTCCGGCGTTCCCGCCCGGCCCCGCGCAGGGGCACCGACGCCGTGTCACGACCCGCACTCGCCGAGGAACTCCGTCACCGAGGCCCTCGCCGTCCCCTCGCGGCGGATCGCTGAGGACCAGAGTGGTGAGCCGGTCACGTCACGTCAACACCGATTGGCACGCATCTGTCCGGTTCGTCATGGTTGCCGGGTTCGCCGCCCGCCGCGCACGGATGCACGCCCGGCGCACCGCGCAACGCCCCGCCGCACACCGCCGCCCCGTCGTGCACCCGTGCACCGGGGCCGGCCACGGGCCCGCACCGGGGCGCGGAGCGCG
>NZ_JAAGMD010000207.1 GCF_010548465.1 Streptomyces sp. SID14436 | reverse complement strand
GGCCCGGCCCGGCGGCGCCGGCCCGGCGCCGGCTGCCTCCGCCTCGTTGTGCCGCGCGTCGCGCCTCAGCGCGACTGCCGTACGTACGCTCCTCACCCCGCACGCCCGACCCATGGGAATCGGACGGAGACCCGGTGGCGCCTCGCGGAGCCGCGCGGCGGCCGGAGGACGAGCCGGACTGGCCGCGTCGGGCCGCGGCACGTCCGCCTCCCTGCGGCTGCGGCGGTTTGCGACGGTGCTCGCTCATCGAACGACTACTCCTCGGGCAGGCGCACGTGTGCGCGCCTGGAAACGGCGGCTGGTTTCCGGTCCCCCCGAAGTACGGATGTGACGCGTTCCGCATTCACCCGTACTGCACCGGGGACGACGACGCCCACAGGCGTCACTCGGTTCCCGGCGGTATGCATGGCGCACAGACTACGCATCGCCAAACCCTCCCGAGGACAGAAGTTCACCTCAAACCAGGCAACTTGCTCGCCCGGAAGCGTTGATGTGATCCCGTTCACCCCAGCCCCTCTTGTCGTGACCGGGAGCCCGTTCTATCGTCGTGATGTATCGAGTCGATACATCAGCTCGGCATAAGGGCGGCGGCGAGCCGCACTCAGTCCGGCACGGCCCGACCGTGGAGAGGGAGGAGGCGACGATGAGCCGGCGTTCCGGGATCCTCGAGTTCGCTGTCCTCGGTCTGCTCCGCGAATCTCCGATGCATGGCTATGAGCTGCGCAAACGACTCAATACGTCGCTGGGTGTGTTCCGTGCGTTCAGTTACGGAACGCTCTACCCCTGCCTCAAGACGCTGGTCGCGAACGGCTGGTTGATCGAGGAACCGGGGCACACCACCGAGGACGCCCTCGCCGCTCCGCTCACGGGCCGTCGCGCCAAGATCGTCTACCGGTTGACGGCGGAGGGGAAGGAGCACTTCGAACAGCTCCTCTCCCAGACGGGGCCCGACGCGTACGAGGACGAGACCTTCGCCGCGCGCTTCGCCTTCTTCGGCCAGACGTCCCGCGACGTGCGCATGCGCGTGCTCGAGGGCCGCCGCAGTCGGCTGGAGGAGCGCCTGGAGAAGATGCGCGCCTCCCTGGCGCGGACCAGAGAGCGCCTCGACGACTACACCCTCGAGCTCCAGCGCCACGGGATGGAGTCCGTGGAGCGCGAAGTGCGCTGGCTGAACGAGCTCATCGAGAGCGAGCGTGCCGGGCGGGACCTCAAGGGTTCCGTCTCCGGGGGGACCGCTCAGCACGACACCACATCTGGAGCGACGGGCGGCCTGCCCCGGCCGGAGGACGACCTCCGGCCGGATACGCCCGACGACACCGCCACGTGAGTCCCAGTCAGGGCCTCACTCGTACTACACAGGGAGCAACCGGAATGGGTTCGGTTCGCGTAGCCATCGTTGGCGTGGGCAACTGCGCCGCATCGCTGGTGCAGGGAGTCGAGTACTACAAGGACGCCGACCCGGCGTCCAAGGTGCCGGGCCTGATGCACGTCCAGTTCGGCGACTACCACGTGCGCGACGTCGAGTTCGTCGCCGCCTTCGACGTGGACGCCAAGAAGGTCGGTCTCGACCTCGCGGACGCCATCGGCGCATCCGAGAACAACACCATCAAAATCTGCGACGTCCCCAGCACCGGTGTGACGGTCCAGCGCGGCCACACCCACGACGGTCTCGGCAAGTACTACCGCGAGACCATCGAGGAGTCCGCCGAGGAGCCCGTCGACGTCGTGCAGGTCCTCAAGGACAAGCAGGTCGACGTCCTCGTCTGCTACCTGCCCGTCGGTTCCGAGGACGCTGCGAAGTTCTACGCACAGTGCGCCATCGACGCCAAGGTCGCCTTCGTCAACGCCCTCCCGGTCTTCATCGCCGGCACCAAGGAGTGGGCCGACAAGTTCACCGAGGCGGGCGTCCCGATCGTCGGTGACGACATCAAGTCCCAGGTCGGCGCCACCATCACGCACCGTGTGATGGCGAAGCTGTTCGAGGACCGGGGCGTGATCCTGGACCGCACGATGCAGCTGAACGTCGGCGGCAACATGGACTTCAAGAACATGCTCGAGCGGGACCGCCTGGAGTCCAAGAAGATCTCCAAGACGCAGGCCGTCACCTCGCAGATCCGCGACCGCGAGCTCGGCGAGGGCAACGTCCACATCGGCCCGTCCGACTACGTCGCCTGGCTCGACGACCGCAAGTGGGCCTACGTCCGCCTCGAGGGCCGTGCCTTCGGTGACGTCCCGCTGAACCTCGAGTACAAGCTGGAGGTCTGGGACTCCCCGAACTCCGCCGGTGTCATCATCGACGCCCTGCGTGCCGCGAAGATCGCCAAGGACCGGGGCATCGGCGGCCCGATCCTCTCGGCGTCCTCGTACTTCATGAAGTCCCCGCCGGTGCAGTACTTCGACGACGAGGCCCACGCCAACGTCGAGAAGTTCATCCGGGGTGAGGTCGAGCGCTGATCCCGCTCGTCCAGGGCAGTTGAGGGTCTCCGGGTCGCACGGCCCGGAGACCTTCGTTCTGTGTGAGGCTGTCCCCCATGGCCGTCGTCCGTGACCTGCGCGTACTCCTGCGTTTCCAGGGTTTCAGACGCCTGCTGACCGTCCGGCTGCTCTCCCAGGGCGCCGACGGTGTCTTCCAGGTCGCGCTCGCCGCCTACGTCGTGTTCTCGCCGGAGCGGCAGACGTCGGCCGCGGCGATCGCCTCGGCCATGGCGGTGTTGCTGCTGCCGTACTCCCTGGTGGGTCCGTTCGCCGGGGCTCTGCTGGACCGCTGGCGCCGACGCCAGGTCTTCCTCCACGGCAATCTCCTGCGCGCCCTGATGGCCTGCGTGACCGCACTGCTGATCCTCGGCCGGGTGCCGGACGGCCTTCTCTTCGCCGCCGCGCTCTGCGTCACCGCCGTGAACCGCTTCGTCCTGGCCGGTCTGTCCGCCTCCCTTCCGCGCGTGGTCGACGCCGAGCGGCTGGTCATCGCCAACTCCCTGTCTCCGACCGCCGGAACGCTGGCCGCGACCGCGGGCGGGGGTCTCGCCTTCCTCGTCCGCCTGCTCGTCGCCGACTCGGACGCCGCCGTGGTCCTGGTGGGCGCCGCGCTCTATCTGTGCGCCGCGCTCGCGTCACTGCGGATCGCAAAGGACCTGCTCGGCCCGGACCGTGCGATGACACCGGCCCGCCTGTCCACCGCCCTCAAGGGCTGCGCCCGCGACCTGGTGGCGGGCGTGAGCCACCTCGCCGCCCCCGAGCGCAGGGAGGCGGCCTGGGCGCTCACGGCGATGTCGCTCATGCGGTTCTGCTACGGCGCCATGCTCGTCATGGTCCTGATGCTGTGCCGGTACGCGCTGACCTCGACCACGGACGACGGGCTCGCCCTGCTGGGGACCGCGCTGGGTGTCTCCGGCGCCGGTTTCTTCGCGGCGGCCGTCCTGACCCCCTGGGCCGCGGGACGCCTCGGAGCTGGCCGGTGGATCCGGGTGTGCTCGGGCGCCGCGGCCGTCCTCGTGCCGGCCCTCGGTCTTCCCTTCGCCACCGGGCCCCTGCTGGCCGGGGCGTTCGTCCTGGGACTGGCCACCCAGGGAGCGAAGATCGCCACGGACACGATCGTCCAGTCGACCGTGGAGGACGCCTATCGTGGCCGGATCTTCTCGGTCTACGACGTGCTGTTCAACGTCGCCTTCGTCGGCGCCGCCGGGGTCGCCGCCCTGATGCTGCCGCCGGACGGCCGGTCGGTTCCGCTGGTGGTAACGATCGCCGTTATCTACGGGGCAGTAGCAGCGGCTATCGCCCGGTTTGAGCGCCAGTAAGTGTCACATCAGTGCCACAGAGCCCCACGGGACTCCTGAGTTGTCAGTCGGGCCAGGTAGCTTACGTGCGTCTTACCTCGCGCGGATTTCTCGCCGCGCCGCCTTTCCGAGTTCTAGGGGGACCCCTAAGTGACCACTCCACCGCCCCAGGGCAATCCGTTCGCGCAGGGCCAGCCGCCGCAGGGCCAGGCCCCTCAGCCGCAGCAGGGCGGGTTCCCCCAGCAGGCCGGTCAGCCGGGGTTCCCGCCGCCGGGTGCGCCCGTTCCGCCGCCGCCTCCCGCGGGCGGCCGCTTCAACAAGAAGCTGCTGCGCGTCGTCGCCGTGATCGCGATCGCGGTCGTCATCGGTGTGGTCAAGTGGCAGTGGAACAAATCCGACGCCGAGACCACGTCGGTGGGCAGCTGCATGCACAACGAGGGCACGCAGTTCAAGCCGGACCTCAAGTCCGTCGACTGCTCCTCCAGTGACGCCGAGTACAAGGTCGTCGAGAAGTTCGACGACACCAGCGACAGCAACAAGTGCAAGTCGGTCCCGGACGCGCCCATCGCCTACTACCAGACGGGCGGCGGCCACGAGGTCGTCCTCTGCCTCAAGGACGTGAAGTAACCCGCCTGCTTCCCGCGGAGGGGCGATGTTTCACGTGAAACATCGCCCCTCCGTGTGTGCGAGACGCATCGACGGTGCCGTGTTTCACGTGAAACACGGCACCGTTCGCGTTCAGTCCTGACGCTCGGCCCACCACTCCTTGAGGGCCGCGACGGCCGCTTCGTGCTCCATGGGGCCGTGCTCCAGCCGCAGCTCCAGCATGTGCTTGTACGCCTGGCCGACCGCCGGTCCCGGCTTCAGGTCGAGGATCTGCATGATCTGGTTGCCGTCGAGGTCGGGACGGATGGCGTCCAGTTCCTCCTGCTCCTGAAGCTGGGCGATCCGCTCCTCCAGGCCGTCGTACGCCCGCGACAGCGCGGCAGCCTTCCGCCGGTTGCGCGTGGTGCAGTCGGAGCGCGTCAGCTTGTGGAGCCGGTCCAGCAGCGGACCGGCGTCCCGGACGTAACGGCGGACGGCGGAGTCGGTCCACTCTCCCGTGCCGTAGCCGTGGAACCTCAGGTGGAGCTCGACAAGACGCGAGACGTCCCTCACGAGCTCGTTGGAGTACTTGAGCGCCGTCATGCGCTTCTTGGTCATCTTCGCTCCGACCACCTCATGGTGATGGAACGAGACCCGGCCGTCCTTCTCGAAGCGGCGGGTTCGGGGCTTGCCGATGTCGTGCAGGAGAGCCGCCAGGCGGAGCGTCAGGTCGGGACCGTCGTCCTCCAGGGCGATCGCCTGCTCCAGAACGATCAGCGTGTGCTCGTAGACGTCCTTGTGCCGGTGATGCTCGTCGCGCTCCAGGCGCAGTGCGGGAAGCTCGGGGAGGACGTGCTGGGCCAGGCCGGTGTCGACGAGCAGCGTCAGACCCTTCCGCGGGTGGGGGGAGAGGATCAGCTTGTTCAGCTCGTCCCGCACCCGCTCGGCGGAGACGATCTCGATCCGGCCGGCCATCTCCGTCATCGCCTCGACGACCTCCGGGGCCACGTCGAAGTCGAGCTGCGCGGCGAACCGCGCGGCGCGCATCATCCGCAGCGGGTCGTCCGAGAAGCTCTCCTGCGGGGTCCCCGGCGTCCGCAGCAGGCGCTGGGCGAGGCTGCCGCGGCCGTCGTGCGGATCGATGAAGGTCTTCTCCGGAAGAGCGACGGCCATCGCGTTCACGGTGAAGTCGCGGCGGACGAGATCCTCCTCGATGGAGTTGCCGTAGGACACCTCCGGTTTGCGCGAGGTGCGGTCGTACGCCTCGGACCGGTACGTGGTGACCTCGATCTGGTAGCCGTCCTTCTGCGCACCGACCGTGCCGAAGGCGATCCCGACCTCCCAGACCGCGTCCGCCCAGGGCCGGACGATCTTCAGTACCTCCTCCGGTCGGGCGTCGGTCGTGAAGTCCAGGTCGTTGCCGAGCCGCCCCAGCAACGCGTCCCGGACCGAACCCCCGACCAGGGCCAGGGAGAATCCGGCCTCCTGGAAGCGGCGGGCGAGGTCGTCGGCGACAGGGGCGACCTGCAGCGGCTCGTTCCCCGCGGAGCGCTGCACCTGGCTCAGGACACTGGTTTCTTCATTGGCGTTCGGCACAACAGAAAAGAGTACGTGGCCGGGGGAGCCGGAAGCGCCCCCATTACATCCGCCCCGGGACACCTCGCACCGAACCCGCACAAGCACCACTCCGGCGACTCGGAGACGCACTCCCGCCCTTCAGCGGCATAGCGGACGCCTGGCTGCCGTGCGCGATCTTGGAGCCCGGTCCGCGGCACCTCCTCTCAGCGCGCATCGTTACCATGCGGGGACGCACATTCCGACGACCACTGACGACGAGGGACGGGCGAGCGCGTGGCCGAGGCGGCAGACTTCCAGGGGACGAGTCCCTCACCTGCCCGCCGCTGGGTGCGGCGCTCGGGGGCCCTTCTCGCCTCGGCGCTCCTGCTGACCGGGCTGCTGCAGTCGTCCTCGGCGCCTTCAGCGGACGCGGCGGCCCGGGACACGCTCCGGGCCGCCACCGACACGGGCTCGGTCGCGGTGTCCGTGGACTCGCTCACCCCCAGCGTTCCGTCGGAGGGCGACACCGTCACGGTGTCGGGCACCGTGACCAACAAGGGCCGCCAGGCCGTCACCGACGCCCACGTCGGCCTTCGGGTGGGCCCCCTGATGAACACCCGCTCGGGGATCGACACGGTCGCCCGGAACAGCCGGGACATCCTGAGCCCCGCCGGCCGGGAACTCGGCGGCAAGTACACCGAGAAGTTCTCCGAGCTCACGCCCGGTGTCTCCCAGCGCTTCAGCATCTCGGTCCCCGTCGACGAGCTGGACCTCGGGCAGGACGGCGTCTACCAGCTGGCGGTGTCGCTCTCGGGCGAGACCGCCGCGCAGCCCTGGGAGCGGATCCTCGGCGTGCAGCGGACGTTCCTGCCGTGGCAGCCGGAGGAGGCCCGCAAGCGGACGAAGACGACCGTCCTGTGGCCGCTCATCTCCTCGTCCCACATGACGGCGGAGACGGGATCGGACGAGCAGCAGACGCCCGTCTTCCGCGACGACGACCTGGCCAAGGAGATCTCCCCCGGCGGACGGCTCGACCGCATGGTGTCCCTGGGCAAGGACCTGGACGTCACCTGGGTCGTCGATCCCGACCTGCTGGCCTCGGTCGACGCCATGACCGACCGGTACGAGGTCAGGGCCGAGGGCGACACCACCGTGCCGGGCCGCAACCAGGACGTCGCCAAGCGGTGGCTGGCCGAGGTGCAGAAGGCCGTGGCGGACAACGAAGTGGTCGCGCTGCCCTTCGGCGACCCGGACCTGGCCTCCCTCGCCCACAACGGCACCTCGGTCGGCGGCTCGCTGAAGCACCTCAAGGACGCCACCGACGTCGTCGTGAACACGGTCGAGCCGATCCTCCACGTGACGCCGACCACCGACTTCGCCTGGCCCGTCGACGGTGCGGTCGACCCCTCCATCATCAAGGTCGCCACCTCGGCCGGCGCCGACAAGGTCATCGCCCGCAGCGACAGCCTCAAGGAGACCGACGGCCTGTCGTACACGCCGTCCGCGGCCCGCCCCATCGGCGGCGGCACCACCGCGGTCGTCGCGGACGCCCCCCTGTCCACGGCCTTCCGGGGCGATCTGACGAAGGCGTCCGCGTCCACACTCGCCACGCAGCGGTTCCTGGCCCAGAGCCTCACGCTGGGCCTGCAGACGGGCAAGAAACGCAGCATCGTCGTCGCACCGCAGCGCATGCCCTCGGCGAGCCAGGCACAGACGATGGCCGAGGCCCTGGAGGCCCTGCGGGAGGGGACCTGGTCGGAGTCCCAGGACCTCACCGACGCCGCCAAGGCCAAGCCGGACCCGGCGGCCGCCACCCGGGTCCCCTCGGCCGGCGCGTACCCCTCCGCACTGCGCAAGCAGGAGCTGCCGCGCGCCGCCTACGAGCAGATCGCGCGGACGCAGGGGAAGCTGGACAAGTTCAACGTGATCCTCTCCGACCGCTCCAGGGTGGTGACCCCCTTCGGGCGCGCCCTGAACCGGGCCATGTCCGCGTCGTGGCGCGGCCGGGTCGCGGAGGCCGCGACCTACCGGAGCGGCGTCGAAGCGTACCTGGACGTCCTGATCGACCAGGTCAAGCTGATCGACAAGTCGGAGACGAAGCTCTCCGGCCGCAGCGCGACCATTCCCGTGACGGTCCAGAACAACCTGGTGCAGGGCGTCGAGCACCTGGTGCTGCGCCTCAGCTCGACCAATCCGACCCGTCTGGAGATCGGCGGGGCCGCCTACGCGGAGCAGCCCGTCACTGTCTCCGGCGGCCACAGCCAGTCGGTGAAGTTCACCACCTCCGCCAACGCCAACGGCCGGGCCACGGTCGTCGCGCAGCTCTTCACCGAGGACGGCCGCCCGTACGGTGAGCCCGTCGTCTTCGACGTGAAGGTCACCGAGATCACCGCCACGGTGATGCTGGTCATCGGCGGCGGTGTCCTGCTCCTCGTCCTGGCCGGATTCCGGATGTACACCCAGCGCAAGCGGGCCGCCGCCCGCCGTGCCGAGGACGAGCCCGACGGGACGGACGAGGACGGCGACGGAGACGGTGAGGGCCCGCGGAAACCGACGGCACCCGAAGCGCGTCCCACCGAGGAGTCGGAGGCCGGCTCGCGGGCAGACGCCCCGCAGCAGCCGAGTGACCCCGCCCCGGACACCGCATCGGAAAGCCCGGACCCGTCCGGCACGGGTGAGAGAGTGGACCGTTGAGGATGTCGTGGCCGGTGGGCCCGGGACGATGAGGTGGGGTAACCATGAACGCGCCGTACGACGGTGACCGCGGCCGTGCCGCGGGCAGCTCGGGTCATCCCGAGCCGGACCGCTCCGAGGGTCCGCCGCCCGGGCACGACCAGGAGCCGCAGCCACCCGCGGACACGTACCTCCAGGACGCCTACGACCAGGACCCCTACCGGGCTCAGGACATCGCGGCCCAGGACCCCGTCGCCGAGGCCCTCTACGACCGCGCCGCGCATCCGCCGCCCCCGCCCGGCACGCAGCCGCCCGCCCAGCCGCTGTACGGGCAGCCGCCGCAGTCGCCGTACGCGCCCGACCCCCGGGTGTGGGCCCAGACGCCGGCGCCCGAGCCGGACGGCCCGACCCAGCTGCTGCCGCACGGTGACGACCCGCGCACCACGCAGTACGTGGGCGTGGACGACCTGGTCGGCCGGAGCGGTGGCCGGCAGCAGGAACCCGACGCCTTCGCGCATCTCTTCCGCGACCAGCAGCACAGCGGCGCCGTTCCCGGACAACAGGGCGGCGGGTACCCGGAGGAGCACCGGGGCGCTCACGCCACGCACCTCCCGCAGGACGCCCGGGTCGGCGAACCCGCCGGAGTGCCCGCACCGGTCTCGACACCGGGCCACTACGCAGGGGCGACCCCTCCTCCGGCCGCCGAGGCCCCCCAGGAGTCGGAGACCCCCGCGCCCGCCCCGAAGAAGGGCGGCAGGGCCGGAGGACTGCTGAAGTCGAGTGCCGTGATGGCGGCGGGCACCATGGTGTCCCGGCTGACCGGCTTCGTCCGCTCGGCACTGATCGTCTCCGCGCTCGGACTCGGCCTCCTCGGCGACTCCTTCCAGGTCGCCTACCAGCTGCCGACGATGATCTACATCCTCACGGTCGGCGGCGGCCTGAACTCCGTGTTCGTGCCGCAGCTCGTGCGTGCCATGAAGGACGACGACGACGGTGGCGAGGCCTACGCCAACCGCCTGCTGACCCTGGTGATGGTGGCCCTGGCCGCCCTCACCGCACTCGCCTGGTTCGCCGCGCCGCTGCTGGTGCGCGCGCTGTCCAACCCCGTCGCCTCGGACCCCGCCGCCAACGAGGTCGCTGTCACCTTCACCCGCTACTTCCTGCCCTCGATCTTCTTCATGGGCGTCCACGTGGTGATGGGTCAGATCCTCAACGCACGCGGTCAGTTCGGCGCGATGATGTGGACCCCGGTCCTCAACAACGTCGTCATCATCACGACCCTCGGCGTCTTCATCTACGTCTACGGCACGGCCGCCGACTCCCGGATGAACGTCACCAACATCCCCCCGGAGGGTCAGCGGCTCCTCGGGATCGGTGTCCTGCTCGGCCTCGTCGTCCAGGCCCTGGCCATGATCCCGTACCTGCGGGAGACCGGCTTCCGCATCCGCCCGCGCTTCGACTGGAAGGGCCACGGCCTCGGCAAGGCCGCGATGCTCGCCAAGTGGACCATCCTGTTCGTACTGGCCAACCAGGCCGGCGCCCTGGTCGTGACGCAGCTGTCCACCGCATCCGGGCTCGCCTCCGACGTCGAGGGCACGGGCTTCGCCGCGTACGCCAACGCCCAGCTGATCTGGGGTCTGCCCCAGGCCATCATCACCGTCTCCCTGATGGCCGCCCTGCTGCCCCGGATCTCCCGCTCGGCGGCGGAGGAAGACGGCGGCGCCGTCCGCGACGACATCTCCCAGGGCCTGCGCACCACCGCGGTCGCCATCGTGCCGATCGCCTTCGGCTTCATCGCCCTCGGCATCCCGATGTGCACCCTGATGTTCGGCTCCTCGGGCACCAGCGAGGCCACCAACATGGGGTACATGCTGATGGCCTTCGGTCTCGGCCTGATCCCCTACTCCGTGCAGTACGTCGTGCTGCGCGCCTTCTACGCCTACGAGGACACCCGCACGCCCTTCTACAACACCGTCATCGTGGCCGCCGTGAACGCGGCCGCCGCGGTGGTCTGCTTCCTGGTGCTCCCCGCCCGCTGGGCCGTGGTCGGCATGGCCGCCTCGTACGGCGCGGCCTACGCGGTGGGGGTCGGCGTCGCCTGGCGACGGCTGCGCAAGCGGCTGGGCGGCGACCTGGACGGCGCCCGGGTGCTGCGGACCTACGCGCGGCTGTGCATCGCGTCCGTCCCGGCCGCCCTGCTCAGCGGCGCTGCCTGTTACGGCATCAGCCAGACGATCGGCCAGGGCGTCGCGGGATCCTTCGCCGCCATCCTGGTCGGCGGGGCCGTTCTGCTGGGGGTCTTCTTCGTCGCGGCCCGCCGGATGCGCATCGAAGAGCTCAACTCGTTGGTCGGTATGGTCCGCGGACGCCTGGGACGCTGATGCCGGGGGTAGGCGCACAACCATCGTCCACCGCCGTGTGTCGTGCATAGCGGCGGACTGTGGGCACAATTGGTTTCGGCGTCGGATGCGCGCGACGGACGCCGGCCGACGCGCAAGGAATGGGGAGGCAGGGAACGACGGTGGCGGATCGGAGCACAGCTGCCGTCGACGTGGCAGACAACAGCGGCGAGGAGTCGCTGACCGCACAGGCGGACCAGTCCACGGCCGACGGGGTGGCCAAGAACCGGGAGCAGGACACGGACAGCGACGAGGCACAGGAGAACGCCGGGACCGACCGTTCCGGGAAGACCTCGCCGCCCGAACTGCACAGCGGTCACAAGCTGGCCAGACGCTACCGCCTCGAGGAGTGCGTCACCCGTCTGGACGGATTCAGCAGTTGGCGTGCCGTGGACGAGAAGCTCCGCCGCGCCGTCGGGGTGCACATCCTGCCCGCGGACCACGCACGGGCCCGCTCCGTCCTGGCCGCGGCACGCTCCTCCGCCCTGCTGGGCGACCCCCGCTTCGTCCAGGTCCTGGACGCCGTCGAGGAGAACGACGTCGTCTACGTCGTACACGAATGGCTCCCCGACGCCACCGAGCTGACCACGCTCCTGGCGGCCGGCCCCCTGGAGGTCTACGACGCCTACCAGATGGTCAGTCAGATCGCCTCGGCCATGGCCGCCGCACACCGCGAGGGCCTGTCCCACCTCCGTCTGAACCCCAACTCCGTGCTGCGCACCTCGACCGGCCAGTGGCGCATCCGCGGCCTGGCCGTCAACGCGGCGCTGCGGGGCGTCTCGTCCGACACCCCGCAGCGCACCGACACGGAGTCCATCGGGGCTCTGCTCTACGCCTCGCTCACCCAGCGCTGGCCGTACGAAAGCGACGCCTACGGCCTCACCGGCCTGCCCAAGGACGTCGGGCTGCTCCCGCCGGACCAGGTACGGGCCGGAGTGCACCGCGGGCTGTCCGAGCTGGCCATGCGCGCGCTCGCCAACGACGGAGCCACCGCCTCCCGTCACGAGGCCGCCTGCACCACTCCCGAGGAGCTGGTCAAGGCGATCGGTGAGATGCCGCGCATCCGTCCGCCGGAGCCCGCGTTCACCACACCGCCGGACTACCAGCGCACGACCTACCAGCAGGGCACCTACGGTCGGCCCGCCCCCCGCCCGGGTGGCACGCAGCCGGTGCCGACCCCTCCGCCCCCGCTGCAGAGCCGCACCGGCAAGGTGTTGAAGTGGGCCGTGTCCGCCCTGCTCATCGCCGCGCTCGGTCTGGGCAGCTGGCAACTCGCGGACGCCCTCATGGATCAGGGCGGCAAGTCCGACGACACCGACAAGACCCAGACGACGGAGGGGAACGAGAAGGGCGGCGACCGGCGCGCACCCGCCAAGCCGCTGGCCATCCAGGGAGCCCAGGAGTACGTCGCGAAGGGCGCGGCCCAGGCCCCCGGGGACGTCGGCAACACCTTCGACGGTGACAGCTCGACCTACTGGCGCACCAAGACCTACCGGGAGGGCCCGGACATGAACCCGGCCTACAAGCCCGGTGTCGGGATCGTCTACGACCTCGGGTCCGAGCAGTCGGTGACGTCGTCGTCGATCGGGCTGCTGCACCAGGGCGCCCACACCACGATCACCCTCTACGCCACGGACTCCCCGGGTTCGTCGACCCCGATCAGTTCCATGCGGAAGCTGGGGACGGAGACGACGACCGGCGGACAGGCCACGGTGAAGGTCGACAAGCCGGTCAAGACCCGCTACGTGCTGGTCTGGCTGACAGCCCTGCCGTCGGCGCCCGGCGACGCCTACAGTGAGCCCGGTTACAAGCAGGCCATCACCGACCTGAAGTTCACCGGCTGACGTCTCACCGAGGGGGAGGGGTCCGATGGCGGACGGCACCGCGTACCGCGAAGCGAGCGATCAGGACCTGCTCTCCCGCCACGTAGAGGGCGACCCCGACGCGTTCGGCGAGCTCGTGCGCAGGCACCGCGACCGGTTGTGGGCGGTGGCACTGCGGACCCTGGGGGACCGCGAGGAAGCCGCCGACGCCGTCCAGGACGCCCTCGTCTCCGCCTACCGGGCCGCCCACACCTTCCGCGGGCAGTCGGCCGTCACGACGTGGCTGCACCGGATCACGGTGAACGCCTGCCTCGACCGCGCCCGCAAGGCGGCCTCCCGCAGGACGTCTCCGGTCGACGACACGGAGCGGCTGGAGCAGCTCCTGGAGCCGCACGAGTCCGCCTCCGCGCCCGCGGAGCGCAATGACCTCCATCGTCAGCTGATCGAGGCGATGGCCACGCTCCCGCCCGATCAGCGGGCGGCCCTGGTACTCGTGGACATGCAGGGGTATCCGGTCGCTGAGGCGGCCCGCATCCTCGACGTGCCCGCCGGCACCGTGAAGAGCCGGTGTGCACGGGGGAGGGCCAGACTGCAGCCGCTGCTCACCCACCTACGGTCCGACGCCACGGGCGACGGCACAAGACAGGGCGGGGCACGGAACCGGACACGTGGTCCGTCCGTCCCATCCTCAGCGGAACCGCGGCAAGCGGTTCCTCCGGAGACCGGACCGAATGACCCGGCGGCAGTGAAGGGCGGAGGTGGGCGAGCGTGACGTCGACGACAGACAGGGCGGAGCATCCCGATGTCGCGGAGATCTCCGACCTCACGGAGGGGCTCCTCGCACCGGACCGCACGGCTGCCGTACGACAGCATCTCGACGGATGCGACCTGTGCGCCGAGGTCCATGCCTCGCTGGAGGAGATCCGGGGCCTGCTCGGCGCCGTGCCGGGGCCGCCCCGTATGCCCGACGACGTCGCCCGCCGCATCGACGCCGCGCTCGCCGCCGAAGCCCTGCTGGATGCAGGGGTGCCGGACACCCGGGAGTCCGAGGACGCCGTCGACGCTTCGGCTTCGCCGTCCGAAGGCGACCGTGCCCGTGTTTCACGTGAAACATCGGCACCCCCACCGCCGGATCGTCCCGGCGGGAGTGCTCGGGCGTCCACGACAGGCCCGGGCCGGAAAGGCCGAACGCGACGGGGCCGGCGCAGGGTCGCCGTCCTGGGCACCGTGTTCACGGTTGCCGCACTGGGCCTCGGCTCGGTCCTCCTGTCGTCGCTCGACGACACCGGCCGTCCCGAGGAAGAGCGTCAGGTCACCGCGGCCGACACGTTCACCCAGGGCACGCTGGAGCGGCAGGTGACGGACCTCCTCGGACAGGAAGCACCGGCACGCGGTGACGGCCGCACGCCGAACACCTTCGGGCTCGAATCAGAGGCGGCGGGTGCGAGCCCCCGGGTCCTCCAGCAGCCGACCGTCCCGGAATGCGTCCAGGAGGGAATCGGCAGCGACGACGCCGCCCTCGCCACCGAGACCGGTGTCTTCCAGGGCAGGAAGGCTCTGCTCGTGGTGCTCCCCGACGCCTCCGACGATCGCCGGGTCACGGCCTACATCGTCGAAGCGACCTGCGTGGACAACCCGTCGGCAGGCCCGGCCGAGGTCCTGTTGAAGCAGTCCTACAGCCGACCCTGACGACCGTCCGTCCCTCGCCGACCGCCGAGCCCGGCCCCCGTCCGGTCCACGCTGCCGGCACCCCTCGGACAGCGCTACCGTGTGCCCCGGCACGGCGGGAATGCGCGCCCCGTAGGATCCGTTGGATGGGGTGAGAGGTCCGCGAGAAGCTCCCACCACCGGTCGACCGAAGCAGACCAGAGACGAGGAAACACGCTGTGAGCGACGTCCGTAACGTGATCATCATCGGCTCGGGGCCCGCCGGCTACACGGCGGCGCTCTACACCGCCCGTGCGTCGCTGAAGCCCCTGGTGTTCGAAGGGGCCGTCACCGCCGGCGGCGCCCTGATGAACACCACCGATGTCGAGAACTTCCCCGGCTTCCAGGACGGCGTCCTGGGCCCCGAGCTCATGGACAACATGCGCGCCCAGGCCGAGCGCTTCGGCGCCGAGCTCGTCCCGGACGACGTGGTGGCCGTCGACCTCACCGGCGACATCAAGACCGTCACCGACACCGCGGGGACGGTCCACCGGGCGAAGACGGTCATCGTCACCACCGGCTCGCAGCACCGCAAGCTGGGCCTGCCCAACGAGGACGCCCTGTCCGGCCGGGGTGTCTCCTGGTGCGCGACCTGTGACGGGTTCTTCTTCAAGGACCAGGACATCGCCGTGATCGGTGGTGGCGACACCGCGATGGAGGAGGCCACCTTCCTCTCGCGCTTCGCCAAGTCCGTGACGGTCGTCCACCGCAGGGACACCCTGCGCGCCTCCAAGGCGATGCAGGAGCGTGCCTTCGCCGACCCGAAGATCTCGTTCGTCTGGGACAGCGAGGTCGCCGAGGTCCAGGGCGACCAGAAGCTCTCCGGTCTGAAGCTGCGCAACGTCAAGACGGGCGAGCTGTCGGACCTGGCGGTGACGGGCCTGTTCATCGCCATCGGGCACGACCCGCGCACCGAGCTGGTCAAGGGCCAGCTGGAGCTCGACGAGGAGGGCTACCTGAAGGTCGAGGCGCCGTCGACCCGCACGAGCCTTCCCGGCGTCTTCGGTGCCGGTGACGTGGTCGACCACACCTACCGCCAGGCGATCACGGCGGCCGGCACGGGCTGTGCCGCCGCGCTCGACGCCGAGCGTTACCTCGCCGCTCTCGCGGACGGTGAGAAGGCCGAACCCGAGAAGACCGCCGCCGTCTGATCACCCACCCGCCCCACGCATCGACCAGTTAAGGAGCCCGCCGTGGCAGGCACCCTGAAGAACGTGACCGACGACTCCTTCGAGCAGGACGTCCTCAAGAGCGACAAGCCCGTCCTGGTGGACTTCTGGGCCGCTTGGTGCGGCCCGTGCCGCCAGATCGCTCCGTCCCTCGAGGCCATCGCCTCCGAGTACGGGGACAAGATCGAGGTCGTCAAGCTGAACATCGACGAGAACCCGGGTACGGCCGCCAAGTACGGCGTCATGTCCATCCCGACGCTGAACGTCTACCAGCGGGGCGAGGTCGCCAAGACCATCGTCGGTGCCAAGCCGAAGGCCGCGATCGTCCGCGATCTGGAGGAGTTCATCGCCGAGTGACGGCGAGCCGTCGTACGGCTGTTTCACGTGAAACACGAGAGGGCCGACCCGGTGAGGGTCGGCCCTCTCGCATGAGGTCCGTCGAGGCCGCCTCCGGTATCACAGCGGCCGGAGGGCGGGTTCCTTCTGCACCGCTCCCAGCAAGCGGTCCAGCGCCATCTCCACGTCTTCCTTCCAGGAGAGGGCCGTCCTGAGTTCCAGCCTCAAGCGGGGATACCGGGGGTGTTGCCGCACGGTCTTGAACCCCACGGCCAGCAGATGGTCCGCGGGCAGGACACAGGCGGGCTCCTTCCACCGGGCGTCGCCGAACGCCTCGATCGCCTTGAAGCCCCGGCGCATCAGGTCCTTCGCCACCGTCTGCACCATCACCCGTCCCAGTCCCTGACCCTGGTAACCCGGCACGATGATCGCGGTGATCAGCTGGACCGCGTCCGGTGACACGGGACTCGTGGGAAAGGCGGAGGAGCGGGGTACGTAGGCGGGCGGGGCGTAGAGCACGAACCCCACGGGGACGTCGTCGACGTAGACGACTCTTCCGCAGGAGCCCCAGTCCAGGAGGACGGCCGAGATCCACGACTCCTTCTCGAGCGCGGCCGTGCCTGCCTTTACCGCTGTCTCACCGCTGACGGGGTCGAGCTCCCAGAAGACACACGAGCGACAGCGCTGGGGGAGGTCCTGAAGGTTGTCCAGCGTGAGCGGTACGACCCGACGCCCCATGAAGGGTGTTCCTCGCTTTCTTCGCCCGCTGCCTCACACGCGGCTGCCAGAGCACTCCGTTCCCTGAGCAGGCTGCCGACGAAGCCGCCGACGGCGCCCACCCCGAGCCAGGCACTCACCATCCGGGTGCGGCTCGTCATCTGCATGGCCCCTGCCTTGGTCTCGGACGTCCTGCCGGGTGGATGCGCCATATACGAACGCATCGTATCCATGATGCGTTTGCCTCGATACCGGCGAAAAGCAAAGGGCGGACCGTGTTCCGGTACACACCGGACAGGTCCGCCCCGGGCTGCCGCTGCGGGCAGCCGCGCCTCAGGCCTCGGGCTCCACGGAGTCGTCGTCCACGAGGCTCCT
This sequence comes from Streptomyces sp. SID14436, assembly GCF_010548465.1. GTDB lineage: Bacteria > Actinomycetota > Actinomycetes > Streptomycetales > Streptomycetaceae > Streptomyces. The sequence continues at coordinate 41,282 of NZ_JAAGMD010000207.1, read as the reverse complement.
CTGCAGTACCGGCCCCTCGCCGGGCGCGAGCGTGCCGAGGATGCGCTCGAGGTCCTCCATGGAGGCGAACTCGACGGTGATCTTGCCCTTCTTCTGGCCCAGGTCGACCTTCACTCGCGTCTCGAACCGATCCGAGAGACGGGTCGCCAGGTCGGTCAGCGCCGGCGAGACCAGAGCCCCCGCTCGCGGGCCCTTGGCCTTCGAGGTCTTCTGCGGCCGCGAACCCATCAGGTTCACGATCTCCTCGACGGCCCGGACCGAGAGGCCCTCGGCGACGATGCGGTGAGCCAGCCGGTCCTGCTCCTCGGAGTCGTCGACCGACAGAAGGGCTCGCGCGTGGCCCGCGGAGAGCACCCCGGCGGCGACGCGGTTCTGCACCCTGGGCGACAGCTTCAACAAGCGCAGGGTGTTGGAGACCTGCGGCCGGGACCGGCCGATGCGGTCGGCCAGCTGGTCGTGGGTGCAGTTGAAATCCCTCAGCAGCTGGTCGTAGGCCGCGGCCTCCTCCAGCGGGTTGAGCTGGGCGCGGTGCAGGTTCTCCAGCAGGGCGTCCAGGAGGAGCTTCTCGTCCTCGGTGGCCCTGACGATCGCCGGGACCTTCTCCAGACCCGCCTCACGGCAGGCCCGCCAGCGGCGCTCACCCATGATGAGCTCGTACTGGCCCGGACCGGTCTGCCGGACGACGACCGGCTGGAGGAGGCCGACCTCCTTGATGGAGGTGACGAGCTCCGCGAGGGCGTCGTCGTCGAATACCGTACGCGGCTGACGCGGGTTCGGAGTGATCGAGTCCAGCGGAATCTCCGCGAAGTGCGCACCGACGGGCGGCGTGAGTCCGTCCGCCGCCGCCAGGTCCTCTGTTTCACGTGAAACAGGGGGCAGCGTGGCCACCTTCGCCGCTGCCACACCACGCTCGTGAGGAAGCACCGGCGCCGTACCGGCTGACGGGGACGACGCGCCACCTCCCACGGCCGGCGGAGGCACGGTCCGCTCTGTAGGGGCTGCGGGAATCAGTGCGCCGAGACCGCGGCCCAACCCCCTCCGTCGCTCGCTCACTGGACGCCCTCCACCATGCTCGGATCGTTCTGCTGTGCGCCGATGTGGGCGTGCGACGCGTCGTAGCTGATGCCGACGCCCCTCAGCGCGATCTCACGTGCCGCCTCGAGATACGAGAGGGCACCGCTCGATCCAGGATCGTAGGTCAGCACCGTCTGTCCGTAGCTCGGTGCCTCCGAGATGCGGACCGAACGCGGAATGCTCGTCCGGAGGACCTCTTCACCGAAGTGGCTGCGCACCTCGTCCGCGACCTGGGAGGCGAGCCGGGTCCGGCCGTCGTACATGGTGAGCAGGATCGTCGACACATGCAGGGCGGGGTTGAGGTGGCCCCGCACCAGATCGACGTTGCGCAGCAACTGGCCCAGCCCTTCCAGCGCGTAGTACTCGCACTGGATGGGGATCAGAACCTCCTGGCCGGCCACCAGAGCGTTGACCGTCAGCAGTCCGAGGGACGGCGGGCAGTCGATGAGGATGTAGTCCAGCGGCTGCTCGTAGGCCTGGATCGCCCGCTGCAGCCGGCTCTCCCGCGCGACCAGGGACACCAGCTCGATCTCTGCACCGGCGAGATCGATCGTGGCGGGGGCGCAGAAGAGACCTTCGACGTCCGGGACGGGCTGGACGACATCCGCCAGCGGCTTGCTCTCCACCAGGACGTCGTAGATGGACGGAACCTCGGCGTGGTGGTCGATGCCCAGCGCTGTGGACGCATTGCCCTGAGGGTCGAGGTCGACCACCAGGACACGAGCACCATGAAGAGCCAGCGAGGCGGCCAGGTTGACGGTGGTCGTCGTCTTTCCGACGCCACCCTTCTGGTTGGCCACCACCATGACGCGGGTCTGCTCGGGCCGTGGCAAGCCCTCACCGGCGCGCCCCAGTGCCTCCACTGCCAGCTGGGCAGCACGACCGATGGGAGTGTCGTCCATAGGCGGCGGTGTTTCACGTGAAACATCCGCCCCCATCGACTCGGTACGGGGACCGGGGACCGGATCGGTCATCGGTCCCGCGATGTTGGCGTCGGACCGCAAGGATTCACTCTCCTCGACTTCAGGCTCGCAATGAACAGAGCCTCCCATGTCTTCGGGGTCGCGAACCAGTGAGGCCTGGCGTTCTGTGGAGAAATCCATCTCTGTGGACAACTCCGTGCCCCTCGCGGGGGACGCAGGGGGCGGAGTCTCTTCGGGAACAGGACCCTCTCCGAGTGAACCGAGAGGCTTACGGTCGCGGGGTTCGGCCGCAGCGCGGCCGCGACTGATGATGCCGTGCAGCAGTGAGCGACGTTTCACGTGAAACACGATGCACAGCCCCAAGAGCCGTATCGCCGCGACACTCCGGCATACGCCGGTTCGGCAGCTTGGGTGGAGTCCTTCTGGCCCCGTGCGGACGGGGCGGCTGCCCTATCCGCGCCGCCGGCGGGTACGGCCGGTGCGAGCCGCCTTGGCGCGCTTCGCCGCGAAGCGCACACCTCCCGGACTCTCCCCCACCTCGACGCGCACGACCGTCGACTGCGGATCCACGACGCCAGCGCCGACGTGCACGATCGAGGTCGTCACGGCGCCCAGCTTGCTCAGTGCGGTCGCCGCGCTCTTGAGTTCTTCCTCCGCGGTGTCCCCCTTGAGGGCCAGCATCTCCCCGTAGGGCCGCAGCAGGGGGATGCCCCAGGTGGCCAGACGATCGAGGGGAGCCACGGCCCGTGCCGTCACGACATGCACGGGCGGGATCTTTCCCATGACCTCCTCGGCGCGGCCGCGGACCACCGTCACGTGATCCAGTCCGAGCAGCTCCACCACCTCGGTCAGAAAGGTGGTGCGCCTGAGCAGCGGCTCGAGCAGGGTGATCTTGAGATCCTCCCGTACGAGCGCCAGGGGAATGCCCGGCAGGCCGGCACCCGACCCGACGTCGCAGACCGTCACTCCCTCCGGGACGACCTCGGAGAGCACAGCGCAGTTCAGCAGGTGGCGCTCCCACAGGCGGGGCACCTCTCGCGGACCGATCAGACCTCGCTGCACACCTGCCTCGGCGAGCAGCTCCGCGTACCGGACCGCGTCCGCGAAGCGGGCACCGAACACCTCGCGTGCCTGCTCGGGCGCGGGGGGAAGCTCCGCTGCCTCGGTCACGGGGAACCGTCCTTCCGTACCGTGCCGACATCACGCGCCGACACCAGAACCACGAACTATCAGGCTGACAAAATCCGGCCCCGCCTGCGCAACAGACGGGGCCGGTGGAGCACGGAGCAGAATCAGGCGGGAAGCACAACGACGAAGCGCTGCGGCTCCTCACCCTCGGACTCGCTGCGCAGACCCGCGGCCTTGACGGCGTCGTGCACGACCTTGCGCTCGAACGGCGTCATCGGATCCAGCCTCACGGGTTCGCCGCTGCTGCGGGCGTCCGCCGCCGCCTTCGCACCCAGCTCGGACAGCTCCTCACGCTTCCGAGCCCGGTAACCGGCGATGTCGAGCATGAGGCGGCTCCGGTCACCGGTCTCCCGGTGCACGGCCAGACGCGTGAGCTCCTGGAGCGCCTCCAGCACCTCGCCGTCCCGGCCGACCAGCTTCTGCAGGTCACGGCTGCCCGTGTCGCTGATGATCGATACGGAGGCGCGGTCGGCCTCGACATCCATGTCGATGTCGCCGTCGAGGTCGGCGATGTCGAGCAGGCCCTCCAGGTAGTCCGCAGCGATTTCACCCTCCTGCTCCAGGCGGGTCAGGGTGTCAGTGCCCTCGGCAGCGGTGGAGATGGTGCCTTCCGTCACGGGATGGACTCCTTCTTACTTCTTGGACGGGGACTTGGGCCGCTGCGGGCCCTTGCGCTGTCCGGACTGGGCCTTGCTGCGGGTGCCGCCGCCGGGCTGCTTGCCCGTGCCCTTCTTGGCACCGGCCGCCGTCTTGGCCTTGCTCTGCGGTTCGTCGGACTTGGTCAGCGAGGTGGGTTCGTCGGCGGCCTTGGCCACGCCGGACTGCCGCTGCGACTTGCTCTGGCGCTTGGGCTGCTGCCGCTTGGGCGTCCCGGCCTGGGTGCCGTCCTCGTCGTGGACCGTGGCCTCACCCTTGACCACGGCGCCGTCGGCCTGGGCGACGAGACCGTTCTTGCTCAGACCGTTGATGAACTTGCGCTCGTACTCGTTGCGGTCCCGGCCCTTGGCGACGATGGCCTTGATGATGGCGCGCTGACGACGGTTGCGCGTCCCGCTGTTCTTCAGGACGTGCTTGGAGAGGCGCTCCAGGTAGGCGGCCTGGGCCTTGGAACCCGGGGTCGGGTTGTTGTGGATGACGTACATCTGCTGGCCCATGGTCCACACGTTGGTGGTCAGCCAGTAGACGAGGACACCGACCGGGAAGTTGATGCCGAAGACGGCGAAGATGACGGGGAAGACGTACATCAGCATCTTCTGCTGCTGCATGAACGGCGTCTTCACCGTGGTGTCGACGTTCTTCGTCATCAGCTGGCGCTGCGTGTAGAACTGCGACAGCGACATCAGGACGATCATGACCGCCGTGACGATCCGCACGTCCGTGAGCGAGGAGTTGAGGAGCTCGACCTTCTCCGAGCTGTCCGTGAACTTCGCGGCGAGCGGCGCTCCGAAGATGTGGGCCTTCTGGGCGCTCGCGAGCAGTTGCTCGTTGATCACACCGATGGTGTCGTTCGACGCGATGCTGTTGAGCACGTGGTACAGCGCGAAGAAGAACGGGGACTGCGCCAGGATGGGAAGACACGAGGACAGCGGGTTGGTGCCCGTGTCCTTGTAGAGCTTCATCATTTCTTCGGACTGGCGCTGCCGGTCGTTCTTGTAGCGCTCCTGGATCTTCTTCATCTCCGGCTGGAGCGTCTGCATCGCACGCGTCGCCTTGATCTGCTTCACGAAGAGCGGGATCAGGCAGATACGGATGAGGATCACCAGGGACACGATGGACAAGCCCCAGGCCCACCCGGTGTCAGGCCCGAAGATGGCGCCGTACACCGTGTGGAACTGGACGATGACCCAGGAGACGGGTGTCGTGATGAAGCTGAAGAAGCTGGCAATCGTGTCCACTAATCATGCTCCTTGGGCATGGGACGAGGTCTCAGCGGCCGGGCTCGAAGGACTCGTCGGACCTGCGGGGGAAGTCTGTCCTTCGGTGGCCGGTTCGGCGGCGGAGGGCCCGCCCTTGCGTGCACGCCAAGCGCTTCGCAGCATTTCGTGCCACCGCGGGCGCTTGCGCGGAGGGACATGGTCCACACCGCCGAGCGACCACGGATTGCACCGCAGGATGCGCCAGGCCGTGAGTGCTGTGCCCTTGATGGCACCGTGCCGGTCGATGGCCGTGTAGCCGTAGTGGGAACACGATGGGTAGTACTTGCACACGGGGCCCAGCAGCGGACTGATCGTCCACTGGTAGAGCTTGATCAGGGCCAGCAGCGGGTACTTCATCGGGTGCCCCCTCCCAGGAGCCGCTGTAGGGCGGCGTCCAGGTCTCGGGCCAGTTCTGCGTGGTCGGCGTCGCCCGCACCGGGCAGCGCTCGTACGACTACCAGGCTACCGGGGGGCAGCTGGTCGACTCGTTCGCGCATCAGGTGGCGAAGCCTGCGCTTCACCTTGTTGCGCACGACCGCGCCTCCCACAGCCTTGCTCACGACGAAACCCGCACGCGTCGGGGGAGCGCTCTCCCCAGGCGCGTGCGGGTCCGTGGCACCGCTACGAAGGTGTACGACGAGGTGCTGGCGCCCGGCCCGGCGTCCGCGTCGTACGGCGATCGCGAAGTCCTCGCGCCGCCTCAGCCGGTTCTCGGTGGGCAGCACGACGTCATGACCTGATCGGGATCAGGCGGACAGGCGGGCGCGACCCTTGCTACGGCGGGACGCGAGGATCGCGCGGCCGGCACGGGTGCGCATACGCAGCCGGAAGCCGTGGGTCTTCGCGCGACGACGGTTGTTCGGCTGGAAGGTGCGCTTGCTCACTCGGGGGCTCCAGAAAAAGATCGGGGTCTGCGGGATGCCGTCCTGGCTGTCACCGTGCGCCCACGAGTAGCTCGCGTTACGCCCGAGTGCACCGCTGACCGATCACCTTGTGCGATCTGTGCCCATCGGAGGCAGGCGGCAGCAGCCATCGACAACTCGACCTCGTCACGGTACGCGCGGCTGCGCCATTCGGTCAAACCACTGCTCGCCGGGAGACACTTGTCCACAGCCTGGGGACAACAACTTGAACCGTACCGGCCGCCCTGACTACCGTGACTGGACTTCGACTCGTTCCCCTGTGTCCCTTCACCACCCTTTGATCTACCGAGCCGTCCCCGAATCACACGTTCGAGGGACCTGTGAGAGAGCGTGCCCTGTGGCTGACGTACCTGCCGATCTTGCCGCAGTGTGGCCACGCGTTCTGGAACAGCTCCTCGGTGAGGGCCGTGGTCACGGGGTCGAGGGGAAGGACGAGCACTGGATCCGGCGCTGCCAGCCGCTGGCCCTGGTCGCCGACACCGCGCTGCTCGCCGTGCCGAACGAGTTCGCGAAGGGTGTGCTCGAGGGCCGCCTCGCACCGGTCGTCAGCGAGAGCCTGAGCCGCGAGTGCGGACGCCCCATCCGGATCGCCATCACCGTCGACGAGTCCGCGGGCGAGCCCCCGGCCGCCCCCGCCCCTGCTCCCGGGCCCCGCCCCCAGCCCCGCTACGAGGAGCCCGAGCTCCCGACGGCGCGCCCGGACCGCGAGAGCTACGAGCGCGAACAGTACGAGGGGACCCGCGAGCAGTACGAGGGCTCCTACGACGGCTATGAGGGGTACGGCCGCCGCCGTCCCGAGCAGCCCGGGCCCCCCGGCGACCAGCTCCCCACCGCCCGCCCCGCCTACCCGTCCGAGTACCAGCGCCCCGAGCCGGGGTCCTGGCAGCGGCCGGCACAGGACGAGTACGGCTGGCAGCAGCAGCGTCTCGGTTTTCCCGACCGTGACCCCTACGCGTCGCCCTCGCAGGACGGGTACGGGGGACAGGAGGGTTACGGGGGTCCGCCTCCGCAGGACTACCGCCCCCAGCCGATGGAGCGCCCCTCCTACGACCCGCAGCGCTCCGAGTACGAACCGCCACGCGCCGACTACGACCGCGGTGACTACGACCGGGGCGACTACGACCCGCGTGACCCCGGGCGCCGCGAGCGGCCCGAGCCGCCGGCCGGTTCCGGGCACGTCCACCGGGGCGGACCGGTCGGCCCGAACCTGCCGACCACCGGCGCTCCCGGCCCGCTGGCGGCGCAGCCCGCGCCGGCCACCGGCCCCGGGGAACCGACGGCGCGGCTCAACCCGAAGTACCTCTTCGACACGTTCGTGATCGGCGCGTCCAACCGGTTCGCGCACGCGGCCGCGGTCGCCGTCGCGGAGGCGCCGGCCAAGGCGTACAACCCCCTCTTCATCTATGGGGAGTCGGGCCTCGGCAAGACGCACCTGCTGCACGCGATCGGGCACTACGCGCGCAGCCTCTACCCGGGCACGCGCGTGCGGTACGTCAGCTCGGAGGAGTTCACCAACGAGTTCATCAACTCCATCCGCGACGGCAAGGGCGACAGCTTCCGCAAGCGCTACCGCGAGATGGACATCCTCCTGGTCGACGACATCCAGTTCCTGGCGGACAAGGAGTCGACGCAGGAGGAGTTCTTCCACACCTTCAACACGCTGCACAACGCCAACAAGCAGATCGTGCTGTCCAGCGACCGGCCGCCCAAGCAGCTGGTGACGCTGGAGGACCGGCTGCGGAACCGTTTCGAGTGGGGGCTGATCACGGACGTCCAGCCGCCCGAGCTGGAGACGCGCATCGCCATCCTGCGCAAGAAGGCGGTGCAGGAACAGCTCAACGCCCCGCCGGAGGTTCTGGAGTTCATCGCGTCGCGCATCTCGCGGAACATCCGTGAGCTGGAGGGCGCGCTGATCCGCGTGACGGCCTTCGCCTCGCTCAACCGTCAGCCGGTGGACCTGGGGCTGACGGAGATCGTCCTGAAGGACCTGATCCCCGGCGGCGACGACTCGGCGCCCGAGATCACCTCGACGGCCATCATGAGCGCGACGGCCGACTACTTCGGTCTCACGGTCGAGGACCTGTGCGGCACCTCGCGTGGACGCGCGCTGGTGACCGCGCGGCAGATCGCGATGTACCTGTGCCGTGAGCTGACGGATCTGTCCCTGCCGAAGATCGGTGCGCTGTTCGGCGGCCGGGACCACACCACGGTGATGCACGCGGACCGCAAGATCCGCAATCTGATGGCCGAGCGGCGCTCGATCTACAACCAGGTCACCGAGCTCACCAACCGCATCAAGGCGGGCTGAGAGCCGACCACGACGCGTCGAGGGCGCCTCCGGAGCTGATCCGGAGGCGCCCTTCGTCATGTGCCGGGCCGGGGCCGTCTGGCCCTGGGCCAGGGTCAGGGCCAGGGCCACTGTGCCCCTGGGCCAGGACCTTCACGGCCGAGTGTGGGCCCTCCGGGGCCGGTGCCGGAGGGCCCACGTCGTGCACGAGTCCGTCACTGGTCGGCCGGGACGGGGCGGCCGGCCCTCCGCCGCCCGTCCCTGCGTCCTCCGCCGCCCCCATTGCCGTGCTCCGACTTCCTTCCGTGCCCGCCGGCGCCGCCTCACTCTGCCCATGGCGGCGACCGCGGTCCATGACCGCTGTTCGATTAATGGCCTGGTTACGGCCTCTCTCCACAGATTCGGCTACTTTTTCGCGTCCACATCCTGGGGACTGCGAAGTTGTCCCGACTCCGTCCACAGGCGACCCTGGTGAGGGAGGATCGAGCCAGGTCAGCCGGTTGTGGATTCGTGGACGAGTGATCTCCACAGGCTGTGGACAACAAAATGATCCACAGCCTGTGCACGGAGTTGTCCACGGGCAACCCACAGGCTGGAGGCTGTTGTCCCCAGCGATCACCGTTTTCTCCACATGCCTGTCCACTGTTCGGCAACGTGACGCCCGCCCTCACCGGGTCGAGTGAAAGGCGTCACATCAGGGTGCCGCGAGACCCTGTGGGAAAGACGCCGAAACCTGGGGACGGTGCTGGGGAGAACTCGCCCCGACCTGTGCACGGGATGTGCAGAACTTTCCGTTCTCCACAGAAGCCCCTGGTTGTCCACTGCCACCGCCCACAGGGCCAGTGGACAAAATCTGGGCGCTGACCTGCGGAAACAGGGTTATCCACGGTATCCACAGGCCCTACTACTACTCCCAACTAGAGAGAGCGAGGAATTCGTTTCGAAGGGGGTCCTGTGCACAACTCGGTGCTTCGACCCCGACTGCCCCTCGTCACGACTTGACCCCGAGAGGCACCTACTGTCAGTGCGGTGCGTCAGACTGGTCCCCGGTGTCCTTCCCAGCACCGGGAGCGATGACACCGAGTCAGACGACGAAGCCAGGCAGGGCGAGAAGCGCCGGCAACAGCAGGAGGCGGCAACAGTGAAGATCCGGGTGGAACGCGACGTACTCGCGGAGGCAGTGGCCTGGGCGGCACGCAGCCTCCCGGCCCGTCCGCCGGCGCCTGTCCTCGCCGGCCTGCTGCTGAAGGCCGAGGACGGTCAGCTCAGCCTCTCCAGCTTCGACTACGAGGTCTCCGCGCGGGTCTCGGTGGAGGCGGAGATCGAGGAGGAGGGCACGGTGCTCGTCTCCGGCCGCCTGCTCGCCGACATCTCCCGTGCCCTCCCCAACCGGCCGGTGGAGATTTCCACAGACGGTGTACGGGCGACGGTGGTGTGCGGCTCCTCGCGGTTCACGCTCCACACCCTGCCCGTGGAGGAGTACCCGGCCCTGCCGCAGATGCCGAACGCCACGGGCACGGTCCCCGGCGAGGTCTTCGCCTCCGCCGTGCAGCAGGTCGCCATCGCCGCGGGCCGCGACGACACGCTGCCCGTCCTGACGGGTGTGCGCATCGAGATCGAGGGCGACACGGTGACGCTCGCCTCCACCGACCGCTACCGCTTCGCGGTCCGCGAGTTCCTGTGGAAGCCGGAGAACCCGGAGGCGTCCGCGGTCGCCCTGGTCCCCGCCAAGACGCTGCTGGACACGGCCAAGGCCCTGACCAGCGGTGACCAGGTGATCCTGGCGCTCTCCGGCTCGGGCGCGGGCGAGGGCCTCATCGGTTTCGAGGGCGCCGGCCGCCGCACCACGACCCGTCTGCTGGAGGGCGACCTCCCGAAGTACCGCACGCTGTTCCCGACGGAGTTCAACAGCGTCGCCGTGATCGAGACCGCCCCCTTCGTGGAGGCCGTGAAGCGCGTGGCGCTGGTCGCGGAGCGCAACACCCCGGTGCGGCTCAGCTTCGAGCAGGGTGTGCTCATCCTGGAGGCCGGCTCCAGCGACGACGCACAGGCTGTGGAAAGGGTCGACGCCCAGCTGGAGGGCGACGACATCTCCATCGCCTTCAACCCGACGTTCCTGCTGGACGGCCTGAGCGCGATCGACTCCCCGGTGGCGCAGCTGTCCTTCACCACGTCCACCAAGCCCGCGCTGCTCAGCGGGCGGCCCGCGGTGGACGCGGAGGCGGACGACGCCTACAAGTACCTGATCATGCCGGTGCGGCTGAGCGGCTGAGCGGCGGCACCGTCCACAGGTGTGCACCACGCTTCCCGGGCCCGTGGACGACCGGCTCCCGCCGGATCGGCCGGGCCCAGGAAGCCTCTGGGGACGAACCCGCAGGTGAGGGCGTGCGCATGAGCGCTTACGCCCACAGATGTGCGTGAGCGTCCGGGTTTAGGCTCGGGGTGGTACATCAGTGCCACGGCACGTCCGTGCCGCCACGCCACGTCACGTCGCAACCTAAGGAACACAACTGATGGAGCTCGGTCTCGTCGGCCTCGGCAAGATGGGCGGCAACATGCGCGAGCGGATCCGCCGCGCAGGCCACACCGTCGTCGGATACGACCGCAATCCCGATCTCGCCGACGTCCACAGCCTTGGCGAGCTGGTGGACAAGCTGGCTGCCCCGCGCGTGGTGTGGGTGATGGTCCCGGCCGGCGAGGCCACCCAGGCCACCATCGACGAGCTGGCCGACCTGCTTGAGCCCGGCGATGTCGTGGTCGACGGCGGCAACTCCCGCTGGACGGACGACGAGAAGCACGCCGAGGAGCTGGCCGCCAAGGGCATAGGCTTCGTCGACTGCGGTGTCTCCGGCGGCGTCTGGGGCCTGGAGAACGGCTACGCGCTGATGTACGGCGGCGACAAGGAGCACGTCGCCAAGGTGCAGCCGGTCTTCGACGCGCTGAAGCCCGAGGGCGACTTCGGCTCCGTCCACGCCGGCAAGGTGGGCGCGGGCCACTTCGCCAAGATGGTCCACAACGGCATCGAGTACGCCATGATGCAGGCGTACGCCGAGGGCTGGGAGCTGCTGGAGAAGGCCGACTCCGTCACGGACGTCCGGGAGGTGTTCCGCTCCTGGCAGGAGGGCACGGTCATCCGCTCCTGGCTGCTCGACCTCGCGGTGAACGCCCTCGACGAGGACGAGCACCTGGGGGCGCTCCGGGGTTATGCACAGGACTCGGGTGAGGGACGCTGGACTGTGGAGGCGGCCATCGACCACGCGGTCCCGCTGCCCGCGATCACCGCGTCGCTGTTCGCGCGGTTCTCCTCGCGTCAGGAGGACTCGCCGCAGATGAAGATGATCGCGGCCCTGCGCAACCAGTTCGGTGGTCACGCGGTCGAGAAGAAGTAATCCACAGGAGAAGCAGTCATCCACAGGGCCGCACCGCGGCCCACGGCGCCGGGGGAGGTCGGCGAACGACCATGCACGTCACGCACCTGTCGCTGGCCGATTTCCGGTCCTACTCCCGGGTCGAGGTCCCGCTCGACCCGGGAGTGACGGCCTTCGTCGGTCCCAACGGCCAGGGCAAGACGAACCTGGTCGAGGCCGTCGGCTACCTCGCCACCCTCGGCAGCCACCGGGTCTCCTCCGACGCCCCGCTGGTGCGGATGGGGGCCGACCGCGCGATCGTCCGGGCGCAGGTCCGTCAGGGGGAGCGGCAGCAGCTCGTCGAGCTGGAGCTGAACCCCGGGCGGGCCAACCGGGCCCGCATCAACCGTTCCTCGCAGGTCCGGCCGCGCGACGTGCTGGGGATCGTCCGCACCGTGCTGTTCGCGCCCGAGGACCTGGCCCTGATCAAGGGGGACCCGGGCGAGCGGCGCCGTTTCCTGGACGAGCTGATCACCGCCCGCGCTCCGCGCATGGCTGGTGTCCGTTCCGACTACGACCGGGTGCTCAAGCAGCGCAACACCCTGCTGAAGTCGGCCGCGCTGGCCCGTCGGCACGGCGGCCGCACCCTGGATCTGTCGACGCTGGACGTCTGGGACCAGCACCTCGCGCGGGCCGGTGCCGAGCTGCTCGCGCAGCGCCTGGACCTGATCGCGGCGGTGCAGCCGCTGGCGGACAAGGCGTACGAGCAGCTCGCGCCGGGGGGCGGGCCGCTCGCGCTGGAGTACAAGCCGTCCGCGCCCGGCGAGGCGCACACGCGTGAGGACCTGTTCGAGCAGCTCATGGCGGCGCTGTCGGACGTGCGCAAGCAGGAGATCGAGCGGGGCGTCACCCTGGTCGGCCCGCACCGCGACGATCTGCTGTTGCGCCTGGGCGAGATGCCCGCGAAGGGGTACGCCTCCCACGGCGAGTCGTGGTCCTACGCGCTCGCCCTGCGGCTGGCGTCGTACGACCTGCTGCGCGCCGAGGGGAACGAACCGGTGCTGGTGCTCGACGACGTCTTCGCGGAGCTGGACACCCGTCGCCGTGAGCGGCTCGCCGAGCTCGTGGCGCCCGGTGAGCAGGTCCTGGTGACGGCGGCCGTGGACGACGACGTCCCGCACGTCCTGGCGGGGACGCGGTTCCGGGTGGCGGAGGGGACGGTGGAGCGCGCATGAGCGAGCCCCGTGAGCCCGGGGGCGCCCCGGGGGACGTGCCGCAGCAGTCCGGGGTCGACCTCGCGCGGGTGGCGCTGCGGGCGGCCCGGGAGGCGGCCCGCGCGCGCGGTGACGCGGCCCGGCAGAAGAAGCAGGTGCGACGCGGCGGTCTGCGCTCCGGCGCGGGTGCCGACCGGCGGGACCCCATGGCGCTCGGTGCGGCGATCAACCGTCTGCTGACCGAGCGGGGCTGGGAGGCGCCGGCCGCGGTCGGCGGGGTGATGGGGCGCTGGCCGGAGATCGTCGGCGAGGACGTGGCCAAACACTGCGCGCCCGAGCGGTACGACGAGGACGAGCGGGTCCTGTTCGTCCGCTGCGACTCCACGGCCTGGGCGACGAACCTGCGGCTGCTCGCGCCGACGCTGGTCGCCCGGCTGAACCAGGACCTCGGGCAGGGCAGGGTGAAGCTGATCAAGGTCAACGGTCCCGGCGGTCCCGCGCGCCGCTACGGCCCTCTGCGCGCGCCGGGGAGCACCGGTCCCGGCGACACGTACGGCTAGCCGGGCAGCGGCTCCGCGCCGCCCGCGCCGTCCGTGTGGTCCGGGGGCTGGTGGTGGGTGCCCCGCAGGTCCTCGGACCGCGCCCGGTCGGCCCGACGGCAACGCTCGGATCACGGGGCGGCGTCGGACCGTCATGCGTTGCTCAGGCGGGAGCGGCACGCCATGCGCTGCGCAACTCGGCAGCCCCGTTGACTCCGTCCCGGAGTGCACGAGCACCCGCCGCGGTGACACGTACGGATGAAGAACATCGATTTCCGGCCCTTCCGCAGCACGTGATTGACATCACATCAGGGCTTCTCAACCCCCTGATCGGGGCGGTCCCGACCCCCTCGCCCGCGCACCGCACACGGTGGCGAACCGCCACCTGACTCCTAAGTAGCAAAGGGTTGACGGTCAGAAGCGCTGAGTGCCCTCGTGGGCCGCCTGGGGCCCCCTTCCGCATATCGGGAGTCGCGAGAGGCCGGTTGAGGGCGGCACATGCGGATCCAGGTACCCGCAAACCCCCATCGATGTCAGCGCTACCGGTAGACTGGAGCCAATCCCGCCCCGATCGTGGGGACCGCCCGGGAAAAGCTGAGCAACGCTGATCAAGGCTTACCAACGCAACATGCCGCAGCCGCTCCGGCGACCTCCCCCAAAGGGGGTACCCCCAGGAGTTCGGCTCGTGCTGTGCCAGAAAGGGCGCTTCGTGGCCGATTCCGGCAACCCCAACGAGATCATCCCGTCCACCGACGCTGACGCCGAGGCCACCGCCTCGTACGACGCCAGCGCCATCACCGTCCTCGAGGGCCTGGACGCGGTCCGCAAGCGACCCGGCATGTACATCGGCTCGACCGGTGAGCGAGGCCTGCACCACCTGGTGCAGGAGGTCGTGGACAACTCCGTCGACGAGGCGCTGGCCGGTCACGCGGACACCATCGACGTCACGATCCTCGCTGACGGCGGCGTGCGGGTCGTCGACAACGGGCGTGGCATCCCGGTCGGCATCGTCCCCTCCGAGGGCAAGCCGGCCGTCGAGGTCGTGCTGACGGTCCTGCACGCGGGCGGAAAGTTCGGAGGCGGCGGCTACGCGGTGTCCGGCGGTCTGCACGGCGTGGGCGTGTCCGTCGTGAACGCCCTGTCGACCAAGGTGTCCGTCGAGATCAAGACCGACGGCTACCGCTGGACGCAGGACTACAAGCTGGGTGTTCCGACTGCCCCCCTCGCCAGGCACGAGGCCACGGAGGAGCACGGCACCTCGGTCACCTTCTGGGCCGACCCCGACATCTTCGAGACCACCGACTACTCCTTCGAGACCCTCTCGCGACGCTTCCAGGAGATGGCGTTCCTCAACAAGGGGCTGCGCATCAACCTCACCGACGAGCGGGAGTCGGCGAAGGCCACCGCCGGTGCGGACGAGGCGGGCGAGGACGAGAAGCACGAGGTCAAGCACGTCTCGTACTACTACGAGGGCGGCATCGTCGACTTCGTGAAGTACCTCAACTCCCGCAAGGGGGACGTGGTGCACCCCACCGTCATCGACCTGGAGGCCGAGGACAAGGACAAGCACCTGTCCCTCGAGGTCGCCATGCAGTGGAACGGCGGCTACACCGAGGGCGTGTACTCCTTCGCCAACATCATCCACACGCACGAGGGCGGTACGCACGAAGAGGGCTTCCGCGCCGCGCTCACCTCGCTGATCAACAAGTACGCGCGCGACCGCAAGCTGCTGCGCGACAAGGAGGACAACCTCACGGGTGACGACATCCGCGAGGGCCTCACGGCGATCATCTCGGTCAAGCTGAGCGAACCGCAGTTCGAGGGCCAGACCAAGACCAAGCTGGGCAACACCGAGGTGAAGACCTTCGTCCAGAAGGTCGTCTACGAGCACCTCGCGGACTGGCTGGACCGCAACCCCAACGAGGCGGCGGACATCGTCCGCAAGGGCATCCAGGCCGCCACGGCGCGCGTCGCCGCCCGCAAGGCCCGCGACCTCACGCGGCGCAAGGGACTGCTGGAGACCGCGTCCCTGCCGGGCAAGCTCTCCGACTGCCAGTCGAACGACCCCGCCAAGTGCGAGATCTTCATCGTCGAGGGTGACTCCGCCGGCGGCTCGGCCAAGTCCGGCCGCAACCCCGAGTACCAGGCGATCCTCCCGATCCGCGGCAAGATCCTCAACGTCGAGAAGGCGCGGATCGACAAGATCCTGCAGAACCAGGAGATCCAGGCGCTGATCTCGGCCTTCGGCACCGGTGTGCACGAGGACTTCGACATCGAGAAGCTCCGCTATCACAAGATCATCCTGATGGCGGACGCCGACGTCGACGGCCAGCACATCAACACCCTGCTGCTGACGTTCCTGTTCCGCTTCATGCGTCCGCTGGTCGAGGCCGGGCACGTGTTCCTGTCGCGTCCCCCGCTCTACAAGATCAAGTGGGGCCGGGACGAGGTGGAGTACGCCTACTCCGACCGCGAGCGCGACGCGCTGATCGAGATGGGGCGCCAGCGCGGCAAGCGGGTCCGTGAGGACTCCATCCAGCGCTTCAAGGGCCTCGGTGAGATGAACGCCGAGGAGCTGCGCATCACGACCATGGACCAGGAGCACCGCGTCCTCGGCCAGGTCACCCTGGACGACGCGGCGCAGGCCGACGACCTGTTCTCGGTCCTGATGGGCGAGGACGTGGAGGCCCGCCGCCAGTTCATCCAGCGCAACGCCAAGGACGTCCGCTTCCTCGACATCTGAGTCGGTCTCAGCTGACCGCATCAGGAAGGATCTTCACCAGCAATGACCGACGAGAACACTCCCGTCACGCCCGAAGAGGACGGCCTCGCCCTGCGCGTGGAGCCGGTCGGGCTCGAGACGGAGATGCAGCGCTCCTACCTCGACTACGCGATGTCCGTCATCGTCTCGCGTGCGCTGCCGGACGTCCGTGACGGCCTCAAGCCCGTCCACCGCCGGGTGCTGTACGCCATGTACGACGGCGGCTACCGCCCCGAGCGCGGCTTCTACAAGTGCGCGCGCGTGGTGGGCGACGTCATGGGCAACTACCACCCGCACGGCGACTCCTCGATCTACGACGCGCTGGTCCGCCTCGCGCAGCCGTGGTCAATGCGCATGCCGCTGGTGGACTCCAACGGCAACTTCGGCTCCCCGGGCAACGACCCGGCGGCGGCCATGCGGTACACCGAGTGCAAGATGGCGCCGCTGTCGATGGAGATGGTCCGCGACATCGACGAGGAGACCGTCGACTTCACGGACAACTACGACGGCCGCTCCCAGGAGCCGACCGTCCTGCCCGCCCGCTTCCCGAACCTGCTGATCAACGGCTCGGCGGGCATCGCGGTCGGTATGGCGACCAACATCCCGCCGCACAACCTGCGCGAGGTCGCCGCCGGTGCCCAGTGGTACCTGGAGAACCCGGAGGCCTCCCAGGAGGACCTGCTCGACGCGCTGATGGAGCGCATCAAGGGCCCCGACTTCCCGACCGGCGCCCTGGTGGTGGGCCGCAAGGGCATCGAGGAGGCCTACCGCACCGGCCGCGGCTCCATCACCATGCGCGCGGTGGTCGAGGTCGAGGAGATCCAGAACCGCCAGTGCCTGGTGGTCACCGAGCTGCCCTACCAGGTCAACCCGGACAACCTCGCGCAGAAGATCGCCGACCTGGTGAAGGACGGCAAGATCGGCGGCATCGCCGACGTGCGCGACGAGACCTCCTCGCGCACCGGCCAGCGCCTGGTCATCGTGCTCAAGCGGGACGCGGTCGCCAAGGTCGTCCTGAACAACCTGTACAAGCACACCGACCTGCAGACGAACTTCGGCGCCAACATGCTGGCGCTGGTGGACGGCGTGCCGCGCACCCTGTCGCTGGACGCGTTCATCCGCCACTGGGTGACCCACCAGATCGAGGTCATCGTCCGCCGGACCCGCTTCCGGCTGCGCAAGGCCGAGGAGCGCGCCCACATCCTGCGCGGCCTGCTGAAGGCCCTGGACGCCATCGACGAGGTCATCGCGCTGATCCGGCGCAGCGACACCGTCGAGATCGCGCGCGGGGGCCTGATGGACCTCCTGGAGATCGACGAGATCCAGGCCAACGCGATCCTGGAGATGCAGCTCCGCCGGCTGGCGGCCCTGGAGCGGCAGAAGATCGTCCAGGAGCACGACGAACTCCAGGCGAAGATCGACGAGTACAACGAGATCCTGGCCTCCCCGGTGCGCCAGCGCGGCATCGTCAGCGAGGAGCTGGCCGCGATCGTCGAGAAGTACGGCGACGACCGCAAGACGAAGCTGATCCCCTACGAGGGCGACATGTCCATCGAGGACCTGATCGCCGAGGAGGACATCGTCGTCACGGTCACCCGCGGCGGCTACATCAAGCGCACCAAGACGCACGACTACCGGGCGCAGAAGCGCGGCGGCAAGGGCGTGCGCGGCACGAAGCTCAAGGAAGACGACATCGTCAACCACTTCTTCGTGTCGACGACGCACCACTGGCTGCTGTTCTTCACCAACAAGGGCCGGGTCTACCGCGCGAAGGCGTACGAACTGCCCGACGCCGGCCGGGAGGCGCGCGGTCAGCACGTGGCCAACCTGCTGGCCTTCCAGCCTGACGAGGTGATCGCCGAGATCCTGGCGATCCGCGACTACGAGGCCGCGCCGTACCTGGTGCTCGCCACCAAGGCCGGTCTGGTCAAGAAGACCGCGCTGAAGGATTACGATTCTCCGCGTTCCGGTGGTGTGATCGCGATCAACCTGCGCGAGCAGGAGGACGGTTCCGACGACGAACTGATCGGTGCCGAACTCGTGTCGTCCGACGACGACCTTCTGCTGATCAGCAAGAAGGCGCAGTCGATCAGGTTCACCGCTACGGACGACACGTTGCGTCCCATGGGCCGTGCGACCTCGGGCGTCAAGGGCATGAGTTTCCGCGAAGGGGACGAGCTGCTCTCGATGAATGTTGTTCGACCCGGTACGTTCGTGTTCACTGCCACCGACGGCGGGTACGCGAAGCGGACCGCTGTCGACGAGTACCGCGTCCAGGGTCGCGGCGGCCTCGGCATCAAGGCCGCCAAGATCGTCGAGGACCGCGGCACCCTCGTCGGCGCGCTGGTGGTCGAGGAGACCGACGAGATCCTCGCCATCACGCTGTCCGGCGGCGTGATTCGTACGCGAGTCAACGAGGTCAGGGAGACGGGCCGTGACACCATGGGCGTCCAACTGATCAATCTGGGCAAGCGCGATGCCGTGGTCGGCATCGCCCGTAACGCCGAGGCGGGACGCGAGGCGGAGGAAGTCGACGGCGACGTGGCCGTGGACGAGACCGACGAGGGTGCCGCGACCACCGGCACGGTCGAGGGTGAGGCGCCCTCGGCCGAGTAGGACGAGGAGTGAGTCAGCGTGAGCGGAGCCACGGGCGCCGGACCCACCGGTACCAGTACGGGGACGGACGGCGGTGCCCGTGGCTCAGCCGCGCAGGCGAATGATCCGCACACGACCAACCTCAAGCCGATCAAGGCCGACGACACCCGCGCGTCCGGCCCGCAGGGATCCCAGGGGGGACGTGTGACGGACAGCCGGGGCCCGCAGCAGTCCCCGCAGTCGGCGTCGCCGCTGCCGGGAGAACGGCAGTCGCAGCAGCAGTCCGGCCCGTACCACCCGCCGCAGGCCTATCCGGCGCAGGGCGGGACGGCCGGCGGCCAGACCGGCGCGGTGCGCCGCCCGCGCACCGGGGCCCGCACCACCCCGCGCGTCCGCAAGGCGCGCCTGCGGGTGGCCAAGGCCGACCCGTGGTCGGTGATGAAGGTCAGCTTCCTGCTCTCCATCGCGCTCGGCGTCTGCACCATCGTGGCGTCGGCGGTGCTGTGGATGGTCATGGACGCCATGGGCGTGTTCTCGACCGTGGGCGGCACCATCTCCGAGGCGACCGGCTCCAACGAGTCGAACGGCTTCGACCTCCAGGCGTTCCTGTCGCTGCCCAACGTCCTGCTCTTCACCACGATCATCGCGGTCATCGACGTCGTCCTGGCGACCGCCCTGGCGACGCTCGGCGCCTTCATCTACAACCTCTCCGCGGGCTTCGTGGGCGGTGTCGAGCTGACGCTGGCCGAGGACGAGTGAGCGGCACACGGAGCCGGTCCGGCCTGCTCCGACGGTCCCCCGACAACCGATTTTGGGACTGCCCCGGTCGTGCGCTAATCTTCAGGAGTCAGCGCGCGGGACATGTACCGCAGAGCGCGGCGGGGCTATAGCTCAGTTGGTTAGAGCGCATCCCTGATAAGGATGAGGCCACTGGTTCAAATCCAGTTAGCCCCACCAGCACGAAGACCCCCGGTCGATACGACCGGGGGTCTTCGGCGTTCACGGCGTGGCAGCTCCGGCCCGAAGGCCCGAAGGCCCGCTGCGCCGGCCCGTCCGGCTCACCGGCGGTCCGCTTCGCGCGAAGGCGCTCGAAGCCCAGGACGGTCCAGACCGGCACGCAGACGCAGGCGCACACGATGAAGACGGACGAGCCGTCTGCGTCCGGGCGGCATGAGCCACACAACGGCTCATGCCGCCCACCACGCGGCGACCACGAAGGCCGCCGTGGGGCTGCTGTGCGCCCAGGTCAGGAACCTGCGCTTCGCGACGGTGTCCCCCTGTGTGTCGGATGACTTGTTCCTGCTGCTGCCCTGCGCACGGGCAGGGGAACGCGTTGCCGGCTGCCGAGGGAGGGTGCGCGGGAGGGCATGGGGAAGGCCCGGCAGCTCTGAGAGCTGCCGGGCCTGTGGCGTGCCGTGCGGTGCTGTACGCAAGTTCGCCAGGACTCGGGGGAGCGGAACGGCACGGGATGAGGTGTCCCCAGGGGGTTCAGCGCTGCAGGGGGATGCGATGGCCGGTGAGGGGGCCGGCCGGTGCCGTGGCGTCGTCCGGGGCGGTGGCGGCGTCGGCGCAGTCCGCGTCCGCCGGTGCGGCCCCGGAGTCGGCGAACGGGTGCTGACGGCAGCCGGGCGACGTGCCGTGGGCCTCGGCGCGGATGCGCTGCTTCATCGTGGGGGGCAGTGACCTGGCTTGCGGGTGGACCCGGAGGGACGAAGCCGGTGCCGTCGTCTCAGGAGAGCTCTCGCTGTTGCGGCTCGTCTCGCTCTGCTGTACAGCGGCGGAGGCCGTCGTGGTGATCAGGCCGAGCGCCGTGCACAGCGCGAGGAAGGCGGTGACGATGACGGTCCAGAGCTTCATGACCTTGTTCCTGGCCACGGTCCCTCACTTTCGGGTTGGGCGATTTGCGTACTTTCCTCATCATGTGTATGAGCGCGACGAAGTGGTGGACCGACGCCCGTGGCGCGTCGATGTTCAGATGAACACCACCCGGATGGGCGCAAGAGGGGTGAAAATGAGGGGAGCCGGGCGAGAAGCAGTCAAAATCACCGTCCGTGCGGGTGTCGTCACCCTCTGGTCGGATCGACGAATTCCGCTTCTACTCGGCCGGGAAGAGGGCGAGTTGAGGCGCCCGGGCAGGTCACCGATTGGTATCGGCCGGTGTGTATAGTCGGGCGCCAGAGGTCCCCTACGTCAAGGAAAGACGAGGTCGCGCGGTGAAGAAGCTTCTCCTGGTCGCACTGGCCGCCATCGGCGGGCTCCTCGTGTACCGCCAGATCCAGGCGGATCGCGCCGAGCAGGATCTGTGGACGGAGGCGACTGACTCCGTGCCCACGGGTTCGTGAGTACCGACAGCCAACGCTGAACAGGCCCCGACCGCCCCGGCGGTCGGGGTTTTGTGTGTGACGGGCCCTTGTCCGCGGACCCGGTCCGCGCGGCAGGATGGGCGCCGGATCGACGTCCGATACGACGAGGGGTGGCGCGTGAGGGGACGGCGGTGTAGAGGAGGGGGCCGCGCACCTGCCGGCCGCGACCGCCCGCCCGTGATCCGGCGCATGGGTGCGGTGACGCTGGTGTCCGCGCTCGCGCTCGGAGCGGTGGGGGCCCCGTCGGCCGCGGCGGCGTCCGGTGCACCGGGGAGCTATGCGTTCGCCGAGGGGGCGACGACGGTGGAGGGCACGCCCAGCACCGCGGACGCGGCACGGCTGGAGCCGGGGCGGGTCTACCGCAGCACCCTTCCGGTCCGGGGAACCGTGTACTACAGCCTGGAACTGGACGCCGCCTCGACCGCCTACGTCTCCGCCACCGCTGTTCCGCCGGCCGGACTGGGCGCCTCCTCCGTCCGCGACGGGGTCAAGGTCTCCCTCCAGGACGCGCGGGGGCGTTCCTGCGACGTGGACACGGCCGGCTTCGGCGCCGCCGGCAGCCCGCGCCCGGTCACCGCGTCGGCCGTGCGCGAGACGGCCCGCCGCAGGTCGTTGTGCCAGGAGGCCGGCACCTACTACGTGGCCGTGGAGCGCGCCGACCCCGACGGCGCGGGCACGTCCCCCGCTGCATGGGAACTGGAACTCGCCGCGGTCACGGAGCCGCCGCTGGAGGCGGCCGGTGCGACGAACGCGCCCCGGGAGTGGAACTCCGCCTCCCCGGAGCCGGTCGCGGGAGCGGCCCGACGGCGGGCGGGCGGCGTCGGGTTCGCGCAGGCCACGCCCCTCGGCGAGGGCGTCTGGCGGGACGACATCCGCCCGGGCGCCACGCTCTTCTACAAGGTGCCCGTCGACTGGGGCCAGCAGGTGTCCGTCACCGCCGAACTGGGCAGTTCGAGCGGCACCGGCAAGGGCTTCGTCGCCGCGGCGCTGGACCTGGACCTCCACAACCCCGCCCGCGGCCCGGTGGCGGACGTGCGTGTGTCCTACGACGGCGGCCAGAAGGCGGGCAGCCTTCCGGCCCTCCCGCCGGTCGCCCACGCCAACCGTCATGCCGCCGTCGGCCGCGTGGCGGCGATGCGTGTCGCCGGGTCCTACTACCTCGTGGCCCACCTCGCGGCGGACGTGGCCGACGACTTCGGCACGGGGCCGGTGCCGCTGACGCTGCGGATACGTCTGGACGGTGCGGCACAGTACGGGCCCGCCTACGCGGGGGAGTCCGTGCCCGAGGGCGTCTTCGGGGTGACGGCGGCGGACCGGGAAGCGGCAGCCGAGGGCACGGACGGCGACGCCGCGGCGATGAGGGTGCTGGCGGTGAGCGGCTTCGGGGCGGGGAGCGCGCTGCTGCTGGGGCTCGGCGTGTGGACGGTCGTGGCGCGTCGGAGGGCCGCCTCCTGGCGGGACGGTGCGGTGTGAGGCGGGCAGGCCGTTGGTGGGGCGGGGACCTGCCTCGGGTCGGCCGGGTGGCCGGTCAGATGCGGCCGAGTGCCCAGAAGCCCACGGCGTAGCAGGCCAGGGCGAGGAGGAGTAGGGGAACGGCCACCTTCGCGGGCGGGCCGGGGCGGGGCCGGCGGCGGTGGGCGCGGTGCGCGGGACGGTCGGGGGAAACCGCGGCGCCGGGAGGTGGAACCTGCGGGTCTCGGGCGGTGTATTCAGCAGTAGAGGGCTCGG
Source organism: Streptomyces sp. SID14436 (assembly GCF_010548465.1). GTDB lineage: Bacteria > Actinomycetota > Actinomycetes > Streptomycetales > Streptomycetaceae > Streptomyces. The sequence goes on along the minus strand of NZ_JAAGMD010000207.1, from coordinate 18,424 downwards.
CAACAGGCAGCCGGGCCGGTGCGGAATACGCCGGAGGACGCGGCGGCAGGGGGGTGCGCAGCGGGTGAGTGGGGTCATGCGGGGGGAAGACGGGGGCGGTGGCAGGGGGCCGTTGAGGGGGGAGGGCTTGCTGGGCCTGGGCTTGGGCTTGGGCCTGACCCTGCTCCTGCGCGGGCTGGTTGGCGTACGCGTGCGGGGGGAGCCCGGGCGGCTGGGGAGCGGGCGGAGGTGGCGCCGACGGGGCGGGGGCGGGCGTTGCCCCGGGCGGCGGCAGGTGGAAGCTCCCGGTGTCCGACATGCTGGGCTGCGACTGCGACTGCGACTGCGACTGCGACTGCGACTGCGACTGCGGCTGTGGGGGGTGAGATGGGGGCTGTTGCGGGGGCGCCGGGGGTGGCGTTCCGGTGGTGGGGGTGGTCCGGCGTGGATCGGCGGGTGGGGCGTCCGTCCCCGTGCCTGCGACACCGACCTCCGCACCGTTCCCGGGCCGGGGCTCCGGGACGCCAGGGGAGTCGCCGATGTACGGGTGGGCCACCGGCCGGGAGCTCTCCTCCGCAGACGGCCGGCCGGCCTCCGTCGTCCCCGTGGACGTGCCGCTGCCGCCGACCCGCACCCCGGACGCCCGCTTCAGTGGACCGTCCGGTCCGAACCCCGGTGGGAGCGGCCCGAGTTGGTTGAAGATCTCGATCAGCTCGTCGTCCGGTCCGGGCTCCGGGAGGAGCTCGGCTGCCGAGGCCAGCGCCCTGCGTGCCCCCGTGACCGTGCGGAAGCGGGCGTCGGGATCGGGCTGCAGCAGGGTCGCCACGACCTGCCACAGGGGCTCGGGGATGCCCTGGGGAGCCTTCGGTGTCCCGTGGTCGGCGAAGTACTGGATGAGGGCCTTGGTGTCCGGCTTGGCGCCCTCCAACAGGTACAGGGCGACCAGTCCCACGGCGAAGAGGTCGGCGGGGAAGTCCGGCTCGGAGCCCATCATCTGCTCGGGCGCGAGATAGCCCGGCGTGCCGACCACCAGGTTGGTCTCGGTCAGGCGGGGTTCGCCCAGGCGCATCGCGATGCCGAAGTCGGACAGGCGCAGGCGTGGCCGGCCGGTGCCGGTCGCCTCCAGGAGCACGTTGGCGGGCTTGATGTCGCGGTGGACGACGCCTTCCGCGTGGACGGCGGCGAGCCCGGCCAGCAGCTGGTCCAGCAGCGTGCAGACGAAGGGCGGCGGCAGCGGGCCGTAGTCGCCGACCAGGTGGACCAGTGAGCCGCCGGCGACCAGGTCCATGGTGAAGAGGACCTGGTCGTCGTCGGCGGCCCAGCTGGTGGGGGCGAGCACATGGGGGTGGTCGATGCGCAGTGCCTGCTCGCGTACGAAGCGCAGGAGGGAGTGGGCGTCGCTCTGCAGCAGCACCTTGGCGGCCACATAGCGGCGCCGCCGGTGGTCCCAGGCGCGCCATACGGCGCCCACACCGCCGCGTCCGATCGGATCGGCCAGTTCGTACCGGCCGGCGAACACCTCACCCATGGCTGTGCCCCGCCCCTCCCCCTGTGCCGTCGCCCTTCGTCTTCCGCGGCCGGGCCGGGATCAGTTCTGGTGGGACTGGTAGTGCGCCACGGCGTCGGAGGTGCGGCCGGCGCCGTAGACCCGGAGGAACTCCGCCAGTTCCGGGTGCGTGGCGGACAGGGAGTCGGCTGCCTCGATGATGTCGCCGGCGGCCGCCACCGAGCGCAGCAGGGACTGGATCTCCCGGACGACCCGCTTGACCGTGGGCGCCCCTGAACTGCTCGTCGTCTGCGTGGTGTTGCTGAGCACCGAACCCCCCTGCGACTTCTTGATCTCCTCCATGCGCTCAGTGGCCTCGGCCGCGCTCACGCTTCCGTCCGCGACCTGTCCCGCGAGTTCCTGCAACAGCTGGACCCGCTGTACGACCGCGGGGTTGCCGATCTTGGCCCGCTGGCCGCTCATGAGTTGTGACAGCATCGGCGCGGACAGTCCGAGTACACCCGCGAGACGAGCCTGGTTGAGACCCAGGTCGTCTATGAGCCTACGGAAGAGCGCCCCCAGTGGCTCCCCGTACCAGTTCCGCTGCAGTTCCCGCGCTCTTGCGGTGGCTTCCTGCTGTGCGGCGTCCATTGCGTCTCCCCATCGCTTCCCCAAGAACCGCGGTTCGCTGTAGCGAACCACGTCCGAGCATCTTACGGAGCGTGGTTGGTCACGGGGACCCCAATCCTTTTGCGGAATCCCCGGGGTGACCCGGTACTCTGGTGTGCGGCGCCCGCCGGGATGCACCTTTTCCGGGCGGACGCTTCGTTTCCGGGGCCTTAGCTCAGTTGGTAGAGCGCTGTCTTTGCATGGCAGATGTCAGGGGTTCGACTCCCCTAGGCTCCACAACCCGGGCCCCTCCCGTCTGCGGACAGCAGATGGCGGAGGGGCCCTTCGTTTCACGTGAAACAGCGCGGTGGGCCGGGAGATCCCGCGGATCTTCCGGCCCACCGCGCTGTGATGCCGTAGCGCGTCAGGACTGCTCGTCGCGCTTGGCGGCCTGTTCCTCGGCCTCCTTGGCCTGGACCTCCGGGTCCAGGGTGGCGCCGCTGCCGTCCACGGAGGTCAGCGTGGCTCCCTCGGGGACGTCCGTCGCGGCCGGCGGTTCCACCAGCCAGTCCGGGTTGGCCTGCTTGTCCCACCACTTCCAGGCGGCGAAGGCGCCGCCGGCGACGAGGCCCGCGATCGCGATCACCTTGGCGGCCCGGCCGGCCCTGGCCCGTCGCTGCTGCTTGCGGACCAGCTTCTGGATCTGCTGGGCGGTGACCTGACCGCGCAGGGCGGCCAGCGCGGCAGCGCTGCGCGCGGCCGCTTCCTCCGTGGCCGGACCGGCGACGGCGATCGCCTGCTCGATCCGGGGCCGGGAGTAGTCGGCCGCCTGTCGCGCGGCCTGGCGCGTACGGGCGGCGGCGTCGTGGGCGGCCTGGTCGACCTTCGGCGGCACATGCGTCCGGGCCTGCTCCAGGTACGGCTGGATGTGCGCGCCGTACTGGACGCGAGCCTGGCCTGCGGCCTGCGTCACCTTGGGCGCCAGCCGTACGCGGGCCTCCTGTGCGTAGTGCGCGGCCCTTACCTTGGCCGTGTCGGCGTAGGGCGCCACCACTTCCGCGGCGTGCAGCACGCTGTCCTTCGCCGAACCGGTCGCGGCGCGCACGCTGTCGATGCGGGTCACGGGTTCCTCCTCCTCGGTGGCGTACGGTATTTCGACTTTCCACCCTTTTACGGATCATGCATCGCGAGCGGCCGTGAGGCATGCGCGGGCGGGCATCCGGGTGCCGATGAAGCCGATCGAATGCGGTAGCGGATGAAGGGGACATCAGGGGCTTGTGGTCACTTGTGGTCGACAATGCCACGGATCGCCGCCGTGCGCCCCCGTCGCGGGACCTCTCCCGGGTCTTTTCCGCAACCCGCTCCGCCCGGTCGCGTCCTGTCAACGAGTGCCGGGCGACTGAGGGCCCCGTCCGTGCGAGGATCAGGGAGTCACCGAAAGACAACGGAAGGCACATCGTGGCTGAGCAGCTCTACGCCACCCTGAAGACCAACCACGGCAACATCGAGGTTCGGCTGTTCCCGAACCAGGCGCCGAAGACGGTCAAGAACTTCGTCGAGCTCGCCAAGGGCGAGCGGGAGTGGACCCACCCGCAGACCGGTGCCAAGTCCACGGACAAGCTCTACGACGGCACGGTTTTCCACCGGGTGATCAGCGGTTTCATGATCCAGGGCGGTGACCCGCTGGGCAACGGCACCGGCGGCCCCGGCTACCAGTTCGAGGACGAGTTCCACCCGGACCTGCGCTTCGACAAGCCCTACCTGCTGGCCATGGCCAACGCGGGCCCGGGCACCAACGGCTCGCAGTTCTTCATCACCGTCGCCCCGACGGCGTGGCTGACCCGCAAGCACACCATCTTCGGTGAGGTCACCGACGCGGCCAGCCAGAAGGTCGTGGACGGCATCGCCTCCGCGCAGACCAACCCGCGCACCGACCGCCCGCTGGCCGACGTGGTCATCGAGTCGGTCGAGATCCGCGAGGGCTGAGACACCCGGCCCGGAGCTCCCGGGGCGCGACAGCGTCCGGGGGGAACCAATCGCCCCGCTCGTCCGTAAGGATGGGCGGGGCGGGGTTTTTCGACGACCGAGGGGATTCCATGGACGACCAGGCTGCCGGCAGCCCGCGGGACGCCCACAGCGTCCCCTCCTGCTATCGCCACCCGGACCGCGAGACCGGCATACGCTGCACCCGCTGCGACCGGCCGATCTGTCCCGAGTGCATGGTCAACGCGTCCGTCGGATTCCAGTGCCCCGAGTGTGTGCGGGGCGGGTCGGGCACCGGGCACGCCCCGTCCGCCTCCGTGCCGCGCACGATCGCCGGGGGCACCGTCACCGAGGACCCGCGGCTGGTCACCAAGATCCTCATCGGGATCTGCCTCGCGGCCTTCCTGGTGCAGATGTCCGTCGGGGACACCTTCACGGACCGCTTCGACCTCATCGGGCGGGCCTTCGTCCCGCACCTCGGATCGCTCGAGGGTGTGGCGGAAGGGCAGTACTACCGGCTGCTGACGTCGATGTTCCTGCACGGCAGTTACATCCACATCATCTTCAACATGCTGAGCCTGTGGTGGATCGGCGGTCCGCTGGAGGCGGCCCTGGGCAGGGCCCGCTACCTGACCCTCTATGTGGTGTCCGGACTCGCGGGCAGTGCGCTGAGCTACCTGATCGCCGCACCGAACCAGCCCTCGCTCGGTGCCTCCGGGGCGGTCTTCGGGCTGTTCGGCGCCACCGCCGTGCTGATGCGGCGGCTGAACTACGACATGCGGCCGATCATCGCGCTGCTGGTGATCAACCTGATCATCACCTTCAGCCCGGGGTTCAACATCGCCTGGCAGGCACACCTCGGCGGGCTCGTGGCCGGTGTCGTGATGGGGTACGCCATGATCCACGCCCCGCGTCAGAAGCGGACGCTGATCCAGTACGGGACCTGCGCCGTGGTGCTCGCCGTCGTGGTGATCATGACCCTGGTGAGAACGTCCCAGCTGATCTGAGGACCGACTGGCCTGAGACCCGCCTGGTGAGCGTCTGGGCCGGTCGGAGGCTCGGAGGCCCACTTGGTCGGGATCCGAGCCGGTCGGAGGACGTTGTCCACAGTGTGTGGCGGATCTTGTGCACAGTGTGCGGGAACATCTGTGCCTGCTGTCGCTGGGACGTGTTTTCGCAGGTCAGGGCGTGTGTGAACACACTTTCGATTGCCGGTGGTTCTGTCACACCGGCGTCAACGTCCGATGGGTTATCCACAGATCGTCGTTCTTTTCCCCACGCTGTGGAAAGGCCTGTGGATAACTCAGTGGATAGCCCTGCCCAGAGGTGCGGAACGGCTCGGGCAGGGCCCCGCTCACAGCCCGGTGCGGGCTACTTCCACTGTGTGGAGACGCCGAATCCGGCGGCGATGAACCCGAAGCCCACCACGATGTTCCAGTTGCCCAGGGCTTCGATCGGGAGCCTGCTGTCAGTGACGTAGAAGACGACAATCCAGGCCAGGCCGATGGCGAACAGGGCCAGCATCACGGGCGCGACCCAGGCGCGGCTGTTCATCTTCAGCGCGGTCGCCTGCTTCGCGGGCGGCGGCGTGTAGTCGGCCTTCTTGCGGATACGTGACTTCGGCACGAGGGTCTCTCCTGTCGATGCGCTGCGTGGCCGCGCAGAGAACTGGGTCGGGCTCAAAGCAGCGTACAAGGGGACTCTGAGCGCTCCCCCGGGCGTCCGTTAGCGTAGTGCTTCCGCGGCGCCGAAGGAGATAAGGGTACGTTGAGCAATTCTGCCTACTCCCCGGGTTCGGAATCCAGTCCTGTCCGCCGACGCCGTTTCCGGCCCGTGCGGGTGCTCACCGCGGGCGTCTTCGCCCTCGCCGGCCTCATCTTCTTCACCAGCTTCAACACGGCCAAGGGCACCAACATCAGGACGGACGCCTCCCTGCTGAGGCTGTCCGACCTCGTGCACGAGCGCAGCCGCAAGAACGGCGAGCTGGAGGAGTCCAACGGGGCGCTGCGCAAGGACGTGGAAGCGCTCGCCCAGCGCGACGACGGCAGCACCAAGGCGGACGACGACCGCCTCGCCTCCCTGGAGAAGCGCGCGGGGACGAAGAAGCTCAAGGGCGAGGCGATCACCGTCACGCTCAACGACGCCCCGCCGGACGCCACCGCCAAGCTGCCCGGTTACCCGGAGCCGCAGCCCGACTACCTGGTCATCCACCAGCAGGACCTCCAGGCCGTGGTGAACGCGATGTGGCAGGGCGGGGCCGAGGGCATCCAGGTCATGGACCAGCGGCTGATATCCACCAGCGCCGTGCGCTGCGTGGGCAACACCCTGATCCTCCAGGGCCGGGTCTACTCACCGCCGTACACGATCACGGCGGTCGGCGACCCCGGGAAGCTGCGCAAGGCGCTCACGGCGTCCCCGGCGATCCAGAACTACATGGTGTACGTCAACGTCTACGGGCTCGGCTGGAAGGTCGAGGACAACGGCCCGGTGACTCTTCCCGGCTACTCGGGCACAGTGGACCTGCACTACGCGAAGCCCGTGGAGTGACCACCGTGGAGTGAAGGCCCGCACAGGGAGCCGCCGGTGCGTGTGATCGTCAGGACTCTCAGCGAACTGTGCGTCACCGTGGGCGCCGTGATCGTGCTCTTCGTCGCCTACGTGCTCTTCTGGACCGGCGTGCGGGCCGACGGCGTCATGGACGACGAGATCGACCGGCTGCGAGCAGTGGGCGCAGGAGCGGGCCCGTATCGCGGGCACCGACGGCGCCGGGAACGCCGCCTGGTCCGGTACGGCCGGCAGCAGCCCGCCGCGGCAGAAGCCGTACGCGAAGGGCCGGTCCTTCGCCATCATGTACATCCCGCGTCTTGGTTTCACGTGGAACAAGCCCGTTCTCGAGGGCACGGACACCGGCACGCTGAAGAAGGGCCTCGGCCACTACGCCGGCACCGCCCGCCTCGGTGAGCGCGGAAACTTCTCGGTGGCCGGCCATCGCCGTACCCACGGTGACCCGTTCAAGGACTTTCCCCAGCTCGGGCGGGGTGACGCGGTGGTCCTCACGGACGGGACGACATGGTTCACGTACCGGATCGACAAGGGCCCCTACAAAACCGTGCCCTCGGACATCGAGGTAATCGACCCCGTGCCACGTATGTCCGGGTACAAGCGGCCGGGCCGCTACCTGACGCTGACGACGTGCGAACCGGAATGGGGTCACAGCCACCGCCTGATCGTCTGGGCGCACTTGGACTCCACCCAGCCTGTGGAGGCCGGGAAACCGGAGGCGTTGCGCCGTTAGTCTGGTGGCGGTACGGCGTGGGTCCGGTGCCGTGGTACGACGGAAGGGACGGCATGTACAGCTGGATCTGGCGGCATCTGCCGGGCAACGGGTGGGTGCGGGCACTCATCTCGCTCCTGCTGATCGTCGCCGTGGTCTACGTCCTCTTCCAGTACGTCTTCCCCTGGGCCGAGCCGCTGCTGCCCTTCAACGATGTGACGGTGGACAACCAGTGAGCGCGCGCATTCTCGTCGTCGACAACTACGACAGCTTCGTCTTCAACCTGGTCCAGTACCTCTACCAACTGGGCGCCGAGTGCGAGGTCCTGCGCAACGACGAGGTGTCGACCGCGCACGCGCGTGGGGGAGGCTTCGACGGCGTGCTGCTCTCCCCCGGCCCCGGGACCCCCGAGCGGGCCGGCGTCTGCGTGGAGATGGTGCGGCACTGCGCGGCGACCGGCGTGCCCGTGTTCGGCGTCTGCCTCGGCATGCAGTCGATGCAGGTGGCCTACGGCGGCGTCGTGAACCGCGCCCCCGAGCTGCTGCACGGCAAGACCTCGCCCGTCCTCCACGAGGGGAAGGGCGTCTTCGCCGGTCTGCCGTCCCCGTTCACCGCGACCCGCTACCACTCGCTGGCCGCCGAGCCGACGACGGTCCCGGCGGAGCTGGAGGTGACGGCCCGCACGTCCGACGGCATCGTCATGGGACTGCGCCACCGTGAACTGCCCGTCGAGGGCGTGCAGTTCCACCCCGAATCGGTTCTCACCGAGCACGGGCACCGGATGCTCGCCAACTGGCTGACGGAGTGCGGCGACCGGGACGCGGTGGCGAGGTCGGCGGGGCTCGCGCCCGTCGTGGGCAGGTCCACGGCGTGACCGCGCTGCGCCCCGAGCGCGAGTCCGGTGCCGAGTACGGGGAGTCGTTCACCGACGGCTCCTCCTACGGCTCCGGCGGCGGGCAGGGGACCCCGTACGGGCAGCAGCCGTACGGGGCGCCCGGCACGCTCGGGGACGGCTGGTACGACGACACCCCGCAGGACCCCTACGGCGGGACCTCCTACAGCGAGGGCTCGTTCGGCGGAGACCCCTACGGCGCGGCAGCCCACAACGGAGCCGCCCACAACGGGGCCGCCCACAACGGAGCCGCCCAGAACGGCGCAGCGCGCCCGGGGGAGCCCGCGGGCGGTACCACTTACGGCGCCGGTGTGCCCGACAGCTCCTACAGCGGGGCGGCCTACGTCGCGGCCTACGGCGGGACGGGCTACGACGGCACGGGCCCGGGCCCCGCCGGGGTGCCCTACGACGCAACGGCCCAGGGCGGCACCGCCTACGACGGCACGGCCTACGACGGGACCGCGTACAACGGCGCCCCGGGCGGTGCCGCGTACGCCGGACCCGCCCATGCCGGACCCGCCCATGCCGGACCCGCGCACGCCGGAGCCGACTACGGCGGTGCCGCGTCCGGGGGGCCCGCCGCGGAGACGGCGTACCTCCCGCCCGTGGACGACGAGACGGTCGCGCTGCGCATCCCGGACCCGCCGCAGCCCGCGACCCGTGAGCCGACCGGGACGGCGACGGCGGCCGACGGCGCGGAAGGCGGTCGTGCCGCCCGCAGGAAGGCCGCCAGACGGGGCCAGGGCCGCCGCGGCACCGCCCCGGGGCATGACGAGCCGGGCGAGGCGTCCCGGGGCTCCGACGAGCCGCAGACGCCCCTGTCACGGGTCGAGGCGCGCCGCCGTGCCCGCCAGAGCAAGCCGGGTGCGGCCGTGGTCGCGAGCCGCGCCATCGGCGAGGTGTTCATCACCTTCGGCGTGCTCATGCTGCTGTTCGTCACGTACCAGCTGTGGTGGACGAACGTGCGGGCGCAGGCGCAGGCCGGCAAGGAGGTCAGCGACCTCCAGAACGACTGGGCGAACGGCAAGCGGAATCCGGGCGCCTTCGAGCCGGGCCAGGGCTTCGCGCTGCTGCACATGCCGAAGCTGGACGTGGTCGTGCCGATCGCCGAGGGCATCAACAGCAAGAAGGTGCTCGACCGGGGCATGGTCGGCCACTACGCCGAGGGCGCGCTGAAGACGGCCATGCCCGAGGACAAGACCGGCAACTTCGGGCTCGCCGGCCACCGCAACACGCACGGGGAGCCGTTCCGCTACATCAACCGGCTGGAGCCGGGCGACCCCATCGTCGTGGAGACGCAGGACACGTACTTCGTGTACAAGATGACGTCGATCCTGCCGGTGACCTCGCCCAGCAACATCAGTGTCCTGGAGCCGGTCCCCAAGGGCTCGGGCTTCACCGGACCGGGCCGCTACATCACGCTGACGACCTGCACCCCCGAGTTCACCAGCAAGTACCGCATGATCGTCTGGGGCAAGATGGCGGAGGAACGGCCGCGCAGCAAGGGCAAGCCGGATGCGCTCGTCAACTAGGGGCAAGGGGAACGTGGCAACGACCACCGACGACACCGAACAGCAGACCGCCGTGCCCCCGTCACGGCGGCGTCCGGCACGCCGCCGCATGGGTCCCGTCGCGACCGCGGTCAGCGTCTTCGGCGAACTGCTCATCACGACGGGCCTGGTCCTCGGCCTGTTCGTCGTCTACTCGCTGTGGTGGACGAACGTCGTCGCCGACCGGGCGGCGGGCAAGCAGGCCGACAAGGTGCGCGACTCCTGGGCCCGGGAGACCGACGGGGACGGCGGCGGTCCCGTCTCCTTCGACAGCAAGGACGGCATCGGCTTCCTGCACGTGCCCGCGATGAGCGACGACGAGATCCTCGTCGAGAAGGGCACGTCGATGAAGGTCCTCAACGACGGCGTCGCCGGCTACTACACCGACCCCGTCAAGGCGACGCTGCCGACGTCCGGCAAGAAGGGCAACTTCTCGCTCGCCGCGCACCGGGACGGCCACGGGGCGAAGTTCCACGGCATCCACCGGATCGGCAAGGGCGACGCGATCGTCTTCGAGACGAAGGACACCTGGTACGTCTACAAGACCTACGCGGTCCTCCCCGAGACGTCGAAGTACAACGTCCAGGTCCTCGCCCCGGTCCCCAAGGAGTCCGGGGCGAAGAAGGCCGGCCACTACATCACGCTGACGACCTGCACCCCCGTGTACACGAGCAAGTACCGCTACGTCGTCTGGGGCGAACTGGTCCGCACGGAGAAGGTCGACGAGCAGCGGACGCCGCCCGAGGAACTGCGCTGACCGGCGCCCCCGCGCCCCGGCCGCCCACCACCGCGCACTCTCACCCGCGCCGACCGCACCGACAGCCCTGACCGCCCGACGGTTCCGACAGCCCTGACGCCCCCGACGGTCCCGACCACCCCGACGGTCCCGAACGCCCCGACGGTCCCGACCGCCCCGACGTATCGACCGCCCGCGTACGACGAAGCCCCGGCCCCTCACGTGGAGGGCCGGGGCTTTGCCGTACCGTTCGTGCGGCGGCGGGCGGTGCGTCAGTCGCGGCCGCCCGTGAGGCCACCGAAGATGCCTCCGTTGTCACCGCCGTTCGGCCCGCCCTGCTGGCCCCCTATGGCGATCAGCACGACCTTGTCGCCCTGCTTGACCTCCTGGCCCTCCTGCGGGTTGCTGCCGACGACCACGGCGTTGTCGTCGTTCGCGCCCTGGACCCGCTCCAGTTGGAGACCCGCCTGGGCGAGGACCTGCTTGGCCTGGCCGACCGTCATCTGGGTGACGCGCGGCATGGCGAACTTGTTCTCCTGCTGCTTCGCCTTGCCGATGACGATCGTGACCTGGGATCCCTTGTCGGCCGACGAGTTGGGGCCCGGCGTGGTCGAGATGACCTTGCCGACCTGGTTCGGGTCGTCGGTCTCCTGCTCGGTGCAGTTGCCCACCAGGTCGTTGCCCGTCATCTGGGTCTTCGCCTCTTCGCAGGTCTTGCCGGTGACGTCCGGGACGGTCGCCTTCTCCTGCTCCTTGGCGATGATCAGAGTGATCGTCGAGCCCTTCTCCACCTCCTTGCCGGAGGTCGGGTCCTGGTCGAGGACGCTGTTCGGTTCCTCCGTCGAGACCCGCGACTTGGTCTCGATCTTGAACTGGTAGTCGTCACCCTCCAGCTTGGTGGTGGCGTCCTCCAGGCTCAGACCGATCACGCTCGGCACCGCCACCTTCGGGGCGCCGGTCGAGACCACCAGGTTGACGGTGGAGTCCTTCTTGACCTTGGTGCCCTGCTTCGGGTCCTGCTCGCAGATCTTGCCCTTGGTCTCGTTCTCACAGGGCTTCGACGTGAAGGCGAGTTGCAGGTCGCCGTTCTCGGCGAGACGTTCGGCGTTCGCCTTGGTCTCACCTATGAAGTTCGGCACCGCCACGTCCTCGTTGCCCACCCCGCCGTCGCCGCCGAACGCCCAGCGGCCGATCAGGATGGCGCCGATCAGGACCAGGACACCGGCCGCGACCAGCAGGATCGTGGAGGTGTTGTTCTTCTTCGGCTGGCGGCGGCGGCCCTGGCGGTCGTCGTAGCCGTAGCCGCCGTCGTCCGGGTTCATGGGCGGCAGCATCGAGGTGGCCGCGGCACCGCCGGCGTCCTGGCGCAGGGCCGTGGTCGGCTGGTCGTCCGGGTAGCCGCCGTAGCCCGCGGAGCCGAGGGCCGCGGCGGCCGCGACCGGCTGGCCGTCCAGGCAGGCCTCGATGTCGGCGCGCATCTCGTCCGCCGACTGGTACCGGTAGTCGGGGTCCTTGACCAGCGCCTTCAGGACGATGGCGTCCATCTCGGGCGTGATCTCGGGGTCGAAGACGCTGGGCGCCTGCGGTTCCTCGCGGACGTGCTGGTAGGCGACGGCGACCGGGGAGTCGCCCACGAACGGCGGGCGGACGGTCAGCAGCTCGTAGAGCAGGCAGCCGGTGGAGTAGAGGTCGGAGCGGGCGTCGACCTGTTCGCCTTTGGCCTGTTCGGGGGAGAGGTACTGGGCGGTGCCGATCACGGCCGACGTCTGGGTCATCGTCATGCCGGAGTCGCCCATGGCGCGGGCGATGCCGAAGTCCATGACCTTGACCTGGCCGTTGCGGGTCAGCATGACGTTGGCCGGCTTGATGTCGCGGTGCACGATGCCCGCGCGGTGCGAGTACTCCAGGGCCTGGAGGATGCCGATGGTCATCTCCAGTGTCCGCTCCGGCAGCAGCTTGCGACCACTGTGGAGAAGCTCACGCAGCGTGGAGCCGTCGACGTACTCCATGACGATGTACGGGATGGAGACCCCGTCGATGTAGTCCTCGCCCGTGTCGTAGACCGCGACGATCGCGGGATGGTTGAGCGAGGCGGCCGACTGGGCCTCCCGGCGGAACCGGGCCTGGAAGGACGGGTCGCGCGCGAGGTCCGCGCGCAGCGTCTTCACCGCCACGGTGCGGCCGAGGCGGGTGTCATGCGCGAGGTAGACCTCCGCCATGCCACCGCGGCCGAGCACCTGGCCCAGTTCGTACCGGCCGCCGAGGCGACGCGGCTCTTCCATAGCTACCTACCAGCCCTCTCCGTCGGTCCCGGCCGGCACGTACGTGCGGCCGGAGGCTGCGTTCCGGGCCTACCGTACCCGGCTCGTTTTGTGTGACCTGGCCAAGTGCGTCAGCCGATACAGGACCGGTACCGCAACGTGCACCGATGTGAAGCGGACGTGACCGGTGTCACTGCTTGCCCTTGATGACCGCCTCCATCACGTCCTTGGCGATCGGGGCGGCGAGCCCGCCACCGGAGATGTCGCCGCGCACGGCGTCGTCGTCCTCGATGACGACGGCCACCGCGACCGGGGAGCCGCCGTCACCGGTCTTGGCGTAGGAGATGAACCAGGCGTAGGGGTTCTTGCTGTTGGCGACACCGTGCTGGGCGGTGCCGGTCTTGCCGCCGACGGTGACGCCCGGGATGCGGGCGTTGCCGCCGGTGCCGTTCTCGACGACCGTCTCCATCATCGACTGGAGGATCTGGGCGTTCTTGGCCTCCATCGGCCGGCTCAGCTCCTCCGGCTTGGTCTTCTCGACGGTGTCCAGGTTCGGTGCCTGCAGCGCGTCGACCATGTAGGGCTGCATCATCGAGCCGTTGTTGGCGATGGCCGCGGTGACCATGGCCATCTGCAGCGGGGTGGTGGCGGTGTTGAACTGGCCGATGGAGGACAGCGCGACCTGCGAGGGCTCCATGTCGTCGGAGAAGACGGAGGCGTTGGCGCGGACCGGGGTGAACTGCTCCTCGTTGAAGCCGAACTTCTCGGCCGTCTCGAGCATCTTGTCGTTGCCGAGGTCGGCGCCGATCTTGCCGAAGACGGTGTTGCAGGACACCCGCAGCGCCTCGCGCAGGGTGGCGTCCTTGCAGGGCAGGTTGCCGTCGTTCTTCAGCTCGGTGCGGGTCCCCGTCATCACCCACGGCAGGGGCGTGTCCGTCTTCTCGTCGGCGTCCTTGTAGAGACCGTGCTCCAGGGCCGCGGCCGCGGTGACGACCTTGAAGGTCGATCCGGGCGGGTAGACCTCGCGCAGGGCCCGGTTGAGCATCGGGTCGTTCGGGTTGTTCTTCTTCTGCAGCTTCTGCCAGGCCTCGGTGTCCGTCGTGGTGGAGTTCCCGGCGAACGACGACGGGTCGTAGGACGGGTAGGAGGCGAGGGCCAGGATCTTGCCGGTGGACGGCTCGATGGCGGCGACGGCGCCCTTGCCGCCCTGCCGCTTCAGCCCTTCGTAGGCGGCCTTCTGCGCGGCGGAGTTCAGCGTGGTGACGACGTTGCCGCCCTGCTTCTTCTTGCCGGTCAGCATGTCCAGGGTGTTGCGGAAGAACAGCTGGTCGGCGTTGCCGGTGAGGATGCCGTCCTCGATGCTCTCCAGCTGGGTCGCGCCGAAGGCCTGTGAGGCGTAGCCGGTGACCGGCGCCCACATCGGGCCGTTCTTGTAGGTGCGCTTGTACTCGAAGTCGCTGCCCGAGGTCCGCTTCGATCCGGTGATCGGCTTGCCGTCGACGATGATGTCGCCGCGCGGCTGCGCGTACCGCTCGATGGCGATGCGCCGGTTCTTCTCGTTCTTCTGCAGGGCGTCGGCCTGCACGTACTGGAGCCAGTTGTCACGGATCATGAGGGCGAGCATGAGGAGCCCACAGAAGATCGCGATCCGGCGCAGGGGCTTGTTCACGGTCGGACCACCTGGGTCATCTCGGCGTCTGGGTTGGTGGCGGGCGCGGGCGCCGGGCGTCGGGCGGTGTCACTGATGCGCAGCAGGATGCCGATCAGCGCCCAGTTGGCGATGACGGAGGAACCGCCGTAGGCGAGGAACGGCATGGTCATACCGGTCAGCGGGATGAGACCCATGACACCGCCGGCGACCACGAAGACCTGGAGGGCGAAGGCACCGGACAGGCCGATCGCGAACAGCTTGCCGAACGGGTCGCGCGCGGCCAGCGAGGTCCGCACACCGCGCTCGATGATCAGCCCGTAGAGCAGCAGCATCGCCATCACGCCGGCCAAACCCAGCTCCTCGCCGAAGGTGGCGAAGATGAAGTCGGAGTTGGCGGCGAAGCCGATCAGGTCGGAGTTGCCCTGGCCGAGGCCGGTGCCCATGACACCGCCCGAACCGAAGGACATGATCGACTGGCCGATCTGCTCGCAGGCGCCGGAGGTCGCGTAGCAGCCGAACGGGTCCAGCCAGGCGTCCACGCGCTGCTGGACGTGCCCGGCGAACGAGGCCACGCCCACGGCGCCCGCGGCGGACATCAGCAGACCGATGACGATCCAGCTGGTCCGCTCGGTGGCGACGTACAGCATCACGATGAACAGCCCGAAGAACAGCAGCGAGGTGCCGAGGTCGTTCTCGAAGACGAGGACGAGGAGGCTGACCGCCCAGATGGTGATGATCGGACCGAGGTCCCGGCCGCGCGGCAGGTACAGGCCCATGAACCGGCGGCTGGCCAGGGCGAGGGCGTCCCGCTTCACCATGAGGTAGCCGGAGAAGAAGATCGCGATGACGATCTTCGCGAACTCGCCGGGCTGGATGGAGAATCCGGCGACCCGGATCCAGATCTTGGCGCCGAAGACGTCGGCGCCGAGGCCCGGCACCAGCGGCAGCAGCAGCAGGACCAGGGCGGCCACCATGGAGATGTAGGTGTACCGCTGCAGGATGCGGTGGTCCTTGAGGAAGACGAGCACGGCGACGAACAGGGCGACGCCGATGGCCGAGTACAGCAGCTGGTTCGGGGCGGACGGGCTGAACGCGCCGTAGGCCCGCTTGGCCAGCTGCTGCAGCCGCTCCGACTGGTCCAGCCGCCAGATGGCGACCAGCCCCAGACCGTTCAGCAGGGTCGCCAGGGGCAGCAGCAGCGGGTCCGCGTAGGGCGCGAACTTGCGCACCACGAGGTGGCCGACGCCCGCCAGCAGCCCGAGGCCCAGCCCGTAGGCGAGCAGCCCGGAGGGCACGGTGCCGTCGATGGCGAGGCCCACGTTGGCGTAGGCGAAGACCGGGATGACCACGGCGAACACCAGCAGCGCCAGCTCGGTGTTGCGCCGGCTCGGGGCGCCGATCGCGCCGATCGTGGACGTGTGCTGCGCCGACGGGTTGGTAGTACTGCTCATCGTGTGACAGGGCCTCTCACGGCTTGCCTACTGCTTACCGCACAGCGAGACGACCTTCTGCTCCTCCTCCGAGAGGCTGGGGCCGGGGCTGGGATCAGGTGCGGTCGTGGACGGGGGCGTGGACTTCTCCGGCGCCTTCGTCGACCCCGAGGGGTCGGGCGTCGGCGTGACCTTGGACGTGAAGGAGGCGGGAGTGGTTCCCGTGGTGCCCCCGGCCTCGCCCTCACCGGTCTTCGCGTTGTTCTCGCTCTCGGCGGCACGCCGCTCGGCCGCCTTCTTGCAGGCGGAGGCCTGCACCGACAGTTCCTCGATCTTCGCCCGGGCGTCCGCCAGGTCGCTCTCGGGGATGGTGCCCTCGACCAGCTTCTGCTGGTAGGGCGGCAGGTACTTGAGTTCGATCTCGGGGTGGTCCTGCTGGACCTTCGACAGCGACACCCACGCCAGGTCCTGGCTGATGCCCCGGTACAGCGCGACGTGGTCCTCGTTGGTGCCGACGTAGTACTGCGTCTGCGTCCAGCGCCAGCCGCCGTACAGGCCGCCGCCGACGACGGCGAGGGCCAGCAGGCCGAAGAAGGACCGCTTGAGCCACTTGCGGCCCTTGCGCGGCTTGGTGAAGTCGTCGTCGCCGTAGCCGAAGCCGTCGGTGGGGATGAAACCGGTCACGTCGCCGCTGCCGGGCGGGCCGAACTCGCCGCCGCCCTGGGAGCGCCGGCGGCCGAGCCCGGAGGCGCGTCCGGCCGGGGTCTGCATGATGCCGTTGTCGTGGAGCTGGCTCTGGTTCTCGGCGACGGCGCCGACCACGACGGGGGTGTCGGACAGCTGCCCGGCCAGGGTGTCCCCGGTGTCGAGGTCGAGGACGTCGGCGACGATCACCGTGATGTTGTCGGGTCCGCCGCCGCGCAGCGCCAGTTCGATCAGGTTCTGGACGGTCTCCTCGGGGCCCTGGTAACTGGCCAGGGCGTCCTCGAGGGTCTGGTGGGAGACCACGCCGGACAGGCCGTCGGAGCAGATCAGGTACCGGTCGCCGGCCCGCACCTCGCGGATCGACAGGTCGGGTTCGACGTGCTCGCCGCTGCCGAGGGCCCGCATCAGCAGGGACCGCTGCGGGTGGGTGGTCGCCTCCTCCTCGGTGATCCGGCCCTCGTCGACCAGCCGCTGCACCCAGGTGTGGTCCTGGGTGATCTGCGTCAGGACGCCGTCCCGCAGCAGGTAGGCCCGGGAGTCGCCGACGTGCACCATGCCGAGGCGCTGACCGGTCCACAGCAGGGCGGTCAGGGTGGTGCCCATGCCCTCGAGCTGCGGGTCCTCCTCGACCATCATGCGCAGCTGGTCGTTGGCCCGCTGCACGGCCGTGCCGAGCGAGGTGAGCAGGTCGGAGCCGGGGACGTCGTCGTCGAGCGCGACGATGGTGGAGATCGCCTCGGAGGAGGCCACCTCACCGGCCGCGGCGCCGCCCATGCCGTCGGCGATGGCGAGCAGGCGCGGACCGGCGTAACCGGAGTCCTCGTTGCCCTCCCGGATCATCCCCTTGTGCGATCCGGCGGCGAAGCGCAGGGAAAGGCTCATGCGCACCTCGCCAGTCGGCTCCGGGTACAGCCGGTCGTGTCGAGCCACACTGCCCACCCTCCGGTCGGGAGCGCGCCGCGGCCCTGGGTGGGGGCCGGCGATGCGTGCTCGCTCCGCTCGCGCTCATTCATTGGTGTAGCACTACTTCCGCAGCTCGATGACGGTCTTGCCGATGCGGATCGGCGCGCCCAGCGAAATCGGCGTGGGGGTCGTCAGCCGGTTCCGGTCCAGGTAGGTGCCGTTCGTGGAGCCGAGGTCCTCGACGATCCACTGGCCGTCGCGGTCCGGGTAGATCCTGGCATGACGGCTGGAGGCGTAGTCGTCGTCCAGCACGATGGTGCTGTCGTGCGCGCGGCCCAGGGTGATGGTCTGGCCCTGCAGCGCGACCGTGGTGCCGGTGAGGGTCCCCTCGGTCACCACCAGCTTGGTGGGGGCGTTGCGGCCGCCGCGACGGCCGCCGCCCGACTGCTGGCGCTGCGGCGGCGGCGTCTGCCGGCCGGCCTGCTGCGCGCGGCCGGCCTCCCGCCGTGCCCCGCGCTGGGTGACCCGCGTACCGAACAGGTCGCTCCGGATGACCTGCACGGCCACGATCACGAACAGCCACAGTACGGCCAGGAACCCCAGCCGCATGACCGTGAGGGTCAGCTCTGACATTGCCCCCGCTTCACCCTTCGGCTTGCCTATAGATAACGGTGGTGCTGCCCACGACGATCCGCGAGCCGTCGCGGAGCGTAGCGCGGGTGGTGTGCTGTCCGTCCACCACGATGCCGTTCGTGGACCCGAGATCCTGGATCGTCGAGGGCGTTCCGGTCCGGATCTCGCAGTGCCGGCGGGAGACGCCGGGGTCGTCGATCCGCACGTCGGCCTCGGTGCTGCGGCCCAGGACGAGCGTCGCCCGGGAGATCTGGTGGCGGGTGCCGTTGATCTCGATCCAGTAGCGGGTGCGGCCGGCGGACACGGGTGCGGCGGGGGGCCGCTGGCCGCCC